>VHCO01000110.1 GCA_016871715.1 Verrucomicrobiota bacterium
GTGCGAGACCGCGGCGCGCAGAGGACTGCGCGCCCTACCTGCAATGTGTCGTCTATCCCGACCTCTCATCAGTAACGACACGAGACCCCGGACCTGTGACGTGGGCTGTCCACAGCCCATGCCGCGCGATCACGAACCCGCCCAGGGCAGACCGAGGGCATTTGCCCGTCCCGTGTATTCCTGGATCTGGCCCAGCAGCTTCTCTCGGAAGGCTCGGCCCTCGGTCTCCGTGCTCAACTCGCGGTACCACTCGACTGTGGCGCGCACCGCCTCGGCGAACGACCACACCGGCCTCCACCCGAGGAGGGCATCGGCCTTGTCCGTGCACAGTTGCAGCAGGTTCGCTTCGTGCGGCGCGTCCGGCTCGCTGTGGTCCTCCCAACGCCCCGGCCAGTGTTTCAGGACTTCCTCGACCAACTCGCGCACCGTCCGGTTCGCATCCTGACCGGGACCAAAGTTAAACGCGGACTCGATTGCGGACCGCGGAGGGGGGAGCTCGGAGCGAGCAGTGCGGAGACGGTCAGAAACCGAGTTCCCCGGTCCCTTGGTCTCTTGGTCCCGTGGTCCCTTGGTCTGGTAATCCTGTGGTCCCGTAGTCCCGTGGTCCCGTAGTCCCGTAGTCGCGTTCCCCGCTCCCTGCTCATACAGTCGCGCGGCCAACCACAGGTAGCCCGAGAGCGGCTCGAGCACATGCTGCCAGGGCCGCGTGGCGTGCGGGTTGCGGACCGCGATCGAGGCCCCCTCCTGCAGAGCGCGAATGCAGTCCGGCACAATCCGGTCTTCGGCCCAGTCGCCGCCACCAATCACGTTGCCAGCTCGCGCCGTGGCGATCCGGACCGGGTGCTCACCAAAGAAAGACTGTCGCCAGGCGCTAACGGCCAGCTCGGCCGCCGCTTTGCTTGAGCTATAGGGGTCGTGCCCGCCCAGGGGATCGTTCTCACGATACCCATAAAGCCACTCGCGGTTCTCGTAACACTTGTCGCTCGTAACGATGACAACCGCGCAGGGCCGCTCGATTGCCCGCAGCGCCTCGAGCAACTGCACCGCACCCATGACGTTGGTCGCGTAGGTCTCGACCGGCTCGCGGTACGAGGCGCGCACCAGAGGTTGTGCTGCGAGATGAAAAACGAAGTCGGGTTGGGCCCTCACAACGGCCTCCTCGAAGCCGCTGCTGTCCCGAATATCGCCGAGCTGATGTTCGATCCGCTCCCCCAGGCCCAGTTGCTCGAAGAGGGCCGGTGCCGTCACGGGCGCTAATGCATAACCCGTGACCTGAGCCCCCAGGTTCAGCAGCCAATCGCATAGCCAAGAACCCTTAAAACCGGTATGGCCCGTGACGAGGACCTTCCTCCCCTGGTACCAACCACCAAACACGTCACCACCGAATTCTGCTTGCTCACCGCTCACCGTTTGGCTTCTGACCTCCCACCTGCTGAGCGTTGGGTTTGACCAGCCCACTCCCCGATCCACGTACGCCGGTCGCTACCCCTTTCATAACCTCGAATCTATAGCCAACAACTTATCTCAAATAGCCACAAGAAACGCAAAAGCACGCAAGCCGAAGAACCCACTGGCCGCGGATCACTCCATTGGAATTCTGTAATTGGCCACATGCTCCCATCTTCGATCTCCCATCTCCTCTGAGGTCCCATCCTCTTTCCTCACCACACCTTCCACGGCGCCTTACCCGAGGCCCAGAGCTCCTCCAGTTGGACCTTGTCCCGCAGCGTGTCCATGGGCCGCCAGAACCCTGAGTGGCAATAGGCCGCCAACTGCCCGTCGCGGGCCAGCGAGGTCAACGGCTCCCGTTCCCAGACGGTTTGGTCGCCGGCGATTCGATCGATGACCTGCGGTTCGAGAACGAAAAAGCCGCCGTTGATCCAGGCATGATCGCCGAGCGGCTTTTCCTGGAAATGCAGGACGCGACCCGCGTCGATGTCCAAGGCCCCGAATCGGCCCGGCGGTTGCACGGCGGTGACCGTCGCCAGCAGGCCCTGTAGCCGGTGAAACTCGATCAGTTGGCCGACGTCCACATCGCTGAGGCCGTCGCCGTATGTGAAGCAGAAGGTTCCTTCGCCGACGTACTTTCGCACGCGGCGCAACCGCCCGCCGGTCATGGTCTCCTCGCCCGTGTCGACAACGGTCACTCTCCACGGTTCGGCATTCTTCTCGTGCACTTCGATCCGGTTCTCGCGCACGTCGAACGTCACATCGGACATGTGCAGGAAATAATTCGCGAAGTATTCCTTGATCACATAGCCCTTGTACCCGCAGCAGACGATGAAGTCGTTGACCCCGTGGGCCGAGAACATCTTCAGCAGGTGCCACAGGATCGGCCGCCCGCCGATCTCAACCATCGGTTTGGGCTTGAACTGCGTCTCCTCGGACAAACGCGTGCCCAGGCCCCCGGCCAAAATCACTGCCTTCACAGTCAGACTCCGTCCAAAAGAAACGCGGATTTCACCTGACTATTCAGACCAACCGGGAATGCGCGCGAATCTACGCGGATCGGACTCCTGCCGCAAGGGAAGAACCTGTACCGGTGCCGCCGAATTAGGGTTCATTAGCGTTCATTAGCGTTCATTAGCGGTTGGTGACCTGAACAGTCACGAGGACTGCGCGCCCTACCCGCAAGCCGCAATCTATCCCGAGCTGGGTTCCCTGTTCCCGCCTCTTTGCGTCTGTTTGCGTTTCTTGCGGCCATTCGGGGACAGTTATCGGTTATCGGTTATCAGGGGGGAAGGCGCAGCGGGGTCGAGTGCTGCTAGAGTCAGTCGTCGAATGGGTTGACTGCTTCCACAGGCGGACCCCAATGGCCGGCCTGGATGAGCCGTTTCTTGATCTCTGGCGGCGTAGGAACGGCGCCTTGAGACTTGAGCCAGGCGATGAACTGGCGCTCCGTCATCGGTTTCTTGCGCCGACGGAATCTTGGCAGCGGCATCGGTTCAATGCCGGGTAAACTTCTGGATATAGCTTTCATAGTTCTTTTCCGGCGATTGAAGCGGAGTTATCAGTTATCGGTTATCAGTTATCAGTTATCAGTTATCAGGAGGGTATCATCCTGGAGCACTCGGCCCCTGCGTTCTTGCGTCTTTTTGTGTCTCTCTTGCGGCTATTTGTAGACAGTTATCGGTTATCGGTTATCAGTTATCAGTGGGAAGGCGCAGCGGGCCGAGCGCGGTGAGATTCCTTGGCAGAATACAGATCTTCCGAGCTCTCGAGAATCCGCAGAGCCGTTCCCTCTTTCACCTCAACGATGTTCATACAGCATTTTCAGAGTTGCGCGAGAAAGCCCTCAACCGTCAGCCCCGATTGTTGAAGGATGCCCTTAAGCGTGCCTGGCTTGAGCGGTTTATGCTGGGGGATCACCACGGTGCGGGCGCCTCTACGCAGGATCAAGTGGGATCCGGTCTGCCGGATGGTCGCGAAGCCGTGTCGTTGCAGGGAGCGGGCCGCCTCTGCCCCGGTGACATCGCGCGGGAGTTTCATCCCAGGGCGAGCACGGGGTCCTCCGCGAAATGCAGACGGACTCGGCGGGGGCGAGCGCCCGGGTCGAAATAGCCCCTGACGGCGTCGGTCAGCATCGTGTGCAGTTCAGCAAGGGTGTCGCCTTGCGTCGTGATACCGCCTCCTCGCGGGTCGTCCCAGCGAGCGACGAATCCGCCAGTTTCAGAACACGCCTCGACCAGAAAGGTGACTTCGGCTTGGGGCATAGCGGAGTTATCGGTTATCAGTTATCGGTTATCGGTTATCAGGGGGGAAGGCACAGCGGAACCGAACGCGGCTAGAGGTCAGTCGTCGAATGGGTTGACTGCTTCGACAGGCGGACCCCAATGGCCGGCCTGGGTGAGCCGTTTCAAGGGGCGGCGCGTTTGCCACCGGAGCGCTTCCTCGCCTTGGACGGTCGGATCTGGATACTCGTGATCAGAAAGATGTCGATCACTTCCATCGTGTCATCAGGATGGACGACCGACGCGAAACGGCCACCGGGGAAAACGTGCATGAAATCGGGGTGGGGGACATCGGCGTACCGCCCATTGGGCATGTGGACACGGAATGCCTGGAAAGGAACCGCTTCGAGGTGCCGGCGTAATTGGTCAGAGGTCATTTCAGCCGGGTGTGTGGATCTCCTTCTTGCTCAGCCAGCGAAGACGGAAGATGGGAGATGGGGCGGCAAAGTAGAAAACAGAAAGCAGAAAGCAGAGCAGAAAGCAGAAATGGGCTGTTGCAGTCTCGTGAGGCGCTTGTTGACTGTCCAAATCGCTGGGGCCTGTGGTCGTGGTCGCGCGCCCTATGGTCCAGTGTTGACGCTCGCACGGGCTACGTGCCTCGGGGTCGATTTGCGGTTCTCCCCTCTTCGCGTCTCTTTGCGTTCTTTTGCGGTTATTTGCGGAGAGTTATCGGTTATTGGGGGGGCCATTGAGTCTTCAGAGCCAGTGTGAAAACTCGCTTCGGGTATGACGGCTCTGCTGTAGGCGCAGGTTTTAACCTGCGAAACGAGCTCGACCACTGGCGCAGGCTAAAGCCTGCGGCTACAACCTGTGGCTAGCCTCGAACACCATGCCACCCCCTGCGAGCCGGGGGACGGTGCCTGCTGCATGCATATGTTTCAGCCCTGGCGACGCGTCCGACCGGCTCGGCGGGAGCCTCGCCCTACCGGCTCTCGGGTTCTCAACGGCGTTTCAGCGTTTCAGCGTTTCAGCGTTTCAGCGTTTCAGCTTTTTCGGTAACTGCGGTACCATTCCACAAACCGTTGCACCCCCACCTCGATCGGTGTGGCGGGCTTGAACCCGACGTCGCGCATCAGGTCGTCGACGCCGGCGTAGGTGGCCGGGACATCGCCCGGTTGCATGGGCAACAACCGTTTCTGCGCCTTTTTGCCTAGGCAACCTTCCAAGATCTCGATCAGGCGCAACAGCTCGACAGGGCTGTGATTGCCGATGTTGTAGAGGCGGTACGGCGCTCTGCTCGTGGCCGGGTCCGGCGCGGCGCCGTCCCAGGCAAGGTTCGGCTGCGGCACGCGATCGGTGACGCGCACGACGCCCTCGATGATGTCATCGATGTAGGTGAAATCGCGTTGCATCCGGCCTTCGTTGAAGACGTCGATGGGGCGGTCCTCGAGAATCGCGCGTGTGAACAGGAACAGGGCCATGTCCGGCCGACCCCAGGGGCCGTACACGGTGAAGAAGCGCAGGCCGGTGGTGGGGAGCTGGTACAGGTGGCTGTACGTGTGGGCCATGAGTTCGTTGGCCTTCTTGCTGGCGGCGTACAGACTGACCGGGTGATCGACATTGTCATGCACCGAAAACGGCATCCGTGTGTTGGCGCCATAGACCGAACTCGACGAAGCATAGACCAGGTGCTCGACCCCATGATGCCGGCAACCCTCGAGCACGGTGAGGAACCCGACCAGGTTGCTGTCCACGTAGGTCTCCGGATGGGTGAGCGAATAGCGGACACCGGCTTGCGCAGCCAAGTGAACCACCCGCTGCGGACGTTCGGCGGCGAAGAGCCGCGCCATGCCGTCGCGATCGGCCAGATCGAGTCGGACAAACCGGAACCGCGGACGCCCTTCGAGTTGGCCGAGGCGCGCCTCCTTGAGCGAGACTTCATAGTACGGATTGAGGTTGTCCAGACCGATGACATCGTCGCCGCGGTCCAACAGGCGTTGGGCGAGGTGAAACCCGATGAAACCCGCCGCGCCGGTAACGAGGATCTTCACGGATCACTCAAGGCCGGGAATCGGCGCAAAAGAACGCAAAGAGACGCAAAAATGTCTGAAGCGACCGTCAGGGCGTCGCGGAGCTCCGCCCTCCAAGTTACTGATCCTGGTGCTGACCCTGTTGGAGGGGCGAGTTCCACGAGCCCCGGACCTCAAGTCCCGAACACGAAGTCGGAAGTCTGGAGTCTGAAGCGACGTCAAGGCGTCGCGGAGTTCCGCCCTCCAAGTGAATCTCGAATCTCTCTGGCTAGGCCTTCCATACCTGACCAGGGCGCGTGGGGACGTCGGCCATGGCATTGCGCGTGTCGATGATGCACGCGGCCCAACGGCCCAGCTCCTTGTAGTTCAAGGCGTCATGGTGGGTGGCAATCAGAACAGCGTCGAAAGCGGCAATGACCTCGTGCGTCCAGGCAACCGACTCGGTGCCGGCCCAATGGGAATGCTCGCGGCTCGGCCGAATGACCGGCACATGCGGGTCGTGATACGAGACGGCCGCGCCGCGCTTGGCCAACCGATCCATGAGCACGTAACTGGGCGATTCGCGGTCGTCGTCGACGTTGGATTTGTAGGCCAAACCGACGACTAGGATCTTGCTGCCGTTGAGCGGTTTACGGGCCGCGTTGAGGGCTTCGCTCACCCGCTGCACCACGTAGTCGGGCATCGCCGTGTTGATCTCGCCCGCCAGCTCGATGAACCGGGTGTTCTGGCCGTACTCGCGCGCTTTCCACGTCAGATAGAACGGATCGATCGGGATGCAATGGCCGCCCAGGCCAGGCCCGGGATAAAAGGGCATGAAGCCGAACGGCTTGGTGCGCGCGGCGGCGATGACCTCCCAAATGTCGATGTCCATCGCGCCGTAAACGACCTTGAGCTCGTTGACCAAAGCGATGTTGACGCTGCGAAAGACGTTCTCGAGCAGCTTGGTCGCCTCCGCCACCCGACACGAAGAGACCGGCACCACCCGCTGGACCGCCCGCGCATAGAGAGCCACCGCGCGCCGGCCGCATTCCGGGGTCAGGCCGCCCACCACCTTGGGAATAGCCGCCACTTTGCTGGCTGGGTTACCCGGGTCTTCGCGCTCGGGCGAGAAAGCAAGATGAAAACCCACTCCCGCAGCGAGCCCCGAGCCGCGCTCGAGCACCTCCCTGAGCTCGCCGTCGGTCGTGCCCGGATACGTGGTCGACTCGAGCACGACCAACATCCCACGGCGCAAATGCGGCGCAAGCGCCTCGCCCGTTTGGATGATGTAGCTCAGGTCCGGCTCGCGGTTCTTGTTCAGCGGCGTGGGAACACAAATGACCACCGCCTCGACAGCGCTCACCCGGGCGAAGTCCGTCGTGGCAACCAACCGGCCGGCACTGACCTGTTCGTGGACCGCCCCGTGGTCGATGTGCTGGATGTAGCTCTGGCCGGCGTTGAGTCGCTCGACCTTGGCCCGGTCGACATCCAGGCCCAGCACCTGCACGCTCGAGCGCGCGAACTGAAGCGCCAACGGCAACCCCACATACCCCAGACCGACAATGGCGATCGTCATGGCGACTAAATCAGCTTCTCGAACAACGGCAGAGCCGACTGCAGTTTGCGGTGGAGCCGGGCCAAGTACTTGATGCGTTCGGCGCAAACCATCGCCTCGTCCTTGTCCAGCAAGCCCTCCGCCGCGTCATGATCGAGGGCGCGCAACAGACCGTCGAGTCGGCGCTGGGTGGCTTCGAGGCGGGGTTTGATGACGTTCTCGTAACTGCCTCGAATCAAGTCGCCTAGGTCGGCCACCACCTCGAAGTAGTCACGCCGGTTCCCCGGCACCCAGACCTGCCGGATGGCGCCCCAAGAGGTCAGTTGCCGCGTGCCCGTGCTCGCGCTGGCCTTGCTGATGCCCAGCATCCCCACAATGTCATCCAAAGACATCGGCCCGCCCGCCAAGAACAGCAGCCCATAAATCTGCCCCGTGCTCCGCGGCAAGCCCAACTGACGACAAAGCCGCGCCCCAGCCTCGACCATCTCGAGGCGGACCTTGGCCCGAATCGCAGGCCGCGTCTTAGAAACCATGGTCAGCATCGATGCGCCCAACCCAGCTCGGGAAGGAACCTTAGGGAGGACACTTCGTGCTCGTCAGTTCGCACCTGAACTAACGCCGGGCACACCTGAGATCCGGAGAACCGAAACCGATCGTTCAAATTGAACTAAACGAATTAAACGTCCCAGCCCGGATTGCAAGCAAAAAAGCGCCTGAATATCAGCCCCAATCGTCAGGTCCATCTGCTGTGGGCTGGCCGAGGCCGTGTCCAACCCGTCACCACGACCGGTAACCGCGCCTCGGCCACCCGAAACGACTGGACCGCTCGGCATATGAAAACTTACTCGTCAGCCATCCGCCGTGCCCGGCTGAACGCCGCCGGGTCGATACCGCCGCGCACGGAACCCCACCCGCTCCCACTGCCACGCCTGACTTTCAACCCAAGTTCGCTTATGAAACTCGCCCGTTCCCTCGCCAGCCAACTGCCCCTCCCGCTCCTGGCCTTTGGCCTTCTCTACTTGGCCGGCTGCGGCAGCCAGTCCGCGCCTCCCCCCGTCGCGCGGACCGCTACCGTCAGCCCAGTCGCTGTTCCTGCGCCTCCTCCGGCGCCAACCCTTTCAGCCCCAACGCCCAGTGTGGAAGCGCCCACGGCAGTCGTCGCCGCGCAACGGCCACCCTTGTCGCCGGGCGTAGCGGAGATTGTCGAACTGGCACAAGCACGCGTCGGCGACACGGTCATCGTCGAGTACATCGCCAAGTCTAACGTGGCCTACGACCCGGCTGCCGATGAGATCGTGTACCTGAAAGACCTGGGTTTATCCGATGAGGTTCTCAGCGCCATGGTTCGCCGGGGCAACGAGTTGCGCGAGGCCGCCCCCATCGCAGACGCGCCGGCCTCGGTCGAAGTCACGCAGACCGTCACCGAAACGACCCATACTCTCCTCCCTGCCACTGCGTCGGTCGCACCCGCGGTTTCACCGGCTCCCGTGGCCACAGCCACCACCGTGTTGGCGCCAGGCGACCCGACACCGGTGAACCCGCCTGTGGCAACCGCGCCTAGCGCTGCCGTGGCGCCGCAACCCGTGTACACGGAACCGCCTACCCAAGTCACCCACAACTACTTCTACAGCACGCTCGCTCCGTACGGCACTTGGGTCGAGCTGCCGAGCTACGGTTGGTGCTGGCAACCCACGTGCGCCGTCGTGGACCCGTTCTGGCGCCCGTACTACCACCGGGGGCGTTGGTTGTGGACCGATCACGGGTGGTATTGGCACTCGGACTATTCGTGGGGCTGGGCCCCCTTCCACTATGGCCGCTGGCACCTGAGCCCCGTTCGGGGCTGGGTCTGGGTGCCGGGCTCGGTCTGGGGCCCCGCCTGGGTGACCTGGCGCAGCTACGACACCTACTGCGGCTGGGCGCCGCTCCCACCCGCCGCTTACTGGAGCAGTTCCGTCGGCCTGACTTACTTCGGCTCGGGTATCGGTTTCGGATTCGGATTCGGCTTGGCCTCCGACTGGTACACCTTCGTTCACTATCGCAGCTTCTACAGTCCGCACCCGTGGCGGTATGGCCTTCCGCGGCACGAGGTGGCGCGGGTGTATAACAACTCGACCGTGATCAACAACATCATCGTGGGCGACAACAACACCATCGTCAATAACGGCATCGCCCCCACCCGAATCGCCTCCGTCACCCGCCAGGAAGTGCCCAAGACCCGGCTCTACGACATCGATTCGCGCGGCGGTGTCCCCACGAAACCTGACCGGCTTGAACATGACGGCGCGCGGGTCGCAGTCTATCGCCCCAGCTTGCCCGCAAATCTCGATGCGCCGAGCCCAACCCGGCCACCCACACCCGCACAGCCGCTCCGCCGGAGCGCCGAACTCGCCAAACCCGGCGCCGGCAGCGCGGTCCCCGGCCGGGTCGCCCCAACTAGCCCAAGCCCCACGCTGCCGTCTCGGCTCTCTGGGGCCGAGTTGGCCACCACCCCTTCCCGGACGCGCGCAACCACCCAACGCGCAGAACCCACCCCTGTGCCGCGCAGCTCGGCCCTAGCTCCGGCGTCGCCCGGCTCAGTGTTGCGGACGCCCCCGCGCACCACCTCGACCCAAGTCCCCGGACGCGCTGAGGCCTCGCCTGCCCTGAGCTCGCAGCCCTCGAGCAGCGTGCCAGCCCGAACGACCGCCGCGCCGACAGCTCGAACGGCCCGCCCCACCCCGGCCAGCCCAACCCGCACGCCTCTGATCAGCACGCAACCGACCCAGAGCCTGCCCAATCCGCCCCTCACCACGGCGCCCTCGCGTAGCCCGTCCAGCTCACCCTCGTATTCGCAGCCGAGTCGCAGCTACACGCCGGCCGCGCCGAATACTCCACAGCCAGCTTACCGTGCCCCAACCGTGCCGAGCGCGCCCACACGCAGTTACACCCCCTCGCCCTCACGTATCGACCCCGGCAGAGGCGAGTTGCCCAAGTTTGAAACCGCCCCTCCCAGCTACACAGCACCCAAGCTGCTGAACCAACCTGCGCCCACGCCATCGACCCCAGGGCGGTCCCCTTCGCTCTCCGCCCCGACTCGGCCGTCGTATGTTGCGCCGCCGGCAACCGCTGCCCCGACGCGGCCTTCGTTCTCCGCGCCCACGCGGTCCCCGGCGCTCTCGAGCCCGACACGGCCGTCGTATACGGCGCCACCGCCCAGCGTAGCCCCTGCGCGCCCCTCGTATACACCCCCAGCACCACCGTCATACACGCCCCCAGCGCGGCCATCGTTTTCCGCGCCACCCACCCCGCCGCCGGCGTATTCGCCGCCGCAGATTTCGAGCCCTGCGCCCGCCCGGCCCAGTGGACCGACCTTCAGCGCTCAGCCGAGCCCTCGGGGTTCAGCAGGACCACCGCCCGCCGGCGGCACGGCCACGCCCGGGGCCGATCCCGCCCGCGGCAGCAACCGCACCCAACCGAATTGAGGCAGCAACCGAAGGCGTCTGCACCGATGACCCGGACCATCTGCGCGCTGGGCGTCGCCCTGATGGCGGCGGGCAGCCTTCTCATGCCTGCACTCCTGCGCGGGGAAGCCCCGACCGCCGCCACCACTCCCGCTCCCACGCTCATCTACTACACGGGCTTCGAGAGGTCGGAGGGATACTCGGCGGCCGATGACCTCCTCCCCCTGCGTGGACAGATGGGCTGGGTGGGCGAAGGGTCCGGCGGCAATGGCCTGCTCGACGAGTTCATCTCGGGGTACGGTCAGCAGGCCTTTGTTGGCTTCGCCCCACCAGCCCCCAAGGATCAAGTGCTTAGCGTCTGGCGCCCGATCGGTGGCACGCCGCCCGGCCCGGACCTGCCCATCGTGCGGTTTTCCGTCCTGATGCAAATTGTAGACTCGACCAATGGCGAGTATGACGATTTCCGGTGGAGCGTTTACAACACCGCAGGGGCGCGCCTGTTCACGCTGGACTTCGACAATTCCCGCGCGGAGATCTTCTTCGCCCTAGACGACGCCGCGGGCTATCAACCCGCCGGGTTCACCTTCCGCAACGACGTGGTCTACTGGCTCGATCTCGTGATGAACTTCGCCCGCAACAACTGGCTCGCCATCATGAACGGGCAAGTCGTCGTCGACGCCCAGCCCATCACCACCACCAACGCCCGCTTGGATCTCGGGGACGTGGACGCCGTCTGGGCCATCCGCCGCAAGGGATTCCCCGGAGACAACTACCTCTTGTTCGACGAATACCAAATCACGGCCGAACCCGGGCCTTTCATCCCCCCCATCCTCGAGTTGGTCGGCTTCGAACCCGACGGTCAGTTCCGCCTCTATCTCCACGGCGAACGCGGTCTGCGCTACTCGATCGATGTCTCCGAGGACCTGGTCCGATGGGATTCCCTGGGCACCAACCGAGTCGCCAACGGTTTCCTCGACTTCCTCGATAGCACCGCGCCGGGAACTCCGCGCGGCTTCTATCGCGCCCGCCAGGTCGGGCTGTAGCACGGACCAACCCAGGCCCAGGCCAGAGGCCAGAGGCCAGGGCTCCCTCGATCGTCGATCGGCGTGAGCGGCGGAGCACTGTTCTTCCCTGTTCTTACCGTGCGACTTCAATTCGCCAGGTTTATAAGACTTGACAACCACAAGGCTAACCGAACCGTCTCCCTCTGTGCCTGACCACAGAACAACCAAACATCTGGACAGTGAAATAATGGTTGACAGCCCTTGTCCCCTAGCTCGCTAGCTCCCCTCCCCCTCTCTCGCACTCATCCCCCACTCATCTCGCGCTGGCGGTGTGTCGCGCTCGCTGTGTTGCCAATTCTCAGATACGGAGATCTAAATGACACGGTATCTAGTCGTTGACCGCCCGGCACCGACGTCACAGTTGGGCCCGGTAAGGACGCGGCAAGAGGCGGCGCACGGCATCCTGCAGCACCGTCTCGGTCTCCGGAGCTAACCGTTGGGGGCGGTCGTAGTACCAGAGCGAATCCTCCGCCTCGTAGCCCCCTTCGTCGAGGATCCGGCGCGAGGGGATGTAGCAGGGCACGTCGTTGGCATAAGCCGTGATCCAGAGGCGGTCCGCAGCAAACTCGGCCTTCATCCAAAGGGCGTAATCGACCACGACCTCGCCCGCGAGAAAGACCATCGCCAGTCGATCGCCGAAGGACCAGCTCTGCAGGACGTAAGGAAGGGTCTCGGGCAGACGCTCGCCCCGTTCGAGGCGCTCGAGGTTCCGCCGCGCGTGGTACCCGACAATGCCCGGCCGCGTGGCTCGCTCTTGCCATTGGGCGCGGCTGAAGTGAGCTTGGAAAGGCAATCTTACCCGCCGCAACCGGGCCTGAGGAGCCGCCACCAACTCGCTCAGCGAACCACTCGACACGCGGGTGACCTCGGCGGCCAAAGCCTGTCCGTGTTGACGCGCTAGCGCCAGCCCATGATCGGGTCCACCCCGCGGATTGGGGTTGGCGTCGGCGCCGCAACCGATCGAGATGAGGGCTGTGGCTCCGGGCAACGTCTGTTCGAGTTGTTCTTGGGCATACCCGGCCCAGTCGCCACACATGCGGTTCATGCCGGCGCCGAGCGTGGTGCAATGGCAAGCGTAGTTCGCGAGCACGGCGCGGACGGCTCCGGCCGCATTGCGGACGCACAAGACGGGGACTGCATGGTCTACCGGTCCACCTGCGGTTCGGCGGTTGGCGGCGAAGGTAGCTTGGCCCAACCCCCACGCGACGGTGGCGGGTTCCAATTGACGGAGCGCCGCCAAGCCGACGCGTTCGAGTTGGTCGGTGACCCAGCGGGTGTACCGGTCGATCGCATCGGCCTGGTCGGCGGGCACGGGTTCGGCGAAGATGTTGGGGGCGAATCCGGCCAGCATGGGGGCGCTGTGGGTATGGCTTGCGCAGACGGCTAGCCGGTCCCGTTCGAGGCCGGCCTGGTCCGACAACCGGCGCGCGACTTCCTCGACTAAGCCCCCCGGCACACCGCAGGTGTCCACGGTGAGCAGGAGGACGGGAGCGGAGCGCTGGTGTCGCAAAGCGAGCGCCTTGGCCCAGAGCCGCTGCTCGACGCCTTCCGAGGGGGACTTACGCGCAGCATAACCCGTCAAACGAATGGGGTAGTCCGGCGTGATGTCGACCCGAGCGACGCCGGCGGAGAAGACCTGGCGCGGTTGGTCCTGGGACACTGAGGGTGCCGTCCCGGCGACCAGCGTGGTGGCTGCTATCAAGGCGAACCATTGGCGACGCGGAAGGCCAAACCCAGGAAGGCTAAGATGGATGCGCATGGCGGGATGGTCCCCCTAGAGCCCACGGAGTCAAGTCCCGCCTGGGCCCCCGCGACCTACCGTCATTCCATGGACCAGCCGTACCGCCGACTTTCCAGTTGGCCCCATGCCGGTTGGAAAACCGGCGCTATAGGTTCATGGCCCCGATGCGCGCGCCAAAGCGGGTGGAAGCTACCCACCCTCCTCGTCTAGCCGGAGCCGTTGGTGGACCCTCGATCCGCCGAGTGGCGTATTGCGAGTTAGGGAGTCCGTGGTAGCAGTAGCGTCATGAGGATGGAACCCAAGTCCCCCAACAACCGGCCCGGGCGGCCCGCCGAGTCTGGGTCAGGGCGCTCGGGAACGGGGCGGAGGGTTTGGGCGAGCGCGGCCGTCCGGTTGGCCAAACCGTGGTGCGCTCCGTTTTCGAGGGACGGGTTCGTCTTATCACTTATTCGAGGTCGGGATAGACGACCCATTGGCGGTAGCAGGGCGCGCAGTCCTCTGCACGCCGTAGACCACTGTGGACACAGGAAGCCGCGGGGCGCAGAGGACTGCGCGCCCTACCGCCGAGTTGTAGTCCATCTCAGTGACTCATCAGTCAGTCTTTTTCAGGCTCCTGAGCGGCACCAAGTCAACAAGGAGGAGAGTTGCCTTTGAAACCGAACGCTCAGCTTGCCTGCTCCTGGCGTCACTGCCCCAGCCCGGCTTCACCCCAGCCCGGGCCGGCAGCGACGCTAGGTTTTTGGATCGGCCCGCCTTAGCGCGGTCGGAGGCGGAGGCGCTTATTCGAGCCGTTGGATGGCGGCGCGGAGCCGTTGCCCGATCTGGCGGAGGCGATCCCCGGCGCGGATCTGGCCGCCGCCGGCTTCGCCCAAGTAGAAGGTGTCGATGGCCGCGCCTTTCTCGGTGCAGATCTTCGCGAGGAAGATGTCGACGCCCAGCTCGCTCAGGACCTGGGAGATGGTGTAGAGCAGCCCCAGGCGATCTTCGGTCTCGATCTCGAGGACGGTGCGCTGGTCGGAGGCGGTGTTGTCGAAGCGGACCTGGGTGGGGATTCGTTCCCCTTCGTGGGCGGAATACAAGGGTTTGACCGGGGGGCGCCGCCGGAGCAAGTCCGCGAGGTTGAGTTGGCCGGCCAAGACCTCGTTGAGGCAGCGCTGGAACCGGGCCTGTTCGTCCGCGTTGGCCAGCGTACCCGTGAGGGCATCGGTCACCCAGAAACTGTCCAAGGCGAGGTCGTCGGCGCGGGTGAAGATCTCGGCGCTGTGGATGTTCAGTCCCGCTGCGGTCAGTGCGCCCGTGATCTTCGAGAACAAGCCGTGCCGATCCCAGGTGCAGATCTTCACCTCGGAATAGCCGCGATCGGCCTGGTGCTGCCACGTCAGCACCGGCTCGAGCGGGTCTTCGTGTTCTGCCAACTGCCGCTCGAGGAAGGCCCGCGCCAGGCGCAGGTCGGCGGCGATCTCCTTGACGGTCTGCACCCGGAAATAGCGCGGGGGCATGCCGGCGAAATGCGCCGTCACCTCGTCGGCCGCGATCTCACCCGCCAACTCGCGCTCGACCTCGCCCGCCAACAACTCGCGTTGTTCGGCCTCGAGCCGGGCGAACTCGCGTGAGCCGGTCAACAACTCGTGCGTCCGCCGGTAGAGGGTCCAGAGCAGGGAATCCTTGAAGCTGTTCCAAAGTTGTTCGCTGGTCCCCCGCGCGTCGGCGTACGTCAGGAGCGTCAGCAGATTCAGGTGTTCGATGCTGCCCACCTGTCCCGCGAACCGGCGAATTTCGCCCGGGTCGTCCAGGTCCCGGCGTTGGGAGATCTGGATCATGGCCAGGTGTTGTCGAATGAGCAGGCAGAGCGTCTGGGTGGCGGCGGCATCCAGACCGAGACGCTCGGCCACGCCGCGCGCGATTCGGCTGCCGACCAGCGAGTGGTCTCGGGCGCGGCTGGCCTTGCCGGCGTCGTGGAGCAGCAACGCCAGGTACAACAGGTGCGGCCGTTCGATCTTCTGAAACAAGTCCGCATACAATCCGTGCGGTGGATCCTGGGCGCCCCAGAGCGCGTCGAGTTTCTCCAGACAGATCAGCGTGTGTTCGTCAGCCGCGTATTGATGGAAGAACTCGTGTTGGACCAAGCAGGTGAGCTTGCCGAAGGACGGCAGGTAGCGGCCCAACAATCCCAACTCATGCATGGTGCGCAGGACCCGCGCCACGTTGCCCCGTTGGTCGAGGATCTCGAGGAACGTCTCGCGGATATGTGAGTCGTGCCGAAACGCTTCATTGACCAGGGCCAACCGGCGCCGGATCGTTTGCGCCAGGTCCGGGTCCAGCCCCAGGCCGCGCTGCTGGGCGTGCCGGAAGGCGCGCATCAACCGCGCCGGTTGTTCCTCGAAGGTGCGGTCGTGGGCGGCGCAGACGTGCCCATCCACGAACTTGAAGCCATCCACGGGGTACATGGCCGTGTGCCGGCGCTGGCGCAGGAACTGTTTCCAGGTCGGCAGCCGGTTGGGCTGGGGCAACAGAGCCAAGCGCTGTTCGAGCGTCCGGGTGATCAGGTAGATATGGCGCGAGTGCGTGTAGTAATCGCGCATGAACTGCTCGATCCGCCGGCTGGGCGACCGCTCGGTGTAGCCCAAGTTCCGCGCCACCGCCGGCTGCACGCTTTTCGACAACACATCGGCCGCCCGGCCGGTGTGATAGTGGAGTTCGTTCCGGACACGGAGTAGGAAGTCGTAGGCAGCTTCGAGTTGTTGGCGTTCGGTCTCGCTGAGTTGGTCCCGTGCGCTCAGCTCGGCCAAGGTCTGGATGCGATACTTGAAGTAGGCCATCCAAAGCAGGTTCTGGTAGTCCCGCAGGCCGCCACAACCGTTCTTCACGTTCGGCTCCTGCATGCAGGCCGAGTTGCCGTACTTGGCCCGCCGCGCCTCCTGATCCGCCAACCGCGCCTGGATGTAATCGTGTTCGTGTCCTTTGACGCAGCGATTCAGCACCGTCCGCTGGAGCTGCTCGAATAGGGCGCGTTCGCCGCAGATCAACCGCGCCTCGATGAGCGACGTCTTCGATTGCATGTCCTGCTTCGCCACGGTCACACAATCGGCCACCGTCCGCACCGATTGGCCCACCTTCAACCCCACGTCCCACAGGAAACCGCCGGTCAACAACTCGACATGCGGCGCGTGCGACTGGGCGCGCACCCCCTCCTCGTTCGCCACCAGGAACATGATGTCCAAGTCGCTGCACGGGTTGAGCTCGCCGCGGCCGTAACCCCCAATGGCCACCAGCGCGTATGTCCGCGCCGCCGCTCGGCTCCCCGCCGGCGGCTGGACCGCTGCCAGACTGTGGCACAGCAACAAATCCAACACCGTCGCACGCGCCCGACAAACCTCGCGCCCGCCCCCGCCGGTCCGGTGCAGCATCTTGAGCCGATGCGTTTCGAGCTTGAGGAACTTCTTGTACCGCGCCACCTCCTGCGAAGGGTGCGTGTCGGGTGCCAGCGCCAAACGCCGGCGGGCGTCGCCTCGAATCTCCTCGAGGAGCTCCGCCAACCGTTCCCCCGCAGGCTCAGCTCGGGCCGCAGCTATCGGCATCGTGGCCGGAAGGTAGGCCCAGATGGTGGGCGCGCGCAAGTGCGCGCCGGCCGCCGTGGCGCGGGCCACTTGACGCTCGGGTCCGCCTGCCCTACGGTTGCGCCCATCAATCACGGGATGAAACTGGACATCGTCATCGAATATTGCGCGGCCTGAAACTACGAACCCAAAGCCGTCGGTCTGGCGGAACAACTCTTGGCGTTCAAATCCCAGGTGACCTCGCTCAAGTTGGTGCCCTCCAGCGGCGGCGTCTTCGAGGTCAGTGTCAACGGCCAGGGCATCTACAGCAAGAAGGCCACGGGCCAGTTCCCCGACCCGGAGGCCATCGTCAAAGCCGTCCGAGCGCGCCTGTGATCCGCTAAGCCGACTCGCCATTCTCCCCTCAGTATGGCCAGGCCGGGAGCGGTGATTCCGCCGGCAGGGCCCGGCGCGATCCGAGACGACCGTCTGGGGGGATTTATGGGCGTGCGAATCATCTTCATTCTGACGTTGGCGAGCGGCCTCTGGACGCTCTGGACCCTCGGCGCTCGAGCGGCGACGGCGTCAACCCGCGCATTGGGGCAGGACCCGGCAACCACGATCACAGCCTCCCCACCCCTTCCGGAGGCTCGCCGAGGCCAGGTCGGCCGGTACCAGTGGGCTGGAACCAGCCCCCCGCAGGGCTCCGTCGTGAAAGCCTTGGCCCTGGCTTGGGGGACGCTCGCGCCTCAGGCGGGCGAGCCCCACCAATGGCTAGGGCTGCACGCCACCAAGGCTAACGGGGCACAGTACCGCGTCTGGCTCCTGAGCGCCGGCTATCCCCCAGCCGAACTCGAGTTGGCCCGCGCGCGCACCGCGCGCTACGTCCTCCAAGAAGGCGCCGATGCCCCCGTCGAATACCGCGATCGACAGACGGGGCGTGCCCTGCTCCCCAGCCTCGGCGGGTGGGAACACCTGATCCCGCAGCCGCTCGATGGCATCGAGGCAACCGGCCAGGCAACCGCTCTCCCCAGCCGAGTCCGATACCTGGGCCACACCTACCAGCTCGCCGACGTTGTCGAGGATGCCACCGCCGCCGTCCCGCCACCCGCCCGTGTCCTTGAATTGAGATCCGACTTCTGGGTCGGCTTACCCAGCAACACCCGCCAGAAGGACGAGACCCGGCGTTACGACGATTCCGACTATGAACTGGTGCGATTGACCCGGGCAGATTATCTCGAGCTGGCGGCGGCAGGGTTCAACTGCCTGCGTGTGGACGCCCAACAATTGCCGTGGGTGCAGGACCTGAACGTCTTCTACTGGGGCGTGGGCGGCGCGGAGGTGCCGTATCCGGAGTGTCTTTACCGCAGCGCTTACCTGGGGCCGACGCTGTTTCTGGATGAGCCGGCAGTGGTCACGCGCGATCATGTCATCCGGCCCCGGCTGGCCCAAGACCCGGCCTATCGGCGAAACCTCACCCCCCAGGTCGCCCTCGGGGCCTTCCAGGAACATTTTCGGCATGTCCTCGAGGCGGGCGCACCGACGAGCCTCTTGCGCAGCTTGCAGGCGCGGTCCGACGTGGATCTGGGCCTCGTCTCCTTCCGTCAGGCCAATCTTTATAGTTGGGAGACGATGGTCAGCACGGCAGCGTATCAGTTGTCCCAAGACCCCAGTGTGCCGGCCGCGATGGTCTTCGAGCCGCCAGGACGCGTCGGCACGCTCCGGACGTTGCCCGAGTTCAACCTGGCCTACGGATGCCAACTGCAGATCGATGTGCCCAACCACTTCACCTCGGTGATCTACGGCCTCCTCCGCGGAGCGGCCCGGCTCACCGATAAAGCCTGGGGAACGAGCATCTACGGCTCGGTGGACCGTGCCGATGCTTCTTGGTTTCTGCGTCACGCCTACGACCTGGGCGCCACCCACTTCTTCTTCTGGGACAACCACCGCCTCGCCTGCGTGCCTTACGGGGAATGCCTGACCCTGGCCCGCCATCTCAAGACCCACGCCGAAAACCAGCCCCCTCGCGACCTGGCCCGACTGAAACGCGCAGCCGAAGTCGCCCTCCTGTTCCCACCCGGCTACAACCTCGGACACGTGCACTTGGGTCGTGGCAACCTGTGGGGCTTGGGCGAACTGAACCTCGAACGCGTCAACCGATCGGGCGTCAAGCACCGCGCGATCATGAGCAACCTGTTCGTCGAGATCGAACGCTGCCTGCGATTGGGCGTGGCGTTCGACCTGCTCTGGGATCTGCCCGGGCTCCAACCCATTGGCTACCGTGAGCTCGTCCGCATCCGCGAAGATGGCAAAGTCGAGGTAACCGAAGGAGAAACCCGCCACGTACTTGACCAACCCCGCACGCCCCCGCGGCCAACCGGGGCGCCGCCCAGCCTCGCCGTCGAGTTGTCCGCCCAGGAGGGCCAGGTCCCCCTCGCCGTCACCGCCCGCGCCCGGGTGGTGGAAACCACGGCCCCCGTCTACTACACCCTCGGCACGGACCGGGCTGGCGTCTATCGCAACGCGCTCGTGGCTTGGGAGCTCTACGGACCCAACGAAGAGGATTACCAATTCCTCGCCCCACTTGCCCTCCAACCCCAAGTCAACTTCCGCCCGGACGGCGCCGAGGTCGTCACCACCTTCCGACTCAACCGGCCAGGGATCTACCGGCTCCGCACCTCGACCGGAGACCGTGCCGGCCGCACCACGGTCGTCTGGACGCCGATTACCGCGCGCCACTGACTGGATCGGCCGCCGCGTTCTCCTCGGGCGGCGGCTCCTGGGCGTGCCTCCAGAGTTTCTCGAGGAAATCGCCGAAGGTCCCAATCTCCAGTTGCTCTTCCGGAGGAAGCTGAGCCCCAAACCGACTCTCGTAATCTTCCAGAATATCCATGTCGATGTCGCTGAACGTAGCCCGGTACATCCCTAAGTCGTCGGTCAACTGATCCTCAGGCCGCGCCCCGGACAGGTCATACCCAAAACACCGTGAGCACGTCTCCCGGTACCAAGCCACAAACTCGACTGGGATTTCGGGAGCGAACCGCTCTTGCCACTCGCGGTGGTCAAACGACGGCCGCCGCCCCAGAAAATCCATGACTTCCGCCCGCCGAACCTCTGGGTCCGGCTCCTTCTGCCGCCGAACCTTACCGGTGAGCCTCTGGATCAACTTGCGCATGAGCCCAACTCTAGCCGCTCCCGGCCTCTCGACAAGTTCGTGCTGGCCCCTGGAGCTTTTCCCCGAATCGTTAGCGAGACGGAGCTCAGCCTTCCCCTTCAAGACGCCACGGCAGCGACTCCCACTGGCTCCTATGCGATCGCCTGGACCTGCAGGTCCCGTAACGCACTCAGCCCCGCCAGCGGAGCACCTCCACCCCGTATCGGCCGTGCCCCACTCCGCCGCTTCGACCCGAACCGCTCCCGATGCGCCAACCACACTGCATCCACAAAACCCTTCGATCCAAGCACCACCCCGTCTGTCATGTGTCGAATCCGCAACCGTAACACCTCCCCCACACTCAGCTCCCCGCCCTTCTCCAACACCCGCTTGATCTGCTCCCGACTTAACTCCTTCTTCTGGCTGCTCCCAGACACCCCCCCACGCACAAACAACCGTTGCCGATACTCCGCACCCACCTCCTTCCAATCACGCACCTGCACCTTCACCGTCCTCGGCTCCTCGGAAACCTCGGCAGACCGTGCGCCGGTCAAGGACGGAGCGCGGGCATCTTGCCCGCGGGCCCCTGTCCCTGCCCCTTCTTCTTCCCCTGCTGCCCCCGCCGCCCGAACCCCTCCCGCCCCAACCGCCCCAGTCCCGCTCCGAGGCGCTCCCGCACTCCCGCCCGCGTACACACTTAACAACCCTGCCCGTGCCTTCGCATCCCCAGCCACCGCCGCTGCGTACCCGCAGTGCCGGTAGTCCTTAGGATCCTCAACCAATCCGGCCCGCACCGCGTTCAAGTCGATGTACGCCGACACCGTCTCCAGCACCCGCGACCGATCCTCGACCAACACACTACGGAACCGCTCCGCCCACAACGTCCCAAACCGCTGATGCCGTATGTTGTACCACTTGCTGAACCGCTGCTTGAACTCCTTCATGAACTCCGACACATCCCCCATCCGTGCCAGCATCCGCTGCCGCAAGTCCGGGTCCACTCGCCCTCGCTCCCTCAGCCCCTCTCGGGCCAGGGCGACAAGCCCAGCCTGCTTGCCCTTGCCGTAGAGCGCCTCCATCCGCTCGATCAACTCCTCGTCGGTCGGGTTCTGCTCGGCCGGGACTCTGACCAGAACATGGAAGTGATTGGACATGATGCAGTAGGTGATGACCTCGAGGCCGCAGAAGGTGGCCAGGCGGCGGAGGAGCCGGACCAAGGTTTCTTTACCGAGATCATCGAGGAGGCGTTGGGCGCCGACGATGCGCGAGACGCAGTGGTAGACGGCGGGTCGGCCTTTGACTTTGATGCGGGTCAGTCTCATAAGCGGTGGCGAGGTTGCCCGAGGGGGATCAAGTTGTCAATTATAATTTACGCGTCACAATGACATTGATATTGATGTTAGTGTCAATTTTAATTTACACGTCACATTGATATAAAATAAGTACGAAGGGCAGTACTATCGGGGGGAAGGCGATGTCGAGTATCTCGAGTTGCTGGAGGTGTCGCGGCGGATGCTCGGCGCGGATCCGGAGCTGCAGCACCTGGCCATGCTGTACACCCCGGCCTGGAACGGGTTCGTCGAGGGCCCAACCTGGGGCGCTTGGTGGATCCAGAACAGCTACGGGCCAACATACTGCGGCTTGCCCTTCTTCGAGGAGCCGCTGGTGCGGTTCCTGCAAAATGCCCAGGACCTGTGGTTCGACCAGATGGGCGACGGGAAACGGGTCTGGAAATGGCGAGATCAGGAGCTGGTCATTCCCGACGGTCAATTGTGCGATGCGGCTTCGCCGGATTGGTACATGCCCAAGCAAGGCGATGGCCGAGTGGACATCCACGATTGGGGCATCGAGTTCACCGCGGCCGGAATGGTGATGCAGGCCGAGTTGCTGCTGATCAGCCGCGATCGGTCGGCGCTGGAGCGTTACCTGCCCAAGCTCGAACGTAGCGCGGACCTGCTCGAATCCCGCCGGGACCCTGCGAACAACCTGTTCTGGGCTGGGCCAGCCGGCAATCTGTTGGCGCCGAGCTACGCGGGTTGGCGCAAGCCTGACGGCACTTATGGCCAGGCCTACCTGGCAGGTCTATCGATCAGCACGATCGCCGCGTTGGATCGCTTGATCGAACTGGAGAAGCTGGCGGGACGCGGCGAGGCCGCGACACGGTACGCGCAGCGTCGGGAGCAGGCGCGTCAGGGATTGGCCCGGCTCACGACCGAGGAAGGCTATTTCATCAAGTCGCTTGACCCGGACGGTACCCGGCACGGTGTGTACGGGGCGGAGCGTCACGGTTACTTCGAGGCTGTGTGCAACCATGACGCGATCTGTTTTCGGGTGGTGGACGATGAGCAAGCGGAGCGGATCTACCGGAAGATCGCGGCCATCCCCGGTCTGCGCCCGCATGGGTTCATCCTCACGAGTTGTCCGAGCTTGGACGACATGTACACGCCACCGACCAGTTGGCTGTGGCAGTTTGGCACCTGGGTGAACGGCGGCCATTGGTCCACCTGCGAGGCGCGCATGATCATGGGCTATTACCGGGTGGGCCAGTTCGAGGATGCCCGGCGGTCGATGCGGCAGTTGCTGCGATTTGCGCGCGCCTTTCGGATGGATAATCCCCTGGTCGATTTCGGGGCGGCCGTCTACCAACCGCGCGAGGCGATCAACCTCTGCTACGACAGCTTCGGTCCACCGACCGCGATGCTGCGCGGGCTCTTCGAGTATCTGTACGGGGCCGAGGGCTTGACACTTCTCCCTCATATCCCGCCGAGCATCATACGGCTGGAACAGCATTTCCCCGTTCGGTTCGGGCGCAAGCGGCTGTACTTGTCCACGACGGGCACCGGCCCGGTGACGGCCGTCACGGTTAATGGCCAGGCGTGGTCGGCGTTCGACGGTCGATCGGTGTCGCTGCCTTACGCGCGGACACCGGAGGTGGCCACGATCCAGATCGCCTTGGGCGGGGCTGAGCCCGCGCCGTTTCGGCCCGAGACGAGCGCCCGGCCGTTGCCTGCGGTGCCCGAGTTGACGGGGCTCGCCCCGGTCCGAGAGCTGTTCCCGCTGATGACGAGCAACGAGTTGCCGCTGCGGATCGGTGCGGACAGCGAGGGTGGCAGCCGATTCGTCGGTCAGATCGCCCGCGCTCAGGTCTTTCGGCGCGCGCTCAGCGCCGCCGAGGTCCGCGCACTTGCGGTGAGCAACGAAGCCACGCGGGCGGCCGACGCGACGTTGGTGGGCGAATGGCGGATGGAGGTTGGGCAAGATGGCACGGTGCGGAATGCGGCCGGGGACGCGTTGACGGGGCGGTCGATGGGGGAGGTCGGCTGGACGAACGCGGCGGTGGGGCCGGCGCTCGTGTTATCTGGCGGTGGCCATCTCGAGGTGGCACACGACGACCGGTTGAATCTGAGCAACGGGTGTACGTTGGCGGCCTGGATTTGCCCCAAGGCGCAGGCAGCGGGCGGCGGGCGGATCATCGACAAGAGTCAAGTTGGCACCGCGAACGGCTACCTGCTGGACACGTATCCGGGCAATTCGCTGCGCCTGATCACCGAAGGCGGCACGCTGAGCTTCGAGGCGAAGCTGCCGGTCGACACGTGGGTACACGTGGCGGCTACAGCGGACGCCTCGGGTCGCCTAGCGCTCTATGTGGCGGGGCAGGAAGTCGCCGCACGCGACGCGACGCCCGGCGGCGACCTGGCCGGGCTCGAGGCTCGCCTGACGAAGTTGCGGAGGTTTCATGAGCGGCTCGAGGAGGCGGGCTTGGGTGAGGCCTACGAAGCGGCGCATGCGCGTTTGGCGCTCGAGTACGCGGCGACCACGGAGCGCCGGTTCAAGCTAAAGGCGGCTGGGCGACTCGAGGCGTTGCCGGAGCGATCGCAGCGTGCCGCCGATCGTTCTTATCTCGAGACCACGGCGAGGTTATGCGAGGGACTGGCGAAGACGCTGGCCGGCTACGCGGGCTTGCACGATGCGCAGCGGAAGCGGCTGTACGAGATCTGGGCGGAGAACTGAGCTCAGTTCACTCGGATCGCTCGCCGAAGTCGCGGCCGGTGCGGCGGGGCGATTCCCAGTCTCGGCCTGGTCAACGGACGGGTGTGATCGAGCACGGCCTGCAGGGTTGACGGCAGGTCGCCGGTCGCGGAACCGGCGGCGTGCGTTGGCGGGGTGAGGCTGGTTGCGGCGGCCAACCCACAGGCCAGGGCCGCCCAGGGCGTAAACGGGTTCAGGTTCGGCATACAGGTGGGAGTCCTGGATCGGCGGGCGACTCGCCGCTGGCCTGGGTCGTGTCGCTGCGCCGTCCTAGTTCGCGGCGGAGACCGTGATCATGGCCTCGGTCCATTCGCGCAGGTGCCAGCCCTCGGTCTGGAGGTCGGTCGTCAGGATATGGCGTCCCGGCGCT
>VHCO01000111.1 GCA_016871715.1 Verrucomicrobiota bacterium
TGCGGATTGCGGATTGGCGATTGGCCATGAGCGATTGGTTCTTTGCGTTTCTTTGTGTTCTTTTGCGGCGATTGCCCGGTTCAGTTTTCAGCGAACGGTGGTCGTAGCGCGCCCAAAATTCCTCGCTCGTGAGCGGGGCCGGTTCGGGGCTGATCTTCCAGGCAATGTCAGGCGTGGCGCTGGTGCTCATACTTTCGCCGTGCCTTTACATTCCGGGTAGCCGGTGCAGCCCCAGAACTGACGACCGGCGTTCTTTCCGGTCTTGGCGGTGCGCAGGGCCATGGGTTTGCCACATTGGGGACAGCGGGGGATGGGACCTGAGTGATCCGACCGATCTGGCGGGTTCGACTGATCGCGGCGGGTGCGCTGCTCCAGGCGCGCGGTGGCCAGTTGCTCGGAGTAACCGCCTTCCTCGATGAACGCGCGCTCAAGGGCGGTGATCTGCTGGTCGAGGAGGTAGTTGGCCTGATGGATGAGGCAGATGGTGGCGTTGGCGCGCTCAGCGGGGTCGGCGTGGTCGAGCCAGGGGGCGTAGAGCGCCCAGCGCTGTTGATCGGTGAGATCGGCCAGATTGGACGGATCGGTCGGATTGGACGGATCCGATGAACGGCGCTGGTTCCGCTGACGAAACCGGGCGGGCACTTCGCGCACGGCCAGGGCCGCCGGGCTGTCTGGCTCCCACTGCGGCAGATGGCGGTGGCGCAGGTAGTCCTCGTAGTCGAGGAGGAGTTCCTCGAGACTGGCGCGGGCCACGTTGAGCAGGCGCAACTCGGTCTGCGAGGAGGTGGCGGCGGCGCGGCTGCCTTCGGCGAGGTTCTGGCGTCCGCTGCGCGCCGCCTGGACCATCTGGTCCACCGTGCGGGAGCGGGGATCTAGGAACTTCTCGCAGAACCAGTACGTGGCGTCGTAGATGAGCGTGGCGGTCTGGAAGCTGGCGGTGCTCCGGTAACCACCGGCGGGGCGGAGCCGCTGGCGGGGTGGACGTTCGGCAGCGGAAGATCGGTCGGGGCCGTCAGATCCGCCGGGTGCGTGGGTTGGGCCGGGTTTCATGGCAAAACGATGAGGGGAAAATCATGAGAGCGGGGGCAAGCCGGCAGAGTCGGCTCGGCGATGTTGGCGGAGCGCGGCGCGTTCGTGGGCGTGATGAGGGGAAGGCTCATGGCGCCTGCTGGGCGTTCGCACTTCCCTCTGACCCGGAACCCGCACAGCGCGGCGGCAGCCGGCCAGCGGCGATTTCACCGATCAGGAAGCGCAAGAAATCCTCAACGCTCATGCCGCCTTCGGTTGCCAGAGCCACCACGAGCGCGTAGTCCTCGTCGGTGAATTGGAAGTCGATGGTCTTCATGATTCCGTCAGAACTCTTGATTGGCGATTGGCCAGCAGTGCGCTGGTCTAGCCGGGGAACGGTTTCAGCGCCTTGTCGTTCTTCATGGCTTCGTAAAGCGCAGGAGAGTGTGAGCCGTCCGACAGCGTGACCATCGCCACGTCGCGCTGCTGACCGTTGAGGTAAACCGGCTTGCCGTCCGGCCAGCGGTGCGCGTCCACAAAGATGACCAGCGCATGCCACTGGCCCATGGCGTCTTTGTGTGGGCGCAGCAGGACGGGGGAGGCGAAGCGGCCTTCGCCCTTGTAGTCACGATCTTCCTCGGCCTTCTGCTGATAGAATTCCGGATGCCATTTCACTTCGCGCCTCCACTTCGGTGCCTGTTTGCTTGGGTTCTTACTGTCCGCGATGCTTGAATACTGCTGGATGATCGGAAGGCCAAGTGCAGCCCGAAAAACCTCATCATCCTCGCCGAGCGGAGGAACTGGGTCCGATGCAGGACGTCCGTGGCCCAATGCCGCCAAGCCCTCATTGTGGTCGCGCCTAGCGTAAGGGAATCCCGGCTTGGAGACGTTCATGGCCTTGGTTTCCGCAACAATGTCCTGCCAGTGTCCAATTCCCTTCTGCTTGTCATCCCATTTCCAGGCCCGTTCCATTTGGCCGTGGTGGCGCCAGCCTTGCAGCCAGTTCGCCAGTGTTGTCAGATAGTCTTGCCAAGTCCGACAGTCCTCGAGAACCGCCAGTTCCTTGATTGTGACGGCCTCGGGTTCGGCGAATGCTTGAAGGGCTTGCTTCATGTCAACCAGTTCGCCCCTCGGCTGAGCTGCTGCGCGGAGAGCGCCGAAGCCGCGCCGTGAGCGGAAGCCGAGGGAACCCAGATGTGCAAAGACAGACACAAGCGCGATAATGTCCTGACGCGGAAAACCTGCGCCACGCCAGCCAACCCGCAATGTGAATTTCTCGTCCTGACGTATCGCCAGCCGTTCCTTGTCGCGCAGCGGCGTTGACAAAACGTATCCAGGCGGGCTTCTCCCGTCGAAACGGTCGGTTGCCATCTTTTGGTGGGGAACTTGGAGCAGGAGCTTGCTGCCGTGCCCGCCTTCACCGGCAGCGTCCCCAAAGATCTCTGCTTCCTGGTTTGGCAAGTTCTGACCGGTTCGCGACCTGAATCCGCCCAACGTGCGAAACCACCAACGGAGTTGCCCGCGAATGGATGGCGCACGGATTTCGGCCTGCTTGTCCGGCGTCGCACCGCCGCAGAAGCAGGGCGTGATGATTTCGAGCGAGAAGCTTTCGGTGATCATGGCATCTTCTCCTTCCTCTCTTTGGCCATCTGGTAAAGCTGTTGCGCGGTGTGCGCCCAGCGTTCGCGGTCTTTCTTGCGGGCGTCGGGGGAGTTGGCCGCGTGTTTGATGTCGGCCCACAGATTGCCGTGGCCTTCGCGGAGCAGGCTGTAGATGGCAATCTTTTGCTCGGGTGGCAGACTGCCGAACTTGCCGCGTTCGATGGCCGACTTGAGTTTTTCCAGAGGCCACTGGTGCTTGATGTCGAATGCGGTTTTCTCTTCGACGCTCATCCCAGCGGTGAGCCGGGCCGTCTCCTCAGCGGCGCGGCGGCGCTCCGCCGCTTGTCGCTGCACATTCTGCTCCTCGATCCGGCGCTCCTGCTCGGCAGCTTTGGCTTTGGCGACACGGTCGAGGCTTTCGCCGACGCGCTCCTGGAACTCTTTTGAAGTATCGAACCAGCCGTAGCCTGCCGCAGTCTTCCCACCCAAACCCAACTCCGCAAGACCGTCGGCGAGCCAGTTCCGGGCTTGGTCAAGGTGTGACGTGGCACAACGGACGGAGGGGATCAGGCAGAAAACGAAAACCAAGCCCGGCGCGACGGTGGGGAAGAAGACCGGCTTCGGCTCCTCCGTGTCTGGGGCCGACCGATGTTCTTGCCATCGTTGCCACTTGTCAGGTTCACGATGCTGGTCGGGTTCTGGACCGTAGTACAGCGGATGGTGGCACGTCAAAACGTCGAGTTCCAAATCCTGCCGTGGTGTCTCCGCCCAGCACTCGCGCGCAAGCGGATAGGCCGGCAGGAAGCTGACTGCGCCGGCGAAGTGGCCGAGCAGCGCCAGCCAGTCACGTTTCGACACGTCATCGCGACCGAGAAAGCGGCAGGCAAGTTCCGCTCGAACCGCTGTTTCGACTTCCGGCCAAAGCGTGTCACCGCAGGCGTAGGCAAAGTCAGAACGCTTGGCCTCCCATTCCTGCGTCCACCGCTCCCGCCGCATTTCGTCCGTTTCGTTGCGCCTTGGCGCAAGGCGGTAATCTTCTTTCAGTTTCCAGTCCTCTTTTCCCCAGCCGAAGACGAAGGCCAGCGTTACCAGCAGAGAAACCAGTTCGGGAACGGACTTCCCGGCTTCGCGTTCGTCGAGCAAGTGCTGGATGGCCCGACGGCGGGCGCAGCCTTTGGCGGCGCTGCCGCGAATGAAGGGCTGCCCAAAGCGGTCGAGGGACAACCCCGCGTTTTCCATGACGCCGCCGGAGGCGTTGAGAATCAAACGAGCCTGGAGGAGGGCGAATAGCGATTTGCCACCTTGTTGTGTCTCGAGTGAATTCACAAAGGGCAGCCAGGCTTTCGCCTTGTGTTCATGTGCGGGTTTGCCACAGGCCCGGATGAAGAACGCTTCGCGCTCCTTCTCCTTGGCGTCTGGTTCGGCGAGGCGGTCGAAACATAACGAGCGGCTGTCGCACTGGCGGGCATCTGCTTGGAGAGCCGCACGGGTGTCGTTGGCCATGAGGATCGGCATAGGCGGTCTTGGTAGTCTGGGTTCAGGGTGCGAACCGCTTCAAGTAGCCCATGAAGGCCAAAGCTTCCGCCGTGGCCATTTGGAGGCGCGTCGAGGTCGCACCGTCGCCGTCGGTCAAGAGGCGAATGTAGGTATCCAGTTCTACTTCGCCTTGGCGAGGCTGCGGCGGCTGCGGCAGCGAGGCACGGTCAGTGTGGCAAAGGAAACGAAACACCGCCGTCATGAGTTCTTGATGGCCACCGCCTTTCGATTTCGCAAAGGCAGTCGTTGGCAAGAGGCCGTTGGACACGATGAGGGCAGGCAGCTTGCTGATCACGTCACCATCGTTGACGCCGCGGGCCGAAGGGGGTTGTCCCTGAGCAGGGTGCCAGAAGTCGAGCGCGTGCTTGGCGCGAATCTGTTCGAGATTCTTCACTTGGCCACCTCCTTCTTCTCGCCGTCGAGCTTCACGGTGCAATAACCCAGGCCGGTGGAGGCGTCGCCCCCGAATTGGAAGACTGAACCACAGCGAACACCTGGCTTATCAGGCTGGTCCTTGCCTTGGTCGTCTTGGCCTTGGAACGCCTTGAGGGCTTGGTCTGGCGTCCTCTGCTTGAACTTCTCGCCTCGGCCTCGGAAAGCGTGAAGCACCGAGTAGAACAGCGTCTCGCTGGGCACGTTTTGCTGGTTGAACAGGGCGCCACCAGCGGCCGTCCCTGTCTCGTCGCTGATTTTGACGTGCTGGGCGACTTCGCAGGCGTTCTCGGCGAAAAAGCTCATCATGCCGTCACTGAGAATGACGAGGCGACTTGCGACTTCTTTCCAAACCTCGTCGTCGGGAAGCAGACGCTGGAGGGCATCGCCGACCCCTGGCGGCAGGTCAGTCCGGTGCGTGAAGGTGTATTCTTCGAGCACGACTTTGGTGTCGCCCTGCTGGCCTTGCGGCGGGCGAAGTGCCAGCGGCCCGTTCGCGGCCAGAAGCACATTGGCGTCGCCCGCGTTGCCGTCCAGGTGAGTAAACGCGGTGTCCGCAAGCTGGAGCGGGGAGCCGTCCGGATTTCTCAACGCACCATCGCGCACAGCCCGCCGCAGCATGAGGGGGCAGGTGATCCACGCGAAGCTGCCCTTGGCCGAGCGGATCGGGAAAGCAAGGAACTTGGCTTCGGAAAACTGAAGTGCGCCGGCGGCGGCGTTCTCGGCCTCGGTTTCACCGAAGAGCCATTTGCCGTCGGCACTCCGCTGGATGACGTCAATTTCTTCCTCGCTCCCGTCGTCCTTCTTGCGCTTCTTCTTGCCCGGTTCGTTCCATTCATCGGCGAACACGCCCTTGAGCGTGGTCGCCGGAATGACCGGAAAACCCGTGTGCCGTTCGCGGATGATGGGTTGGTCAATCGCGCCCACGCTGGCGCCGGCGCCTACGTGGAGCGGCGTGCGCGTGAAGAGATAGAGGATGCGCGTTGCCTTTGCGGATTGCCGATTGCCGATTGCGGATTTTGTTTCGTTGCTCATGGTGTGTTTCTACATGGTTGGCGGTTCAAAGTCAGTGGGGCGGACGTCCGGGGACGTCTCCCGGTTGCGGATTGCGGATTGACGATTGCGGATTGGTTCTGGGAGCGGACAGGGGTTTGACGGCACAGCGCGCTGCCGGTAGGCTGCGGGCATGACGACGGTTTCAATTTCCGTGGAAGAAACGGTGTGGGAAGCGGCCCAGCGAAGGGCCGCACAAGCCCGGTTGGACGTGAGCAGCCTGGTGCGGGATTACTTGGGCCGGCTGGCCAGCGGCACCGTGGCCTTGCCGTCGGCGGACGAGGCCGCGTCCCGCAAACGCCTGCTCGATTTGCTGAAGGAATGTAACCTGGCCTTGGATGGCCGCCCCACCCGTGAATCCTTCTACACCGACCGCCGTTTTCATTGACACCAACGTCCTGCTCTACGCCGCCTCCGACGGGCGCGTTGACCCGGAGAAGAAGCGGCTGGCCGAGGAATTGATCGGGACACGCCCGTTTGTCGTGTCCATGCAGGTGGTGCAGGAGTTCCACGTCAAGGCCACGCAGAAGATTGCGCTGGGGATTTCGACGGAGCACGCGGCCCAAGTGCTGGAAGGGCTGCTGGAGCGCGCGGTGGTGGGAGTCACGCCGGAGTTGTTCCGCGAAGCGGTGGTGCTGCAAAGCCGCTTCAGCCTCTCCTATTGGGACGCGGCCATTCTGGCGGCGGCAGAGCGGGCGGGGTGCCCGCTCGTGTTCTCCGAGGACATGGGGCACCTCGAGGTGTGCGGCCAAGTCATGGTCGTCAACCCGTTTGCCGAGGAGGGGCGGTGGATTCGAGAGAATCCGCCCCGGCTCCACCGGTTGGGCTGAAAGGCATGGGGGTTCAGGAAGCGCGGTCATAGAAGTTCCAAGTGCCGCAGACGCCGAGGCCGTAGCCTTTTTCGCCATAGAAATCGGAGCGGCAGCGGGCTTGCAGCACGTTGGCAAGCTGGGTCGCTTCCGCAGTGGGGTTTTCGCCGGTGGCCTCGAAGTAGAAGACGGAGCCGGCCGGGACCGCGAGGAAGGTGGCTTTGGCCCGACCGGGGCCGTCGTCGGGATCGTTGGTTTCGCCAAGCAGTTCCCAACCTCCCAGGACTTGGGGCTTCCCAATGCAGGCCGCAGCGAGGCGCGCGTGAATGCGCGGGGCGCTGTCGCGCGCTCCGTCGTAGTGCCAGCCTTCCTCGCGGCGGGCGCGGCGGCGCTGGCGGCGGGCTTCGTCGCGTGGCGGGATCACGCGGAGTTTCACTTCGCCGTTGTCCCCAATCCAGCCCGGCCGCCAGCCATGCGCAAAGATGGCCGGCGTGAGCAGGAGCCACTTCACCCGCGCGCCGCGCATGGGGACAGAAGGCAGTTCCAGCGACGAGACGGCTTTGGTGATCTGGCCGAAGCGTTGTTCGCCGCCCAGTTGAAGGGTGGTACCGTCCAAGCTGGACGCGGTCAGGTTGCGTTCGCCGGCCATCTGTAATTTGTGGTCGGGCGGGTCCGCCACGGCGAAGCGCAAGCGGATGTCGCGGCGCAAGCGCAAGTGTTGGGCCGCGTAGAGACGCCCTTCCGCAGCGGTCTGGGTGGCCGGATCAATCGCCACGCCAATGCGCGGTTCGGTGTCCCAAAGCGTGATCTTCCTCGGGGTTGGCAGCCCGTCCGCGCCGTCGAGGTAGCGCGCAAGAAACTCGCGGTCCGCCCAGTCGCCAAGCCCTGTCTTGGATGGACGTTCGTAGGAGGCAAGCCGGTGTGTCATCACAGCGGGCAGGTTGTTCTCGCCAGATGAGTTCATCTCAGGTCGCAGCCGGGCCACGGTGCCATTCGGGCCGGGAACCAGGTCGCGCGGCATGGGGAAGTAGGTGCAGCCGTTCCCGTCCACAGGGAATGGTCCGTGCAAGTTGAGCCATTGGAATTCGGCGGCGCCGATCTTAATTTCGGAGCGACCGGCCTCACGCTGGCTGGGGCGCACGAAGCCCTCCGCGCGCTTGCCGTCGGGCAACGGTCCTGCCATGCGCAGCAGCGCCGTGCGCAACGCTGAGTGCAGGACTCCCGGCAGCGGCCAATTCGCGCCGCGCCCGTAGCCGCTGCCCGCTTGGAGGGGGCGGGAGTCACGAAAGAACAGGGTGTCAGCAGGGATGAAGTCGAGCGTGGTCATGGTCATTGGCCTCCGCGTTGGATGAAGGTTGTGGTGAGGAACGGGCCGAGAAAATCGTCCAGCATGCGACCGGGGCAGTCTTCCGTGAGGAACTTTGTTGCCAACTGCTCAAAGTGGTGGCGCTCCTGGCTGGCCCGCCATTCCGGTTTGGTTTGCTGGTCCAGAACATGGTGGAATTCCGCTGGAAACACGGCCATCGGATCAAAGCCGTTCGCGGGGCGGAGTCGGAAAGGCTGCCACTCATCACGCTCCCGCTCGTAGCAGCGCGTGTCATACGGGCGCAGGAAGCCTGCCAGCGCGTAAGGGAACCGGGCCGATAACCATCCGTCCTGGCTCAGTGTGGCGAAACGCTCGGCCAATGCGATGGCGCGGGAATCCCACTTTGCGCCCCATTCGATGGTTTCACCGGAGCGTTTGAAGAGGGCCACGGCGAAGGCAGCTTTGCCGTAGCCGCCTTGGCCTTCTTTCTTCTTGGCGCGCTTTTCCGCCTCGCGCGCGGCTTCCACAAGGTTTTGCAGCGGCGTATGCATGTGGCCGACGGCGATGCCGGCGGAGATGTCGGCGTTCCAGCCAGGCACGAGGAGGTGATAACCCCGGGGCCAGGTGTCCCGTTGCCAACGATGCCAGCCTTCCCACTCACCGTTCATGGCGACGAAGCCCCAAGCAGGTTGCTTCTCGGGTGGCAGGAGTTTTCCTTCGGCATCCTTCAACCGTGTGTCGAGAACTCCAGCGAAGACTGTGGCGAGGTCCGGATCGCCGCGGAAGGCCATGCGAAGAGCGCGGGCGCAGCCCAGTGCCCGTTCCGCCGGCAGCATGGCCAGCACGTCATCGCCGCCGGAGTAAATCAGTTGGCCGTCGAAGAAATCCACGATGGGAGCGGCGAGATAGAGGGAGAAGTTGGCCAGGCTCTCGCTGAATTGAAGATGGTAGCTGGGCGAGACGTGCCGGGGACACCTCATTAACCGACGGAGGAGTTCGTGGTCCTGGAAGTAATTCTTGGCTTCCTCCGCAAGTTGCGTTTCGAGCAGTGGCGATTTCGCGCCACTCACCCATTCCCCCATCGAGTCACCATCCAGGGCGAGCACGGCGACGTAACGAGACGGCTGCGAGTTGAGGCCGCGCTCGCCTTGGAGTCGGAGCAGGGCGTCGCGGGCCGTTTGGAGCTTGGCCTTGGCCTCAGGCTTCGTTTCGTCGCGGATGGCGCGGATGGCCCGGTCCCACTCGACGGAGTGGAAGATCAAGTTGTCCGAACGACGAACCCACTGCTGCTCGTTGCACGATTCCCAATTCTGGATGTCCGCCGGATAGCAATCCGCGGCATTGCTGGCCAGAGGCCCAAACCCGTCGGTTTCCACAAACAAGTCTCGTGCTTTTCCTGCCTCTGCGGTCTTTTTCAGCAAGACTGACGAAACCCAAAAAGCCGCCGCCACCGCTGGCACCGAGTCGAAGCGCGGCAACCGCTCCAGACCCTTTTCTTTCTTGAGATACGCCAAGTGCCAGATGCGCTTGATGAGATTCATCGCGCCAAGGCGTTCGTTCTCGCCGAAATGATGGCCGGGAAGCGTCGCCAGCCCTTTCTGCCATGCCGCGGAGCCAATCACCTCCTCCTTGCCGGAGAGCATGTCTTTGACGGAGCCGTCCCGCCTGTCGAGGTCGCGGCACTGGCCGCCGCTCCATTCTCCCCACGGCTCGAAATCGCGCGTGTTGCGCCGGGCCGCCAGCCGAAATTCAGCCTCCGCGTAGTGTGCGGGCCAGGCGAAGCCTGGATTCTCAAGGACCGGCTCACCGCCGGGCCTGAGGTCGTTGTCATTGGCATCAAGACAAGCCGACTTCCACACGCCACCCTCCTTCCAAGACCGGTGCTTGTAGTTGCGCGGGTCAAGATCCTCGAACGGGATGCCCCGCGTGGCGGCCTCGTAGGCTCGCTGCAAGGCTGCCGCTGGTGGCACGGCTTGCACGGTTTTGTCCTCACCCCCAAATCGCCCGGTAGGGAGTTCCTCGAATCGCTGCATGGTCTTCTTCACGTCGGGTTGCCAAGGCCAGACTTGCCAGTGGACAGTGAGGAATTGGCGCAGTTGCTGATGCCAGCGATTCAGGGCGTCGCCGGTGATCGGGTGGTTTCCTCCGTTGGCTGCGATCCAATCCAAGCAGGCTCGAGAGATACTCTCGCGGAGTTCTGTTTCCATCGCGGTTTTGGCGGCAGCGGCCAGCGCCGCGGCCTTCCCTTCTGGGACGACCGCGAGGAAGCGATTTGGCAGGGTGGGTCTCAGGACTTGCTCGTCGGCATGGAGTTTCTCTTCGGCTGTCCAGAGCCCAAGCGGTTCGTAAAGGCCGGCTCTGTGCAAGAAGTCAAAGAGCGGCTGGCCGCGCAACGCGGGAAACAGAACGCAATCCGGGCCAACTACGTCCGTGACGGCCTTGATGCCGTGAGCGACCAGCCACGAGAGCAGGTAGCTGCCGCTCCACAGGTCGCGCGTGGTTCGCGCTTGGCTGATGAAATCTTGCACCGGGCCAACTTGAACCAACAGGAACGCTGGCTTGAATTCCCGGCGTTCGCACCGGTCGCCTTGGCGCTCGAACTCCACGCACGCCTGAAGCGCACTCACCAGACTGCAATGCGTCCAGATGGTGTGATCGGGAATCCGCGTGTCCGCCGGGGCATGCGCGAGTCGGGGGTCGCGTTGGGAAGCTCTTTGCGGCCACAAGCGCCAATGGCAGAAGAAGCGTGCCCATGCTTGTTGGGCTGCCGGCAAGCGGTCGTATGGCAAGCTGTACGGCTGGGCTTGCGTTGCGATGTCTTCAGCCAGCGTCGCTGTGATCTTTTGCTCGAAATGCAGTTCCCCGCCTCCCAGTGGATGCTTGAAGGTGGCAGCCTCAGCTTGCCAGCCAGCTCTCATGGCACGGGCTTTGGGGCAAACCACACGATCTGCCGCCGCTGCGGTGTGGTCGCAGACTTTGTCGAAGAACCAAGCCGCATCGGCTGGGGCCATTTCCGGGAATGCGTTGCGAACCAGTGTGTCGGCCACCTCCCGGTGCTCCGCCACGTTGAACGGCTTGCTCGGCGGATCATGCAGGTACGCCAGCAGTTTTCTTTTCCAGAGGTCGTTCATAGGCTTCAAAGGGTCAAAGGCGCGTGCGGTATGGGCTTCGGGCTCATGGCGTTGAGGGTCGTCCTAAACTGGGCGGACCGCAAGGGCCGGGGACGTCCGCGGACGTCGCCCAGCGGCAGGGGCTAACGCCCGGAGCGGTCACCGGGTTGCGTGGGTCTCGCCCGGGGGCGGGCAGGCTTTCTCTCGTTGCGCACATCGCGTTCATGAGGGAGTTACGCGAGCGGAAAGGGGCTTCTGACAAAAAAGTGACGCCTTCAAGCGAAAGGTTGCGCCAAGGGCAAGCCTGGGCGGGGAGCGTGGGCGCACTCGGCCGGCGCGAGGACTCGCCCTGATGACCACTTCGAAAGGCGTGGACGCCCAGGACACCGGCAGGCAGGTTGGGCGGTCCTTCCTGAGCACGACCAGCCACGGGCCCGTCTTGAGCCAGGGCCGAAACCGGCAGAAAGGTCAGTGAGCCGACGAACCCGAATCCGCGGAGCGTCTGAAGGGAAGGCAACGTAACGCGTAGTGACTGACCGTTCGCGTTGGATTCTAATGTCATGCCAGCACTGTAAGCGATACCTACCGCCCGCAGGTCACCCGGGACGTACCGGGACGTTCCTGGGTGCCAGGGCAGCGGACTGCCCGGTCGCGCGCCCGGCTCCGGGTCAGCGCGCGTGATGGGGGCAGGCAAAACCTCGTCGCGCAGTGCCTGCCAGACGGTGCGGCCGCCGAAGGCGGGCGACGGTGTGAGCAGGTTGCGTTCGCGGCGACTTCAGCTCTTGAGGTGAATCAGCGACCCGGGGACCGTCAGGGAGAAGCGGCCTTTTTGGGGCAGACAGGCGGCGAGGAGATGGGCGTTGCCGGCGGCGGCACGGAGCCGGTCCCGGAGGCTCGAGAGCGCGCGGCGCAGTTCCTGGTCCTCGAGGGCGAGCTTGAGGGCGTCGCCGTGGCGCCAGTCGGCCCAATCGCTGGGCGGGGCGGCGGCGCGCAGGGCTTCGCGGAACCGGTTCAAGTCGTCGAGCCCGTCCTTCTGCGCGGCATAAGCCGGTTCGCCCCGATTGGCCCGGGTGACGAGGAACTGGAGGACCAAGTGCTCGCGCGGGGCCAGCTTGACGCGTGTGCCGTTGACCTCGATTCCCGGCCGGCTCTGCTCGACGACCAGGCGCACCTGCTCGCCGACGTGCTGGCGGACCTGTTCCCGGCACGAATCCACCAGCAAGCTGAAGCGGCCCGCGGGCCGTCCCAGCTCGCGCTGGAACAGGTTCCGCAGGGGGACGAAAGGCACATCGGCCAGTTCGACTCGCGCCGCCGCGGGATCGAACCTCGCTTCGGGTGGTGGACCTTGGACTTCGGATTTCGGACCTTGGACTTCGGATTTCGGATTTCGGATTTCGGATTTGACAGGTATGACCACGGATGACGCGGATGGGCGCGGATGGGAGATGGGCTTGGAGGACTTCATGGAGTGCGGAGTGGGGAGTGCGGAGTGGGGAGTGCGGAGCGGGGACTCACGCGGTGCCTGGTTCGCGGAGGACGAGCGTCAGGTTGCGCCCGGCGGTGGTGGCCTCGTGATCGCCGAGGGGCGTTTGCTGGTAATGCTGGCGCAACCGTTGCGATTCGAGCAGACCGAGCTTGAGCAGCGACCGCAGGAGGTCCAGGTCCTTCGGACGCCCGACCAGCAGCTTGACCAGCGCCAGGTCATACATGTCCAAGGCAAACACGTTGTCGTAGCCGGGCACTGGGTGCAGGCGGGATTCCCAACCGGCAGGCAGGGTTTCGGCGATGGTGGGGCGAAGGATGTCGGCGTAATAGCCGTGGCGTTTGGCGAAAAGACTCTGCTGGCCGACGGCCTCGCCGAGGACCGCCGCCAATTCTTCGTCCATGGGAGACACCAGGAGGTCGGAGTCGTAGGAGGCGTCGAGAGGTTGTCCGGGCTCGCCGAGTTCCGGGTGCGCGGGCAACAGAGCCGATGAGCCGATGACGACGATGCGCTCGGGGCGTGCCAGCGCGCGAGCCGCATCCACCAGTTGAGTCAGTGAGCGTAGGCGCATTGGAGGAGGTATTCCCGGCGCTCGAGGGTCGTCAATACGCCGGGAAAGGGATCAAAGCTCTTCAGGTGCGTGGCGATCTCGCTGCGGTCGCGCAGCAAGGTCAGCAAGGCCTGAAACCCGTCCGGCGATTGTTGGGCGCGGAGCAGAATCTGCCGCCATTGTTCGAGGCGCTGGGGCGCGGTGTGGCCGTTGGCCAGCCAGCGGTCGATGTTGTCGAGGGGGATGCGCAGGAGGGCGTCGCGCGAGGCGAGGTCGGCCCGCTCGAGCTTGTCGGCCACCAGGTCGTGCAGGGTTTTCATCTGGAGAAGACTGTGCCAGGCGCGTGCATGCCATCGGACCTTCGGCGATCGAGGCATCGTGCTTTCATGCCTCTAGTCTTCACGGCAGCAGTGAACCCGGGCGCGGCTGAGTGGTCCAGCAGATCAGCGCGGCGGGGAGATGGGTTCGCAGCAGGTTGCGGAGACGGTCGGCCACGGCCTGCACATCGCTGGCGACCACTGAGTCTTGGCCGTGGCCATACATACTTTCATTGCGCCGCTTCAGACCGTCCTGAAGCCGGTGGTCGGCAAAGTAGCCGTCGGCCATCGGGTCCTGGGCTACCTGCAAGACGCGCCAGGCGAGGTCGTTGCCAAGCTGTACCTCACCGCCTCGCGCACGCGACCGCAACTCGTCGGCCAGGCAACATCCGGCAGGCAAAATGTTCAGCAGCGCCTCGAGGCGGTAGGGCGGGCGAATGGCGTGGGCGTCGGCCAGGCGGACCTTCGCGGCCTGCTCGGCGCCCCGGTAATAGCGAGCGAGGGCTTCTTCGCAGTCGCCCCGGCGAAAAAGTTCATCCGCGCCGGCTAGCAAATCGCCAAGCAGGCTGACGCTGAATTGGTCGGCGTCGGACAGGTTTTTGAGATGACTGCGGAGGTTCTCAGAGAACTTCGCGGCGTGACTGGCGGCTTTGGCGTGATTCAGGCGCTGCCATTCGTGGAGGCAGAGGGCCTTCTCGCGAGCTTCAAGGGCTTCGGGTTCCGAGTAAGCCTTGAGGATTCTGGCGACGGCGAAGAAGGCGCCCGCGGTGAACAGTGTTCCTGCCGTACGCAGGTCGCGTTCGAGGATGAATTGGCGCGTGCTGAAAGCGGCCATGCGTTCGGTGCCGGTCTTGACCACGCCGTCGGCCCGCTCGCCGACGGTGAAGACGAGTTCGCCGATACCCTCGTCGAGGGCGGCCAGGGTGGCGGCCACGCTCATCTGCTTGGTGCCGCTGGTGGGATTGACGATGAGGCGTTCGCCCTGGGCGAGTTGCGCTCTGGCGGCGCGGATCACTTCGCGCAGGACGGCACGGCAATCGAACAGGTCATCGGGCCGCTCGATTGCGCGGAAGGGCTGCGTCGCGCTCCACGGTTGAAAGGCGCACTCGCGGGGCGCGCCTTCGCGCACCAGTTCGGCGAGAGCGGTGGAGTTCGAGTGGGCGCTGGGGACGAGCCAGAAGCGGCGCGGGCGCAACTGGGCGAGGGTGTTCACCAGGCCCTGGGCGAGGTTCGAGTGCTGCCCGGCGGTGCCCGTGCCGACGGTGAGGATGAGGAGGGAGGTCATGGTCAGAGACTCTGCCAACTTAGTTGAAACCAGCGAGGTTTGTTCCGTAGCTCGCCAAGAGCGCCTTGGATGATCTGTGTGTTTCGCGCCACCGCGAGCAAGAGATGCCGGCCTGAAAGCCGAACGACCTTGAGCTTGAGTGGGGAAGGCTGGCGGTGAGGTCGGATGTCACCGAAATACTGCGGGCTGCCTCCCTTGGTGTCTGAAGCGATGGCCCGCACTTGTTCAGCCGAGAAACCCTGTGGTGGTTCGCCCAATTGCGCTGGCCAGGCGAAACTCAAACCGCCTTGATCAACGGGTTGGCGAAGGAGTCGCCGGAAGCTCTCTGCATCGCCCGGCACCCAATCTGCGAGTGGCCAGACACTACCGGCGGCTCGATTCGACCGCAGACCCAGGCACCCCAACAGGAGCCAGAGCTTCACGGCAGACTGTGCCTTGGTCCAGTCGTCCGCGGAGCATCCAACCAGACGCTGAATATCAAGGCCGAACTGAGCCTGCTGTTGGAGAGCCGGGCGTTCGCTCTCCGCCTTGGCTTTCTTTTGTTTAAGTTCCTTGAAACGCGGACTCTCACGATTTCCGTGCTCAAGACCGCGGTACTCGTCGCGGTCGGCAGTGGTAAACTCGACATGGGGCAAGAGTCGGCTCTTTCTTGTTTCTTCCAGTGCGGCAGGGTGCAGGCGAACTCCGACAAGACTGCCGCCGCCGCTGCCAGCGGTGCTTCCCCAAACGCGGTTGGCCGAGTCGGCATCGAACAACGCGCGATGCCAGAAACGGATGTGGCCACGAATTGGCGGCACCCGCATGACGGAGGTTTCGGCTTCCTTGCCAGCCGCAGTGCCGCTGAAACACGGGGTGAGCAGGACGAACGGAAATGGGACGATGTCGATCTTCATAGTAGTCCTGCCTCCTGAAGGCGTTGAACCTGTCTTCGCCCTCCTCGGCTGGCCCGCCAACTGTTGACCAGTTTCTGGCCCTCCTCGGTTGATAGGAATCGCTTCACGTGGGTTTTGCGAGCGGCGTCAAGTTGGGCCAGGTCGCGGACCAGTTCATCCCAGTCGCTCACCGATGAGACAAACTCGACGTAGGGGCGGTCGTCCGCCGATACAGACTGAAGCTGTCGAGCCCGTTGGCGTGCCTCCTGGCGTTGGCGTTGACGCTGAACCACTGTGTCTGCCTCCTCAGCAGTCAACTCGCGGAACCGCCCGAATCCTGCGGCAGTCTTGGCTCCAAGGCCAAAGCTCGTGAGTGATTCCTTCAACCATCGCCCGGCTGCTTCAAGCAGACCGGCATCCTTGGACACCCCCGCGCGCAGGTGGAAAACGAAATGCCACACGGCCCCAGGCTCGATGGCCAAGAAGATGTTTGGCGTGAGGTTGCGCTTGTCGTCCACGCGGATCACCCTGCCTGTTCGCTCGTCGCGCTCTTCGGAGTAATGAGGATTCACGATGTCGAGTCCGAGCGTTGGGCAGGAATCGGGAAAACCGCCCACGAAGACCACGCCTCCCGCACCCTTGGAACCGGTTGGGGAATCATCGCCAAAGACCTGGGCTGCGAGGGTGGAACGATCCGGCCCGTTTACGGCCACCCAAGCTCGTGTGAGCGGCATCGTTTCACCGGGCCGGCCACCCGGCTTCGGCGGCATCTGAATTTCGCCCAGTGTCCCGGCCTGGCCGAAGTAGCCCTCCCACAAGGCCCAAGTGCTGAGAACACCCTTTTCTGCGGTCCCAGGAATCCACGGCAGTCCAGTGGTACGATCAACACAGAGGCCCACGTTCTCCAACACACTCGCGCGGCCCAAGTGGACCAGCAGGCGCGATTCGTTGACCAGAAGCACATCGCGAAACCGTTCCTTGCCAGCCTGATCTTGGAGCGTTAGGAGCCAGCGGAGCTTGCGGTCGCAAGCATGGGCAAGTTCCGCTTGGACAGTCTCCGTGCTGTAAAGGTTCCGCACGTCGAACAACGCGCGCGTTTTGCCCGGTCGTTCGTCGCGCTCGTCATTTTCAGTGGGCTGTTCAAAGGACAACTTGTCGAGGAACAAGCTCCAGGCGGGAGCCTCCACTTGGCCTTGCTCAAGCGCGCCAATTGCCGTGCGGGCAGGTGCGGTGGCAGCGAGTTGCTGGGGGCGGATGTTCAGGCGCATAGGCTCAGGGCACGAAACGTTTGAGGTAGTTGAGAAAGGCCAGCGCCTCGGCGGTGGCGCGCCGGAGTTGCGAGGCACTGGCTGCGGTAGCAAGTTCCTTCACCATGTCGTCGGGGGACTTGGACTGCTTGAGGATTCCCTCGTTACTCAGGTGCTCGACCAACGCGGAGGCAATCTGAAATTCGCCCTCGTTTTTCGGCACCAAATCCCTGGTCTGCTTGTCTTCCTTTCTCTCAATCGCATAGGCGAGTGCGGGCAGCAGTCCATCCATGCGAATCAGCGTCGGAAAGCCGCTGACAACATTGCCTTCCTTCTTCCCGCCATATTTCTTGTCCTTCCACTTCAGAGCCATGCCGGCGCGGCGTTGAGCGAGTGTCTGGTTTCTCATGGCAGTTCCTCCCGTTTCGTTTCGCAAAGCCCGTGGCCGGTGGTTTCGTCGCCGCCGATCTGGAGAATGGGCGGCTGCTGGTCCAGGTCTTTTCCGTCCGGGAGGAGGTCCATCAGTTTCGTGTTGGCGTCGTCGAGCGCCTTCGCTGGATCGGTCTCGCCCGTGTTGCGTCGCGGCGGCAGGACGGTGAGCACGCTGTAGAATAGAGCCTCGCAGGGGACATTCTCCTGGTTGAACAGTGCGCCGCCGTCCACGGTGCGGCGCGCCGGGTCAATCTTGATGCGCGCCACGACCTCGGTGCAGGTGGTGACGAAGTGCTGGAAGTTCTCGTCGTGGACAATGGCGAGGCGGGCCACCAGTTTGCCCGTCCACAGGGGGTCGTTGGTCAAGCCGCCCAAACCCTTCAGCAAGTCCTTGTCTGCCCCAGCAGGATCAAGACGTCGTTCCGCGTTGTTCGTCCGTTGGATTTCGAGCGCGTATTCCTCGAGCACCACTTGGGCGCCCACGATAAGGTCCGTACCGGGCACGACACGGTCTTCGTCCAAAGTCGGAATGGTGAACTTCCGGCCCGTGTCCCGCTGGAAGCGTTCCAGGATGCTCGGACAGGTGAGCCACGCGAAGCAACCGGCCAGCGAGCGCACGGGGAAGGCGAGAATCTTCGCCTCCATGATCTGCACGCAGCCGGCGTAGATGAGTTTCTTTACCTTGCCGTCCGCGTCTTTGACGGGCTGGCCGCTGGCGTCGAGTTCGTCTTCTTCAGCGGTGCCAAAGAGGAGACGTGCTTCGGGGGGCGGAAATTTGGCGCGTGGATCGCCCCATTTCTCGCGAGCCGCTTGCAGCAGCACGCCCTTGAGGCTGCTGGCGGGGATGACCGGGAAGCCGGTGATGCGCTCGCGCACGATGGGCAGGTCCACCACGTCCACAGAGGTGCCGCTGCCCACGTGCAGCGGCGTGCGCGTATAGAGGGTGAGCAGGTGTCGTTTCATATTGTCGGTCATGGTCTGGTTTTACGGGTTCGAGAGTTCGTTGGCTAAGGTTCGGACGTCCGGGGGCGTTCCCAAAACGCGGGGTGCGGGATGCGGATTCATGGTGCTGTTGGTGTTGAGCGGCAGCGGACTGGTCGCCGCCGTCGAACGCCGGTAGCCGGACGCTCTGGCCGGACCCGGTACGGCACGGCGGCTTCCTTGACATGGAAGCCGATCTCCCGGCGGGGCTCGGGAGGCTGGGTCGGGTCCATGATCTGGCGGATGGCTTCGAAGATGGATCGGATGGCGTCGTCGTGTCCTGCGATGCGCCGTTCCAGTTCCGCCAGTTTACGCGCCAGTTCGGCGTGGTTGCCCAGCACCTGGCGCAACTGCACGAAAGCGCGCATGATGGCAATGTTGACCTGTACCGCGCGCGGGCTGCGGAGCACGCTGGAGAGCATGGCCACTCCTTGCTCGGTGAAAGCGTAGGGAAGATAGCGTCGGCCGCCGTACGAACTTGAGATTCCAATTCGGAACCTCAAGTTCTCCGCTTCCTCCCCTGTGAGCTGGAACATGAAGTCGTCGGGGAAACGGTCCCGGTTGCGCTGGACGGCCTTGTTCAGGTTTCCGGTGGTGACGCCGTAGAGGGTTGCCAGGTCGGCATCCAGGATCACCTTCTCGCCGCGCAGCAGGTAGATAGCGCGCTGGATTCTCTCGAGCGGGACGATCTCGTTACGCCGGAACTCGGGGCGCGGTGTCCCCACCGCGCTGGCGGCGGCCTGGCGACAGTCCACCCCACCTTTCGCGCCGGGCGGTGTCCCACAATGGGATGGAGGGTTCATGGGAACACCTCCTCCGCGAGTCTCGCTGGCTGGATCGAAGCGCGGTGCATCTCGACGGCGAAGGAGCAGAAGCCGTAACCGCAGCCTTTCTCGCCGTAGAAGTCGGAGCGTGGCTGCCAGTGAAGCCGCTGGGCCAGCGCGCGGGCGGTGTCGCCATTCTGGCAAAGGAAGCAATAAACGGCGCCGGCGGGCATGGCGAGCATCGTGGGCTTGGCGGCGCCCCGGCCATCGCTGGCGAGTACATCCCAGCCGGAAGCCGTGAGCGGCTTGCCCAGGCACCAGGCGACGAGTTGTGCGCGCCCCGGCAAGGCCGTGCGGCCCGGTTTGCGTAGCGACGCGCCCAACCGGACTTCGCCAGCAGGCCGGCCATCTTCCCCGTTCCAGCACCAGCCGGGCAGATTCCCGTGCTTGAAGATGGCGGGCGTCACGAGCACCCATTTGAGCAAACAGGGGCCGTCGCCCGGCACCGGTGGCGCGGACAGCAAGTCCGAAAATGGTTCGGCGAAGCCTTCGCGGTGGATGCGTGCCAGACGCTGCTCGCCGCCGAGCAGGAGCCAGTCGAGGCGGTCGAACTGCCGGCGCTCTTGCTCCTCCAGGCCGTTGTTGCCCGTGGTCGCCAGGCCCGCTTGCACCGCAAAGCGCGCGTGCGCGTGCGTTCGCAGGTAGCTTCCCGAGTAGAGCTGGCTTGGGGCGGCGGCGAAACTGGCGGGGTCAATGGCCACGCCGACGCGGTGTTCAGGTTGCCAGAGGTCGTCCTGGGGCAGCGGACGGAAGAAGTGAGCGCGGTTGTCTTCGCGGGCTTTGCCGTCCGGCTGGAGTTCAAGGCAGGCGCGGAATTGGGCGGCGGTCCACCAGCCGTGGAGCTGGCCCTGCTTGTCGGGAGACGTCACGGCGGCGGGCAGGCAGAGGGGGCGGAAGTCTTCGGGCTTGAGCGGGGTGGGTCGATGGCCGTCCGAGTCGCGCCAGAGCTTGAGGCGGGCAAGGCGTCGTGGCGGTTCACTGGGCGTCTGGCTCTCGTCCCGGTGGAGGGCGACATCGAGGGGTACCGGGAGCATGAGGCCGGTGTAGGTCACCTGGGTCCCAGTGGGCTGGCCGTGTCTTGCTTCTTTCCAAGTGTAAGGCTTGGCCAAAAAGGGGAACGGCCCGAGGGTGCGCAACGAGGAAAAGGCCTTGCTGGCGATGTAGCATCGGTCTTCCTCGCCCCATGGCCCATCGTGCCAGTTGCCGCTGCGATCGGCCTTCTTGGGTCGGCCCAGGATTTCTTTTCGTTGCGGCGTGGCACCGCTCGCCAGCAGCAGCGTGCTGCGAAAGGCTTCGTGGAGCGTGCTGGGGAACGGCATCCGCGCCCCGGCGCCTTTGCCCTGTCCGGCGGACATGGGGATGGCGTCGCGAAAGAACAGCACGTCGGTGGGCTCGAGGATGAAGGTGTTCATGACTTGGACTCAGGTTGCAGTCGGCGGAGAAAGGCCCAGGCCATCCAGAAGTGGACGAAGGCGCGCGGGCAGAGTGCGGGTTTGAAACCCGGCTGGTCAGCCGCCTCTGCACCGCCAACCAAGCTCCGTATCCAACGGGCGGCCTGCTCGCGGGCACGGCGGCGCTTGTCGTCAGCCGTTGCGTCGGATTCGTTCTGTTGGTAATGGACGTGGCGGAGCTCGGCTTCGACGCTCTCGAGGAGCGGGCGCGTCCAACGCGGTTCCCAGCCTTCGTCGGCATCGGTGCTCGAGCATCCGAGCAGGGGGCGGACCAGTTGTAGGAGGCGATAGGGGAAACTCCCGCTGAGTCGGTCCGAATTGGCCGTCAGCTCGGCCCACACACTTGCGACGCTCCCTTGATCCTCAGCAGCCGCGCGCCATGGGGCGGCGATTTCGGCGCTTTCGCCGGAGCGTTTGAGGATGCGCAGGGAGAAGGCGCCTTTGCCAGGAACGGCTTTGGCTGCTGCTTCGGCGTCGCGCGCGGCTTGGATCGTCTCCTGCATGGGCGCGTGCACGTGGCCGATGGTGATGCCGACCGAGGCGGTGGCGCGCGGGCCGGGGACCATCAGCGGCCAGTTGGGACGCTGGCTTTCATCCGTGCCGCTGCGGCGGCAGCGGAGAAATCCAGGCGAATCGGGAAAGAACTCGAATAAGGCTTCGAGGTTCTCTCGGACCTTCGCGGGGCTGCCCTCGGGCAACTCACCACGAAAGGCGAGTTGCAGCGCGTTGGCGCAATCGAGTGCGTTGACCGCGGGGACCATCGCCAGCAGATCATCACCGCCGGCGTAAACAATCTGGCCATCAAAGGCCTCGACGACTTGGCCGGCGCAGTAGAGGCCGAAGTTGCTCAGGGCTTCGGAGAGCGCAGCGTGGTAGCCGGGGCCGAGCGGCCGTTGGACTGGGAGTCGCTCGAGCTGGCCATTCCGGGCTGGTTCCAGCTCGGTGATGGCCCGGAATTCAACCTCGGTCCCGGCACGTTGCGTCCTAAGCGGCGTCCAGTGCTGGCGGAAGTAATCCCAGGCTTTATCCGCCAAGACTTTTCCCAGGGGCGGGGTCTTGACACCGCTGATCCACTGGCCCATGTCGTCGCCGTCCATGCAGAGCACGGCGTAGTACGCGGGACGCTTGGCTGGCGAAGTGACCTCGGGTTCAACCTCCCGGTGCTCCCACTCCTCCGGTTCGGCTTCAATGGCAGCGGCAATGTCGACGACCGATGGGAGCCCTGGTTTCCATTGCCGCCAATGCAGGTTGCCTTCGAGATAGACTCGCGGCCACAAACGTTTGATGACGCTCAGGGCGCCATAGAACTGCTTGCCCTTGAACTCGTCCCGGTCGCCACTCTGAAAGGCCGGACGCAGGGCGTCCCAAAACGCTTCCGGATTCGCGCCTCCCAGCACTTCATCGCGGCCGTTAAGGTGGTCCTTGGGCGGCGGCTGGTAGCCTGCTTCGGGCTGTGGCCATGGAGAAAAGGAACGGGCATTCTTGACGGCGGCGAACCGCCAATCGGCGGCCGCGCAATGCAACGCCCAAGGGAACCCATCGTTGCGCTTGCCCTGCCATTTCTCGCGGTCGCTCGGCGGAATCCCGTCGCGCCACAGTGCAGCATGACGCAGGGGATGGTTCTCCCACCCGTGAGTCAGTGGCGGCATCGGGTCGGCGTTCGCGGCAGCGGCTTCGATGGCGTGGTTCTCCGGCTCCCACGGATGGATGGCCCAATCGATGACCGGAAAGCGGACCACCTGTCCTGGCCAGAAATGGTCCCAGGAAACGAACTGGCCTTGTTTCAAACGCTCGGCCAGCCGCGCGCAGATCTCCGCATGGACCTTGTCGGCGATGTCCTGCCAAAGGTCGCGGACGGCCGCTTCGGCCGCACAGGCGATGCGCTGGCCTTCTTGGCCGCGCGGCACGAGGGCGAGGAAGCGATTGGGCAGGGTGGGCGTGAGGAGTTCGTTAGGATGGAGGCGACCTTTGTCTAGGTGGAACAGATCGTCTGGGAACAGGCCATTGTGCCTCGATTCCACCAACCACCACCAATCCAGCAACGGAGCGCCGCGCAGGTTCGGGTAGATGACGCAGTCTGGTCCAAGTTCCAGGGCGACGGTCGCCAGGGCCTTCGAAATGAGGAAGCTCAACAGGTAGCTGCCGGACCACAGATCCTGAAGCTTGCGCGCCTGCCGGATGAAGTCTTGCACTGGCCCGATCTGGAATTGCAGGAAAGCGGGTTGCTGGCCCACGGCTTCAAGAGCGCTCGCGACGCCATTGTGGTGCCAGAGCGTGTGGTCGGGGATGCGCGTGTCCGCCACGAGGTAAGCCAGCATGGGGTGTTTTTCTCGGGCGCAGCGTTCCGGCCAGAGGCGCCAAACGCGGAAGAACTTCGCTTTCTCGTCAGCGCCATCAACCGGAATGCCCTTCAGAGCGCCATTCACCCACTGCTCGCCGACGGATGAGCGTTCGCGGGGTTGGTCTGCGGGAACGTAGCGTTCGCCGGCCAAGGGATGGCGGAACTCGAGCTGGCTGTCTTCTTTCCAATCCACGCGCATAACATCAGCATGGGGGAAGGGGAAGCGATCGGCGGCTGCGGCCAAGTGGTCAGGCTGTTTCTGCCACGCTTCCATCTCGGCTTGCGTCAAGCCGAGTTCAGTCAGAGGGGTGAGCCGCGCGGTCTCATGCCCCGCAATGCGAAACGGCTTATGCGGCGGATCGTGCAGGTAGGCGAGGAGTTTGCTTTTCCAGAGCTCGTTCATGGTGGCAGGCGAGGTCAGTTCGAGTTGACCGTGACGTTGTCAAGGCGGTTCCGGGCTTCCGGCGTCGATGCTTCCAAGCAAACCATGAAACCGCAAGGGTGTAAATCGCTCGACGATGTGGACGGCTTGATCGAGGCTCCACTGGCTGCCGGGCATGGTCGTCGGTCGGGCCGGGGCGGCTCACGGTTTGGTGCCGATGTGCAATTCGCGTTCATGAGGGAGATACGCGGGATCCACGGTGGTTCTGACAAAAAGAGTGTCGCCGGCAGCCGATTTTCCGGCCGGGCCCTGCCGAGGGACGGGGTCGTGGGCCACAGAGCAACCAGCCCATCGTAATGAGGTGGTCTGGGCGGGCATCGGGTCGGATGGGCGGCAGTGGTTTCTTGCCCGGTCCGGTGGGAAGTTGGGCTCATGGCGCCGCGCGTAGGTTCCTGGTACTCCGCGGGCACGCGAGCTGCAGAAGCCGACTCGCCCGCGGCCGGCGGCCGGCGGTGGGGCCATATGAGCGAGCCCGAGTTGTCGAACGGGGTGGTAGGGGCAATGGCCTGGTTGTCTTGGACGGTGCCGTGGGTGGGGGTGGCGGCGCCGGCCGCAGCGGTGCGGGCGGGCCTGTCCGCGGCTCCCGGCTCGAGGCAAGCGCCGTAAGGAACCAGAGCAGCGCACAGAGGGCGAAGAAAGCCATGAAGAGGATTTGGCCGATGGTCTCGATGATCCCCGGGTCCGATCCCGCGTGGGTGACAACGGAGAGGGAGGGCGAAATCAAGAAGATCAGACCAACAACGAGGCGGCGACTGAATCGGCAGCCGCGCAGGCCCAAGGTCTCAACGCCAGAGCGAACCGCCGAGACGGCAGGGTGGAGGGCAACTGAGAACGCAGTGGTCTGCCAATGGACGGGCAGGAAAGCAGCGCCCGTCTGACCCGCGGCGTGAGAGAGTAGGTCGTTAACCATGAACGCACGGTAACCGATCGCGACGGAGAACGCCTGGAGCGGGACGTCCCTGGACGTCAGTCGCGACTGACGCCGGCGGCTACGAGGGGGTGTAGCCGCGGACGTGAGTCAGCGGCGCACTCATCGTTTCTCGAGTGAATTCCAGACGCGTTCGAGCTCAAGACCCTCGAACTCCTTGACGTTAGTCGTGGCGAACTCGGTGATGCCGTGATGGTGTCAGGGTTAGTGCGAGACGGGCGTTGCTGGCATGGACCACGAGCTTCGTGTCGAACGAGATCATGGGGAGCTTCCACCCGCTTTGGCGCCCGCATCGGGGCCATGAACCGGTAGGACCCGCCGCGGCTCGGCAGGAGCCTCGCCCTACCGCAATGCGGCTGTCGGTAGGGCGCGACCGCTGGGCGCGCCGCGGGGGGTGAGCCACACGCGCGCAACAGGTGCCGTCCTCGGCTCGCAGGGGACTGC
>VHCO01000112.1 GCA_016871715.1 Verrucomicrobiota bacterium
GACTCCTGCGTATGATCCACGCACAATCCCACTCGACGATCGCGAAACCCCGCGCGGCCTGGCGCAGGTTGGTGGTGGACTACCTGGGGCTGGTGACCGCGCTGGCGGCGTTGATCCTGGTGTTCAGCCTGAGCACGGAACATTTCTTCAGCGCGGCCACCTTCCGGACGATCGCCAACCAAATCCCAGCGGCGATCTTGCTGGCGACGGGCATCACCTACGTGCTGATCATCGCCGAGATCGATCTTTCGGTCGGATCGGTGCTCGGCTTCTGTGGCTCGTTCCTGGGGGTGGCCCTGACCAAATGGGGTTGGCCACTGGGCGCCGCGGTGCTGGGGACCCTGGCCGTCGGATTGCTCTGTGGCGCATTCAACGGCCTGGTGTCGGTTCAGTGGCGGTTGCCCTCGTTCATCGTGAGTCTGGGCATGCTCGAGATGGCCCGGGGCGGCGCCCACGCTATCACCAAGTCCCAAACCCAGTACATCGGTGCGACCGTCGAACGGATCGCCGAGACGCACTTGCTCGGCTTGTCGCTGCCGTTCCTCTTGGCGCTGGGCATCGTCATCGCGGGTCAACTGGTGCTCTCCCGCACCATCTTCGGGCGCTACCTGGTGGCCATCGGGACCAACGCCGAGGCGGTGCGGCTCAGTGGGATCGATCCTCGACCGTTCAAACTGGCGGTATTCCTGATCACCGGCGGCCTGGTGGCCACGGCGGCCGTGATTGACACCTCCCGCTTTCAGTCGGCCAACCCCAACGCCGGCCTGGGATTCGAGCTCCAGGCCATCGCCGCCGCCGTGATTGGCGGCACCAGCCTGATGGGCGGGCGCGGCTCGGTCATCAGCACCTTCTTTGGAGTCCTGATCATCGCCGTACTCAACTCCGGGCTGGCCGCCGTCGGCGCCAAGGACGAAATGAAACGGTTGGTCACCGGCGCCGTCATCGTGGCGGCAGTGATCGTGGACCATTACCGGCACCGGCTCGGCAGACCCAAGGCCTGACAACGAGCAGGAAGTGGCAGCCGCTTGCGGCTCGCCAGCTCACGGATGAGCGCCGGTATCGGCCCCCAGAGCGTTTGCATTTCGCTCCGGGCGCACCATAATGATCGCACGCATGAGCCAGCGTGCATATCCGTGAAGGCCCATCCGCAGGTTTGGCCAAGACGCTCACCCAGCTCGACCAGAGACGACTCGGTGCGAGTGAGCCTGCTCGACCACTCGACCGCGGCCGCAGCCGCCTTCAACTCCACCGGCCCAAGACCGGCTGCGCTCGCACTCCCCCAACAGCCTGGACCTTCCCGACCCCGCGCCGGGTTGGGCTGGTGCCTCTTGGGTCTGGCCCTGGTTATGGTAGGCTGTCGGACCGTCCCCCAGCCGGGCACCGCCGCCGCGCGCGTGGGCGACGAGATCGTTGTGGCGGGGCAGTTCATCCACACCGGCACGCCGGTCGTCACCTGGTTGGACCCCGGCGGTTACGACGCCTACCGGGTCGAGCGACGCTTCGCGCCGCTGGACCAGTCTGACTGGGACCAGACCCGCCAGAAGGTGCGAGCCCTCGAAACGCCCAATCGCTACGGGTTGCGGCGTGAACCGCTCACGCCGCAGCAACTCGAACAGGTGCGCGGCGGCGGCTGGGACCTGCCCACGCTGACGAACCTCGTCGACCAGTTCGTGATTCACTACGATGCCACGGGCACCAGCCGGCAGTGTTTCAAAGTCTTGCACGATCTGCGCGGGTTGAGCGCGCACTTCCTGCTCGACCTGGACGGCACCCTCTACCAGACGCTGGATCTCAAGGAACGCGGCTGGCACGCCACCACCTCGAATACCCGCTCGGTCGGGATCGAGATCGCCCACATCGGCGCCTTCCCACCAGGACGCGCCTCCGCGCTCAAGGAATGGTACCCGCCGGATGCCCAAGGCCAACCCCGCTTGGTCATCCCCGCGCGTTTAGGCGAGAGCGGAATTCGCACGCCGGGGTTCGTCGGGCGTCCCGCCCGCCCCGAACCGGTCTCGGGCACGATTCAAGGGCTGGACTTGGTGCAGTACGATTTCACGCCCGAACAATACCGGGCCTTGGCGCGGTTAACGGCCACCCTCTGCCGGGTGTTTCCCAAAATCCACTGCGATTACCCCCGCGACGACGCCGGGCAGTTGGTGACCGAAAAGCTGGCGGACACGCTCCTGGCCAATTACCAAGGAGTCCTCGGGCACTTCCACATCCAAACCAATAAGATCGATCCCGGTCCCGCCTTCCAGTGGGACGAGGTCATCCGCCAAGCCCGCGACCTGCTGCGCGCTCCGAGTCGGGCGCCGGTGCCCTCGCCAAAGGGGGCCTCCCTCTGGTGAGCCCCTTCCAGGCCATCGCCGCAATGTCCCTCAACCGCGTGATCGGTCGGGGCGCCGTCATCCCCTGGCACCTGCCCGCCGACCTCAAGTGGTTCAAGAAAATGACGATGGGAGGTATTGTGGTCATGGGACGCCGGACCTTCGAGTCGATCGGCCGGGTGTTGCCCGGGCGCGCAACGGTCGTCCTGAGCCGTTCGGGCCGAGCCTACCCCGGAGCTCAGACAGTAGCCGACCTGAGCCAGATTCCGTGGCGCCAGGAGCATCGGCCGATCTTCATTTGTGGCGGGGCGCAAGTCTACGCTCAGACGCTGCCCCACTGCTCGGACCTCTACCTGACCATCGTCAAACGCCATGTCGAGGGCGACGTGCTCTTTCCCCCATTCGAAGATGCCTTCGGACTGGTGGCGGAACTGACGGACCAACCCGAGTTCTGCATTCGGCATTACCGGAACCGCGCTGCGCCACAACTCGCAGAGTCCACCACCTCGGCAACCGCCCCCGGTTCGTCACCTCTTTGCCCATGACCTCATCTCCAGCCACTACGCCCATCCCCACCCGCGCCGAGGCCACCCCGGCCCACACCGGCTCTCTAGAATGCCTCGGCACGGGCGACGGTTGGTCGAATCCGGACCGATCGCACTCGGCCTATCTGTACGAGTTGGGCCCCACCCGACTGCTGGTGGACTGCGGCGAGCCCGTGAGTCGCTCGCTCAAAGCCACCGGACGCGAGGCCAATGACGTGGACCACATCTTCCTGTCCCATCTCCACTTCGATCACGTGGGCGGTTTGTTCATGCTGTTGCAGGGGCTCTGGCTCGAGGGCCGCACGCGCGAGTTGACGCTGCACCTCCCCGCCGAGGGGATTGCGCCCATCCGCCAGATGCTCGACGCCGGCTACATCTTCGAGGAGTTGCTCCAGTTTCCCTTGCGCTGGGCCCCCTTGACCGCCGGCCGCCCCATCCCGGCCGGCCCCGTCCGCGTCACCCCCTTCGCCAATTCCCACCTCGCAAACCTCCGCCGCGACTTCCAACAACATCACCCCGCCCGCTTCGAGGCCTTCAGCTTCCTCTTCGAATGCGGCGACCTCCGCATCGCGCACTCGGCCGACCTCGGCGACCTCGACGATCTCGATCCGCTGCTCGCACAACCCCTTGACTTGCTCGTGTGCGAACTGGCCCATCTCGACCCCGAAAGCCTCTTCCGCCGCCTGCGCCACGCCCCAGTCCAACGCGTCCTTTTCGTCCACCTAACCCGCCCACTCTGGGAAGACCTCGAAGGCACCATGCGCCGGGCCAAACAGGGGTTGGGCGAGCTGCCGTTCGACTTCGCCCGAGACGGTCAAGTGCTCGCCCTCGGGCCTGGCCACCGCCGCAGCCACTAACCGCGAACGCCGGCCTGGCCGCGTCCCTGAAGGAAACGCTAAAGCCCCGCCTCCGTCCTGCCGATGACCTGCCCAGCATCCTGAGCCATGACGGCAGTCGCCAACGCAGTCACCGATCACACCACCACGTGGCTAGGCCACCCCCCGCGCCTTGCTCCCGCCACCCGGCACACGGGTCACCGCGTGGCGCTGAGCGGTTCGCCATCAGCAACGACTCGGCACTGGCGGCCCTCGAGGTCGGACGAAGCCTACACGCTTTGGCCGCGGAACTTTCAAGAGGCGTTTTGCGAGGTCCATCGGTGCGCACCCCAGAAGTTCCGCCAGCGCGTCCTCCGCAAGTGTCTCTATCCGGGTGCGGTGCCCTTGGCGTGGCTGATCGGTCGCCTCTGGCCTCGGTTTTTCAGGCAGGATTTCGAGGTCATCGAAGGCATCGCCCGCGTCCGGAACTGGGCTGAGCTCGATCTCGAACTCCAAGGGTACACCAGCAACCTCCTGTTCCAGGGCGGGCTGTTCCGCCGGCACTTGCGCCTGCGGCTCTCCTCGCGCCGCTTGCGGCGCCTGGCCACCCTCCTCTTCGGCCCAGCACCTCGGATGGCCTGAGGCCAGAACCTCACTTCATCGGCCCGCCCGGATCCGGCTTGGAACCGGAGGCCCGAATCCTTACCGAGGTACCTGCCGCGTGCCGCGCCGGATGGCGAACGTCACCGATAGAGTCACCACCGCGCCCATGAGCGTGTACCACGGCCAAGCCACTCGCCCGGGGAAGAGCGCTTGAAGCGCCACCATCGCGACGAACGCAGAGGTCATCCCCGCCATCACCGGCCCCGAGGCGCCCCGGCGGAAAAACACCGCTAAGATCAGGCCCCCGAGCATGGCGCCGCTGGTCAGACCCGCCAAGCTGAAGGCGAGATTAAACACAAACGCCGCCTGGCGCGTCACAAAGGCCACCAACACCAACATCGCCGCCCAAAACACCGTCGCGTACCGACTCAGCCGAAAATAATAGGCCTCACTGCGCGGGTGCCGGCTCAGCCCTCGCAAGATGTCCATCATGGACACCGACGAGAGCGCTGCCAACGCCGCACTGACACTCGACATGGCCGCCGACAGGACGGCGACGATCAGGAAGCCCTTCAGCCAATGCGGCACCACGGTGAGGATGAAGATGGGGAAAACGTAATCGTTCTGCTTGAGTCCACCGGTCGTTTCCGGAATCGCAATCCCCAGCGGGTGATGCTGGTAGTACACCCAGAGCAACGCCCCCGTGAGCAGGAACACCAGGAACAGCGGAAAGATAATCACCGCGCTCAAGATCAATGCCCGCCGGCCGCCGGCCACCGACTTGCACGTCAACACCTGCTGCACGATCAACTGGTCCGCCCCGTGCGAAAACAAAATGTGGACTGTGGCGCCAATCAAGCCCATCCAGAGGTTGAACGGCAGCCCAAGCGTCAACTCCAGGTTCAGCCAGTTCAACTTGCCCGCCGCTCGCGCCTCATCGAGCACCGTAGACCAACCCCCCTCCAGCAACGTCGGGATGTAAAACAACGCAAACACGCCGCCCCCGACAAACAAGAGGAACTGCGCCGCATCCGTCCAAACCACGGTCTTGATCCCGCCCAGATAGGTGTAAACCAATGACAAACCCACAAAGATCAAAATGGCCGTGAGGATGTCCACCCCAAGCATTAACTGAATCGGAATGCACGACACAAACACCCGCACCCCAGCCCCGAGCGTCCCGGCCACCAGAAAGAAACCGCCCGCCAACCGCCGCGCCGGCGGGCCAAACGCGTGCTCGAGCAGTTGATATGCCGAATAAATCTCGCCCTTGAAATAGTGCGGCACCAACACCACCGCCAACACCACGCGCGCGATGACATACCCCACAATGATCTGCAGTAAGGCCAAGTCCCCCCCATACGCCATCGCCGGCACCCCAATGAACGTCAGCGCGCTCGTCTCCGTCGCCACAATCGACAACCCCACACCCCACCACGGAATCTCCTCCCGCCCCAAAAAATAGTCGCGCGTCGTCTTCTGGCCGCGCCCGGCCCAGACGCCCAGACCGACGATCCCCACCAAGTAGACGACAATGACCGTCCAGTCGGCGGCGTTCAAATGGCTCGCGGTTGCTTCCATGACTCCGAAGTTCCTCGCTCGACGCCGACGGCACCGCGCTCCGCCCCCCGTCCGAGGCCGCGCGGAGGCCCGATTCAGTCCACCAACAGCCGCGGCGGCCCGTGCGGCCTCAGCGCCTGCTCGACCGCCGCCGGCAACCCGCCCAGCGCCTCATCCAACAGCCGCCCGCCGTCCTCCTCCGTCAACTCCAGCGACGACGCGGCGGCGTCGACGAAGCCCGTCAACGTCTGGCGGGCGTAGTTCAGGAGCCCCTGGCGCAGCGGCAGCGAGAAGAGCCCCAACACCATTCCGTACACCAACACATGCCAAGCCTCGGCTTCACCCCGCGCCACAGCGTCGTAATACCGCCGGACGATGCGTTGATCGCGCAGCGGCAACAGGCGGTGGAGTTGCCGGCGCCCCACGGCGCGGCTGGCCTCGCCGAACGCCGTCATCCGCGGCTCGCGGCTCAGCCGTTGGTCAAGCGCCAGTAACTCGCGCGCTTCGTAGCGCGTCGTATGAGCCTGGGCTTCCTGGATCGCAGGCAACTCGACCGGCACCAAAACCTCGCGCGCGTAGGCGCCCAGAAACAGCCGAAATGACGACGCGTCCGTCACCGGCCACACCCCCGAAAGCGTGCCCGCAGGCAGAGTGGCCAGACCGCCTGGGGAGCCAAGCCGCGCCACCAACGGATGCGGATCGCCCAGCAACCGAGCGGCCGCTTCCGGAACCGACTGGATTTGTTCCTGCATCGAGATTCAACCATCGCAGCCCACTCGCCGATGAGCCGCGCCCACGAACGGTGGCCAAGCTACCGTTGCAGGTTGGGAGTGCCAACAGAAAAGCAAGGAAACCACCCGCTCCCGCCCCCGAATCCCTAGCGAGGAAGGCTTGGACTCGAGTCGCCACCCCTCCGCGGCCCAGTGTGGGGCAGCCTCCGGTCGCGGTGCCCCCACGTGAACCACGCAGCCACCGCGAAGAGCAGCAAACTAAACGTGCCGATGGTCTGAATCACCATCTTGAACGCGGCGAACTGTTCGGCTGCCTGGAACGTCTCCGCCCGTCCCAGCAGCGCCGCGCCGTACCCGGCCGCCACCAACAACAGCCACGGCACAACCCGGAAACGCTCACGGGCCAGCAGGTTTCCGATCAACACGTTGGCGAGCGTCAGTGGCAACATGCACCAGGCAAACCAGGGCACCAGCGGCGCGCTGCCGAGGTACTTGGTCCGATATACGATGCGCAACGGCAGCTCGGGCAGAACCGTGCAAGCCAGGGCCGCCCCACCGCCCAATAGGACCGTGATCCCAAGCGCCAAACCCATTACGTTCGTCTTCTCCGCCCGTGCCACGCTCGCCACAATCTTCGGGAACATCACCGCGAAGACCGACGCCGTGAAAAACACCAGGGCCCGCCCAATGGTACCCGCAGCCCCATACTGCGCGGTCACGTTCTTGTCGAAGATGCTTTGCACCAAGACCTGATCGGCCGCCATCATGAACTGGCTCGCCCCCAGCCCCAGCGTCAAAGGCACCACCCGCCCAAACCAGGCCCGCCACGGCACCGGCGAGCCCGGCGCCGACCACACCGCGCGGCTGTGCCACGCCGCCACCCCCACCGTCGTCCAAAAACCGATGAGCGCAGCCGTCATGGCGCCGGCGGCGTGCCAGCCCACCCACGTCACCAACAGCACTACCCCGGCAAACCGTCCACAGCCGTTGACCACCTGCAACCAACCCATCCACAGGAAGTCTTGGCGCCCCTGCAGGATGCCCTGGAGAATCGGCCACCAGAGCATGGCCAGCCCGATGGCCACCGCGATCCAGAGCCCAGCGGGATTCGCAATCTGGAGCGTCTGGACCAGCGGACGCCACAGCACAAAAGTCAGCGCGAGCATCGCCAGCCAGATCGCGCTCACCACCCCCATGAGCACGCGCACACTCGACGCCAACTCCCGCTGCTGAGGTTCGGTCACGGCGGCGGCCGTCTGTTGCGCGAAGACCGTCTGCAGGGCAATCGCAGGGATCAACATCAGGTTCAACACCTGCAACAGCGCCAAGAACACCCCGTACTCCGAATCCGGCATCCCCGCCGCCGCAGGGATGTGCACCAACCACATAAACACCCCGCCCAACGTGGTCGCAAACACCATCCAGCCGGTCTGTCGGAAAAAGACGCCTCTACCCGTCATGTGCCGCATACTCAAAAGTCGCCGCTAGCGTTCTCGAACCCCCAATCCGGTTGCAGGCAGGTCACGGTCGGAGCTCGGGCCGCTGGCCCGCTCGAGCACGTGCTCGGTGAACTCGGCTGCATGGCGGCAGATGACTTGCCAATCCAACGCCGCGCGCACCCGTTCGCTCGCCGGCCGGGCCAACGCCCGCCGCCGATCGAGCGGCTCATCGAGCCAAGCCAGAATGCCCTCGCCCAACGCTTGCCCGTTGAAGTCCGTAAACCGCACCAGCGGTTCGTCTCGAAAATAGCGACTGACGCTGTCGAGTCGAGTGCTGACCACCGGCAGACCCAAGGCGAGGTACTCGACAATCTTCGCCACAAACGCGCAATGCGTGCCGACCGATTCTTCGTACGGCACCATGCCAACCGAGGCACGCTCGAGTTCATGCACCACATCCCGATACGGCACAAAACCCGTGCGGCGGACGTTCGCCCCGAGCCCCCGCGCTTGGGCCGCTCGCACAAACTGCTCGAGCGCACCCGTGCGTTGTCCAATGAACTTGAAAAGGGCTGCCGGCCGATGCTCGCGCACCCGAGCCATGGCCTCGAGCAGGATCTGCCGCAGATGATGGTGGTCCAGCGACCCGTGCATGACGATCATGGGCGGATCGTCGCTGCGCGCCGCCAACGCCGATTCCTCCAGCGGAAACAACGCCGCGTCGTAGCCGTAGTAAATCGGGCGCACGCGCTCGCGCGGGTATCCCGCCCCCACAAAACGGTCGGCTAACGTGTCGGACACGGTCAACACACCGTCGGCGTCGTACCGCCCCGGCAACGCCAACTCGAACCGCATCAGGCGGCCCAACAACGGCCGCGGCATCAGCCAACCCGGCCACGTCTCCATAAACCCCGTCAAGTAATCCAAAAAATTCATCACCACCGGCACGCCCTGTCGCCGCTTGAGCCGGCCCGCCGCCACCGCGGCAATGGTGTGTTGCGAGAGCACCAGGTCCAAGGCCGTCCCCCGCGCCCTCCGCACCACCAACCACTCCAGGAAGGTCGGATACAGCAGATACTTCATCGTGCGCCAGGACGTGTACCGCCCCATCCGCCACAACCGAAAGGCATGCACGCGAATGCCAAATTCCTTCTCGACCGCCTCGGGCGTCCCCAACCGTGGGCAAAACACATGCACCTCGTGGCCGAGCCGGACGAACTCACGCACCAGGTACACCCCCTCCGCCGAGCCCCCGCCCGAGGGCGGGTAGAACGGTTCGTGGGTCAGGAAGGCCAGCCGCATCGGCTCACCTCGCGCGCCCAACCCAGGCGCGGCGACCCCTGAACCCGGCCCTCGACCTCCCCCCGCAAATCACGGCAAACCCTCCAGGAAACGCGTCAGCACCCGCGTCGCCGCCTCCAACTCGCGCAGGGAAATCCACTCCTCCGCCGTGTGCGCCTGCGCGATGTCGCCGGGCCCAAACACCACGCTGGGGATCCCCGCTGCCGCCAAGACCGCCGCATCGCAAAAGAAATGAACCCCGACCACGCGCCGCTGCCCCACGCACCGCATCAACTCCTGCACCCAAGGGAGCCGCGGGTCGGTCTCGAGCGGGGGCGAGGGCGCCCCCTTGATATCGGACATCCGCACCCGCAGGCCTCGTCGGCGCAGCCAAGACCCAAGCTCGCGCATCACCCCGGCATCCGTTTCACCCGGCAACGTCCGCCGGTCCACCTCGATGGCGCAGTGGTCCGGCACAATATTCGGCTGCGTCCCACCGCTGACTCTGCCCACGCTGACGGTCGGCGAGCCCAGTACGGGGTGGCGCCGCCGACGCAAATGCGCGGCATACTCCCCTTCAATAACCGCCAAAACGCGCCCCATCTCGTACACCGCGTTGCGACCTAAATGGGGCAACGCCCCATGCGCAGCCTTGCCCCGCGTCTCCAGTCGTAACCACAGGTCGCCCTTGTGGGCCGTCACCACGTCGAGTCGGGTCGGTTCGCCGACGATCGCCAGGTCCGCCCGGAACGCGGCGCGCGCCAAGGCCCGCGACCCGGCCTGCAGGTTCTCTTCATCCACGAGCCCGGCCAACACGATCTCGGTGTCTTGGGGCCGCCGACGCCGAGCTGCTACCGCAGCCAGGGCGGTGAACATGGCAGCCAGGCTCCCTTTGGTGTCACACGCGCCGCGGCCGTACAGCCGCCCGCGCGCCAGACGCGGCACCAATTGCCCCTCCCCCGCCACCACCGTGTCCAGGTGCGGAGCCAGCAAGATCCGCTGGCGCGCCGGCCGCGCCGGCCCGAGTCGAATCAGCACATTGTGGCGTCCCGGCAACACCTCCTGCCGGTCCACTTCCAACCCGAGCTGCATCGCCCGCGCAGCCAAGTACTCGCCCACCCGATGCTCGCCCGCCGTCGGATCGCCTGCGCGAACAAAGCCCGGATTCACGCTCGGAAGCGCAACGAGCTCGCGAAGTAGCTTGGCCGCCTGCATGGAATCGCCGCCCGCCGAGCCTTCGCGAGTTCCTCGAACGGAAGCCGGAATGGCAACGGGCCGGGTCAGTGTGCCCGAGCCCGACGTGACGGGCAAGCGTCCTCCATGCCAACGCGTCCCACTGCTCCGCGCTCACATCTCGACCCACCAATGCCCGCCCATCTGCCGTACGCGAATGGCCGAACCTTCCTCCCCCGGCACAAACTGTACCCCCAACTCGACTGACCCGTCCGTATGCGTCACGCGGTTCGTCACCAGCACACCCGGCACCACCCCCAGGCGCTGGAAGAACTCCTCGGTCCCCTCGCGCGCGAACGATTCCCGCAGGCGCTTCACCCCTTCCAACGTCACCACCTGGAACAAAACGTTCGTGTCTCGTTGTTCGATCGCCCACAGGAAGGTCTCGAGCGCCGCGTCCGGCGTGGCGAACCCCGCCATCTTCGCCTCGGACCGGCGCAGGTAGCCCGCCGGCAGCACAATCCCGGCAGGCGGCGGCTGGGCGGCCGTGGCGCCCGCTTGGGCGCGCAGCCGGTCGTGCTGGGCCCGCACCGATCCCAGCTCGCGTTGCTGCTTGCGCAAGCGTGTGACTTCCCCGCGCAACCGTGCCAGTTCGAGTTTCTCCGCCTCGCTCAGCGCCGAGCTCGTCGAGGTTTCCGGCTCGGGCGAGGCTGGGGTCGAACGGGGTGGGGCGGGTCGAGCCGACGGCTGGCGCAGCTCGGCAAGTTCGCGTCGTTGCCACGCCACCAGCGTCAGCCCCACCACACAAAGCAGGCCGAGCGCGCCAAAAACCGCGGGTCGAACGTTCATGGTTCAGGTGTAGGTGGCGGGGGAGTGGGTGGGGGAACAGCAGCGGCGCCCGGCGGCAGCAGGCCGTATCGCTCCGCGATCCGTGGGTCGATCCGAGGCGCGACGCCCGGCCCAGTCGGCTGGGCCGATTGGGCCGCGCTGCCCTCCGGCAGCAAGCCGTACCGCTCCATCAGCCGCCGGTCCATCGGGACGGCTCCGGGGGAAGCGGGCTGGGTCAGATTGAGGGGAACCGCGCCCGGCTGCCCCAAGCGCCGGCTACCCCGTTCCGGAGTCGAGCCGCCTGCATCAGCGTAAACCAACTTCCCTTCACGCAACACAAGCCGTTCGGGCTGGCTCTTCGCCACCCCCATCTGCACGCTGCCGTCCACCAGCGTGATGTTCCCGTGAAACGGGCACCGAACCATCACGCGTGCCGGTTCAGCCTCGGAACCCGAGGGCGCCAGGTAGTCATAAGAACAGTTGGACAGGGTAAACAAAGCCCAGTCAGCGGCCGGCTGACGCAGGGTGTCGGAGGGACAAACGAGCACCTTCGGGCTACCCAATGCCTGGCTCATCGAGGCGAAGTCGGGCGGCAACACATCCCCGTGATCCGTGGCCCAGATCCGGGCCGCTAAACCGATCTGTTTAAGGTGGTTCACACACTGGACCGATCGCGCCTTCTCGCGCGCTTCCTCGAGTCCCTTGACCTCCTGCGCCGTTAAGACCTGCCGCGCGGCGACCTGCTGCTGGAGTTGCTCGTTCTGCGCCCGCATCTGCTCGAGGGCGCGAACGTCGGTGGCCAGTTCCTCCGCCAGCGCCCCCAACCGTAGGATCTCCTGACGCTCGTCCGGTAAGGCCGCCGCGCTGGCTGCCGCCGTGGAACCGTTTCGCCCCTCGGTCGCGACGGGCCCCGCCGGCGCGCCTGGGTCAGGCACCGGCGTTGCTTGGGTCCGCGCCGCTGTGCGGGCTGCACGCAGTTGGCGTAGCTCGAGGTGTTGGACGGCCGCTAAGGTGAAACACGCCAGGGCTAGGCACCCCGCGGCCAGTGCCGGCCACCAGGCAGCAAACCAACTCCGCCCAGCCGACCGAGCGCGCAGCTCCGCGCGCGCGCTCGGACGCCGTGCCCCCTGACCACCGGCCGCACCCGGGACGTCGATTTGGCGAATGAGCTGCGGTTTAAGCCCCTTGGGCGGGCGCGGTTGGGGTGCACGCCGCAGAAGCTCTAGGATTTCTTGTTCGGTCTTCATAACTCTGTGCGTTGGGCGGAAGGCAGCGCCGCCGGCGCCCCGGGCGATGTGGCATCTCGCAGCCCGCTCTGCAGCCGACCGATCGCTTGGCGCAGTCGGTACTTGACCGTGCTGGTGGCCACCTCGAGGGCTTGAGCAGTTTCCTCGAGCGTGAGCCCCTGGTAATAATGCAGGTGCACGGTAGCCCGGGTTTCCGGTTCTAGCCGCTCGACCTCGGCATACACCGCCGCAGCCGAGTCGCTGGCGCAGGCCGCGTCGGCCGGACTTAGCCCAGGCGCCGCACACGCCTCCCACCACACGTCGGGGCGCCAGTCCAGCCGTGGGTCCGCCCGGCGCCAATCGACGAAGGTGTGATAGGCGATGCCGTGCATCCAGGCCGAGAGCGAACCGCGTCCGGCGTATGTGGGCAGGGCTTGCCATATCCGGGCGAAAGCGCGCTGGGTGAGGTCGGCCGCATCCGCCTCGCTCCCGCTCAATCGGCGGAGGAAGCCGTAGAGCCGTTCGTAGAAGAGCCCAATGAGATCCGCCGCCGCCGCGATGTCACCGCCGCGGGCCGCATCCAGGTACTGTCCGGCCTGAGCATCCATAACCTTCCGCATATCCTTAGGCGTAACTGCGGGTCAAGGTGGACAAAAAAATCACGGCGCGCCCCCCACGCCCCCCCCCGACGCACACCCCACCTCCCCCTCCCCCTCTCGCCCCTCTCGCACCGGTTCGCTGCGCTCCTCCCGGGTACGATCTCCATGGTCAAGCACAGACGAGACGAGTTTTATCTGCCAGTTTTTTAGTAGTTGACAGACCTTCCTTCAAGTCGGCACGCTCGGCGGCAGCAGGACCGGCACACGGGCACACGGGCACACGGGCTGGTTCGAAGCTGGGCGCCATGTGTCATGCCGACTTTGAAGTCGGTATGGGTGCTTTTGCCCCGGCGCCAGGCGGCGCTCCCGTACCGGCAGCTCAAGCCGATGAGAGGCAACGGCCCATCGCCGGCGCCCATCCGTGTGCGTCCGGTGGTTTTCCGGGGCCGTCTGCGAAAGAAACGCATGGCAATTGGGAGCTCGACCGCGGCAAGATCCGGCATGCAGCAGCACCACCCCTTCCCCTCCCACTCCCACACCCGCCTGTCCTGCGTCCCCGCCTCAATCCCCGTTCCGGGCCTCGATCCGAATGGGTCGGGCGCCGAGCCTCAGCCAGGGCCGACGGCTGGCTCCGATCGATCCCTGGCGGCTCAACGCGCTGGGATTAGCCAAGCCGCGGAGACGCTGACGCGCCGACGTTTCTTGACGCTGGGCAGCGTCGCGGGCGTGGGTTTGAGCGCCGCGACTTGGCGAGGGCGGCCGTCTGCCGGCACCCCTGCGCCGTCCACCGAACACCACGCGCAGTCTGATTACCTGACGCGCGACGAAGACTTCGTCACCGTCGGCCGCGGTAAACCCCCGCCCCATGACCTGCCGATCGAGCGTCGACGAGCGGTCGGCCTAGTTCCGGAGACCTGGCGGCTGGAGGTCGTGCCGGACCCGGAGAGTGGCGCTCGCCTCGATCGACCGCTGACGCGCGAGGCTGGGACCGCCATGGACTGGGAGGGTTTGCTGCGATTGGCGGAGCGCGCGGCGGTGCGGTTTCTGTGCGTGATGTCCTGCACGAACATGAAACGGCCCCTGGGGATGGGCCTCTGGGAAGGCGTGCCGCTCCGCGAGGTGATCCGGATGGTTCATCCCACGGCCAATGTGCGGCGGGTTTTCTACTACGGATGGCACAACGACGACCTCAGCCAGCGCTTCCAGAGTTCGCTGACCCTGGACCGTGTGCTCGAGGAGCTACCCGGCGAGCTGCCGGTCGTGCTGTGTTATAAACTCAACGGCCAGTGGTTGAGCCCCAAACGCGGCGGCCCCGTGCGCCTCCTGGTGCCGGGCGCCTACGGCAACAAGTCGGTCAAGTGGCTCCAGCGCGTGGTCTTGACCAACAACCCGCGCCTCAACGACACCTACGCCGACTGGAACAACGACACCGAAAGCCAGCTCAAGACCTACGCCTGCTGCAACGCGGTCCCTGAGACGCTGCCCGCCAGTCGACCTTGGACGCTGACCGGCCTGGCTCAAGTGGGGCCGTCGGGGTTGAGCGAGGTCCAATATGCGCTGCAGCCCAAAGACACACCGGTGCCAAGCGAGGACCCGTACTTGGCCCAACTTGACTGGCGCACGGCTCGAATCCTGCCGCCCCCGGACCGGTGGGGCGGCGGGCTGCCCGAGGGCAAGTTGCCCGTGCCTTGGCCCCTCGAATTCGACTCGATCACGGGTCGGCCGCGGTCGTGGCCCTTGCGGTACACCGTCGCCCACTGGGCGGCAACCCTCACGGACCTGCGTCCGGGCGCATACGACCTGCGCTGCCGCACGATCGACCTGCGCGGGGTCGCCCAACCGTTGCCCCGGCCGCTTCTCAAGTCCGGCTACAACGCCATCCAGAAAGTGACCCTGACCGTTCTGGGCTAAGGCCCGATCACGCGCTACGGGCTGCCCGGGCGTTGAGAGTCCAGTGGGGCCGACAGGTCGCGTCGCATCCGCTGGTGCCATTCCTCGATTGTGGCGGCGATGAAGTACACCCGGTTGCGGCCCGCGCCGGTCTCTCCCGGCGCCAAGCGCCCGAAGCCGGTCGCGCTGTGGATACAGGCGTACTCGAGGTTCTGGAACATAAACAGGGCCGGGTCGGACACCGTGGCCAAGAGGTGGCGCCCGTCTCGCGTCTGGACCGCCATCCAGCCCTCGACCCTGACCTCCGGGGTCGAGGAGTAGCTGACGCCACCAGCCGCCACCCGCCCGAGCCACTCTCGCCGGGTCAGTGTCCGCGATTGCATACGCGCCCGGCTCTGCCGCCTGCGGGTCCCGGAGGCAATCCCGCTGCGGCGGCGAGTGCGGGCGCGCCGGCGGGGCGGCACGGGTAGGGGGAATAGGTCCGGGATCGGGCAGGAGCAGGATGAGGCGGCACGGTTTTTCGGCTCAATTTCCTGCTTGCATCGGGGCTGAGCCTGCCTATTGTCGGCCCCCGCCTGAACGCCGCGGGTGCGGCGTATCACGAGAGGCTGAGAAACGAGCGATTAACGCACAACCTAACGTCATCCTCCGTTGCCTGTGCAACGTCAGGTCCGCCTGTGCCGCCAGCGCGGTTGCTGTCGGCAGAAACCAGGGGCGGGTTAGGCAATGGAGCTTCGCCGGGCGATCGATCTCCCGACCAAGTCTCCCCCAGTCAGTTCCAAGCATAGTATGTTAACCATGGAAGAAGCCCTGCGGCTCAGCGAGAAGCGATTTGCCGCCGGGGAAATTGTTAAAGGCATCATCATCGAGGTCCGGCCGAAGGAAGTTCTGGTGGACATCGGTTACAAGAGCGAGGGGGTCGTTCCGATCAGCGAATTCGAGGAGCCCCAGGTCGTCAAGGTCGGCGATGAAGTGGACGTGCTGATCGAGAAACTCGAAGACAAGGAAGGCATGGTGGTGCTGTCGCGGGAGAAGGCGGAGTTCAAGAAGAACTGGCAGAAGATCCTCACCATCTGCAACGAAGGCGGCACGATCGAGGGCAAAGTCAAAGCGATTGTCAAAGGCGGTCTGCTGGTCAACATTGGGGTCGAGGCCTTCTTGCCTGCCTCCCAGATCGACATCATCCCGCCGCGCAACCTGGCGGCTTACGTCGGCAACAACTACCAGTTCAAGGTGGTCAAGATCAACCAGGACCGCCAAAACATCGTGTTGTCCCGCCGCGAACTCATCGAGCAAGAACGCAACGAGCGCCGGGCCAAACTGCTGACCGAGATGATGCCGGGAGACATTCGCAAGGGCACGGTCAAGAACCTGACGGACTTCGGCGCGTTCATCGATCTCAACGGCCTCGATGGGCTTTTGCACATCACCGACATGAGCTGGGGCCGCATCAGTCACCCGAGCGAGATGCTCAAGGTGGGGCAGGAACTGGACGTGGTGGTGCTGGACATCAATCGCGAGAAGGAGCGGGTCAGCCTGGGGCTGAAGCAGAAGATGGCCAACCCGTGGGACAATATCGAAACCAAGTACCCCGTCGCTGCCCGCGTCAAGGGCAAGGTCGTCAACTTGGTGCCCTACGGCGCGTTCGTCGAGCTCGAGCCCGGCGTCGAGGGCCTGGTGCACGTCACCGAGTTGTCGTGGACCAAGCGCATTGCCAAACCGAGCGACGTGCTCAAACAGGGCCAAGACCTCGAGGCGGTGGTGCTCGGCATTAATCGCGAGGAGCAGAAGATCTCGCTGGGCATCCGCCAACTCGAGGCCAACCCGTGGGATACCGCCGAGTCCAAGTACCCCAAGGACTCGCACGTCCGCGGCAAGATCCGCAACCTCACCAGCTACGGCGCCTTCATGGAACTCGAGGAAGGGCTCGACGGCATGATCCATGTCTCGGACCTGTCGTGGACCCGGAAGATCAATCACCCGTCCGAGGTCTTGAAGAAGGGTGACGAAGTCGAGGCGGTGGTTCTGGAGGTGGACAAGCTCAACCAGCGCATTTCGCTGGGGCTCAAGCAGCTCAGCGAGGATCCCTGGGAGAATATCAACAAGTTCTACCGTGTGGGGGACCTGGTCAGCGGCAAGATCACCAAACTGGCCAGCTTCGGCGCGTTTGTCGGTCTGCAACACGACATCGATGGCCTGGTCCATATCTCCCAGGTCAGCGAAGAGCGCGTGGATAAGATCAAGAACGTGCTCAAGGTGGATCAGGAAGTCACCGCCCGCGTCATCAAGATCGACAAGTCCGAGCGCCGTATCGGGCTCTCGATCAAGGCCGCCAACTACTCGCCCGAACAACTCAAAGCCGAGCAGGCCATGCTCGATGCCCTCAAGCCTGGCGAAGATCTCGTCGCCCTCCAGCACGCCTTCGACGCCGCCGAGGAATCGCGCGAGCCGCGTTGACCGTAGCGATCGTCCAAGCCGGGGCGCGGCCCGTCGCTGGGCCGTCGCCCCAGACCAGCACCGGCGGGTTCACCTGAACCCGCCGGTGCGCTTTTGGGCTGCGCCAGGCCAACCCGCTCGCTCAGGACCCAAGGCCGCTGCGGGCCAAAAGTCGGGCTTGCCAGCCGACGGACTGTATGATATGTACCATACAGTCTTCGCCGGGCGGTCTGCTCAGGTTCGCCGGCGGGAGAGGATTGGGTGCGTCATATGAAGCTCGAACGTGGGTTGAAAGTGGGCGGTTGGATTGGCATCGGGGTCCTTGCAGGCAGCCTCGCCGTGGCGGCTTTGGCCCAAGAGGAGGGTAAGGGATTAGCCGTCGAGATTGTGGCACCGGCGGACGGCGACCGATGCACGGCGCCGGCCGACGTTCGGGTGGCGGCGCATCTGCGAGGAGCGCTGGCTGGGGTGCACCGGGTCGAGTTCTTTGCCAACGGCCACAGCCTCGGCGTGCGCGAGGGCAACCCGCTCAGCGCCGGCCCAGTCAACCCGTTCCTGATCAACTGGGCGAATGTTCCGGCGGGCGCTTACGCGCTCACCGCAGTCGCGACCGATCCCGCCGGGCAACAGGCCAAAGCCGACCCGATCAAGATCACCGTAGCCAGTGCGCCAGCCGATCCCTTCAACACGGTGACGGTAGTGACGCTGGACCGAGAGGCGACAGAGGGCAAGCCCGACGATTTGGCTTGGCTCAAGATCGTCCGAGCGGGGCGGACCGATCACACCGTCGTGGTCTTCTTCGAGCTGAGTGGGCGGGCATTGCCGGGTGTGGACTACGAGGTGGTTACGGCGGCTGGGACAAGGCTTGGCGATGAGCCAGGCACCGGAGGACACGTCCAACCGCTCCGCACGGTGACGATCCCGACCGGAGCGGAGTCCTTCGCCCTGGGGATACGGGCGCTCGAGGACCAGTTGGTCGAGGGGCCTGAAACGGTCGTGGTGACGGTGGTCGTGCCGCCGATCCTGGCCCCGCCCACACCGGAGAACAGCTATCACATCGGCAAGCCGGACCGCACTGAAGCGGTCATCCAGGACGTGGTACAGGGTCATGACCCAAAGCCGGTCGCCGTCATTGCGGCAGGGTCAGCATGGAAATACTGGGATCGCGGCGGAGAGCCAGGAAGCGAGTGGATGAGCCTGGCTTTCGATGACAGTGGCTGGAAAAGTGGCAGGGCCGAATTGGGGTATGGGGACGGCGACGAAGCCACTGTGGTGAGTTACGGCAGCGACCCGACGCAGCGCCACATCAGCACCTATTTCCGGCGCGCCTTCCTGCTCGACGGCGTCGCCAAGGTCGAAGCGCTCCGGCTTCGTGTCCTGCGCGATGACGGCGCCGCCGTGTATGTGAACGGGCGCGAGGCCTTCCGCAGCAACTTGCCCCTCGGGCCGCTGTCGGCCGGCACGTTGGCCGTGGCCGCCGTCGCCGGGGCGGACGAGAAGGCGTTTCATGAAGTCGAGCTGCCGCCGGCGCTGCTGCGGGCCGGGCGCAATGTGGTGGCCGCCGAGGTCCACCAAGCCAGCGCCTCGAGCAGCGACCTGAGCTTCGACCTCGAACTGGTCGGCACCGGCGGGTTTGTGGTCGGAGAGGAGGGTGCACGACTCGAGTTCGTACGACCGCACGAGGGTCAGAGCTTTCCGCATGGGGCGACCATCCAAGTCGAGTTGGTGGCCATCGACCCGGCCGGGGCCATCACGCGGGTCGAGTTCCTGGCCAACAACGTCAAGATCGGCGAGTCCAATATCCAGTTCATTGTCGCGCCGGATCCGGGGACGCCAGTGCACCATGAGTTCGAGTGGTCGGGGGTTCCAGCCGGCGGATACGCGCTCACCGCGCGCGCTGTCTTGGCGGACGGCCAGGTTGTGGTCTCTCCGCCCGTACACCTGCGAGTCGAAGGTGGCCTCGAACTGCCGGTGGTCACCGTCCATGCACTGGACAGCGACGCCGTCGAGTCGAATCCGGCTGACTTCATCGAGTTCAAAGTTCGCCGGCAGGGCGCCTTGACGGAGCCTCTGGAGGTCTACTACGAGCTGGCCGGCACCGCCACATTCGGCATCGATTACCTCCTCTTGGTGCCGGAGGGCGGCGGGAAGAATACCGACCCCGCCGGGGGGTGGGAACCGCTGGTCGAGCCTCCGGGACCGCCCGCCGGACAAGGCAAGGTGCGGTTCGCCGCCGGCGCCGAGGCGGTGGTGGTTTCATTTGCGCCGGTGCCGGACAAGGCCCTCGAAGGCAATGAAGACCTGGTGTTGCGATTGGCGCAACCGATTCCGCCGCCCCACGTGCGGCTGCGCCAGACCTACCGGCTCGGTCAACCCGTCGAGGCACGCGGCGTGATTCGGGAGATGCCCGACCTGGCCAAGGCGAGTCTCGAGATCACCGCGCCCAAGTCCGGTCAGGAGTTCGTCGCGCCGGCGCGTGTGCCGATCGAGCTCACGGCGGTCGATCCGAACGGGTCGATTCGACGGGTCGAGTTCTTTGCCAACGGCGAGTCGATTGGCGTCTCCGAGATTCTGACGCGCGATGTGGATCGCCCGGGCTGGCCGCGGTACCATCGCCTCGAGTGGAAGGTCGCCGCGGCAGGCCGCTACACCCTGACCGCCACAGCCGCGGATGCGGGGGGGCACCGGGTGGTCGCGCCGGAAGTGACCATCGCCGTGAAACCGGCACTCGAGCCGACCTTGCGGATTGTCGCGCCGCACTCTGGTGAGGTGTTGGTCGACCCGCCCGAGATCAAGATCCTGGCGCGGCTAGCGAACACCACCCACGAAACCCGACCGGTCGCCTTCTACGCCAACGACCGGTTCCTGGGGCACTCGATCCGCGTGGCCCAGGGCCCGGACGATCCCGCCGGCGAACGCCCGCAAGTCGAGCACTACTTCATCTGGCCAACGCCGCCGGCCGGCGAGTACGCCCTCGTGGCCAAGGTCACCGACGCCGCGGGAGTCGCCCTCGTTTCGCCCCCGGTCAAGATTGTCGTCCGCCGGCATGAACCGCCCGTGGCCTTGGTGGTGCGGGAATTGCCGGACCGATACGCGGCGGGGGTCGGATTCCGGGTCAACCTCCATGCCCATCCCGGGCCCGCGGTGCAGAGCTACGCCGTGCAGGATCACCCGCCGCGCGGTTGGGAGGTGACCGGGATCGGCGCAGCCGGCGCTTGGGATCGCGCCGTGGGTGCGGTCAAGTTTGGCCCGTTCCTGGATGGCCAGGCGCGGCTCCTGAGCTACGAAGTCACTCCGCCCCCCAACGCCGTTGGGCCCGCTGAATTTGCCGGCCAGGCATCGGCCGATGGCGTATTGACGCGCGTGACCGGCGATCACCTCGTCTGGGCTGAGGTTCGCCACCCGGCCGACCGCGCCGTGGCGGACAACGCCCTTTCGCTGGATGAAGTCACTGCCTATGGGGCGGCGTGGCGTCTGGGCGAGGCTTGGCCAACCGAGCCGAACCCGATTCCGATCGGTTACGTGACGCGAGCGGGCGCGCTCTGGCGCGGCGGGGAGGTTTACCTCTTCGAGCCCAAGGCCGGCCCCGCGCCGCTGTGGTGGATCAATCCGCCCCAGGTCAACGCTTCCGGATCCCCGCGCGACTTGGTGACCACAGGCTTTGCCCTGCGCGAGCTGCCGTCCTCCTTCACGGCCGGGCAACCGGCGGTCGTGACCGTGCGCGTCTTTCCGGCTGAAGTCACCCGCGCCTTTGCGGTCGAGGAACAATTGCCGCCGGGGACGCTGGCCGACGAGATCAGCGACGAAGGCAGGCTCGACCTCGACCGGCGCGCGATCCGTTGGGGCCCCTTCCACGAGGCCCACGCGCGCGTGCTGACCTATCGCCTCACCGCCACCGAGAGCCCTACGCCGCGGAGCTTCGCGGGGCTTGCCTCGTTCGACGGCTACGACTTCAGAATCGCGTCCCGAGACGAACCCAAGGCCGGAGACACGCGGCCGCAGATCGTCCGGCTCTGGCCCTTGGCCGACGGCTCGCTGCAACTGACCGTCGTGGGCGAACTGGCGACCCCCGGGTACGACGTCGAGGTCTCGACCGATCTCCTCCACTGGACGAAGACCGGCGAGTGCCAGCCCGGCAACTTCTCGTTCGTCTTCGCCGACGCGGCCGCGTCGGGCGCAGGCCACCGTTTCTACCGCGTCGTCCGGCGAGCGCCGTGAGGATGCTCCCCCAGTGTTGGAGGCCGGCGCTCTGGCTGTTGACGGTGGGGTTGGTCAGCCCGGGCCCGCTCACGGCCCAGATCAGCAGTGTCACTCGCCCCACCCTCCAAATGCCGCTCACCTTCTTCGCCCCGGCTCCAGGCGCGAACCCCGCCACACCGCCGCCAGCATGGCAGCCGACTCCGCTTCCGCGCAGCTATGCCCCCGTCGTGCTCCCCGCCCGGCCGCTCAAGACTGAGGCGGAACGAGCTCAGGACGCCCAGCGGCTGCTGGACTTCCAACACCAGTGCGCGGAGCAAGGGTTGCGCACCTTCCAGTACGATCTGGGCCTTCGTTACTTGGTGGGCAAAGGCGTGCCCAGAGACCGCACGATCGCGCGCCACTGGCTCGAACGCGCCGCCGCTCAACGCCACCCCCGTGCTCGCCTGGAACTCGAGCGCCTGAACCGCGCCACCTCGGCACCTTCGCTCGCACCCGCACCCGGCGCGACCGCCGGCGCGACATCGCCCGGGTCGGCGGTGGAGAGTCAGCCTGTCGAACCCGCCGTTCGCGGGGCGACCGGTGAGGCGCCTGAAGACTGAGACCCGAATCCTCAGCGAGGTGGAGCGCGGGCATCTTGCCCGCGTAGCCTTCGGCGCGACCCCTGACCCCCATTCTGAGGCGCGCCGTCACTAGACACTGGCAGGGCGGCCGCATAAAGTGGCGCGCGTTCGGGCTTGGCGCAGCGCCGAGGGATGGCTGGAGCTTGGGGTGCGGCGTGCGCGGACGGACCGAGCGCAGACGAGATGGATTGGCGATGAAAGTCACACTGGATTGGCTCAAAGAATACGTCGAGTTCGACTGGTCCCCCGAGGAACTGACCGAGCGTTTAACCATGCTCGGCCTCGAAGTCGAGGGGGTGCAACCGGTGGCCGGCGCGTTCGCGGGCATCGTGGTGGCGCAAGTGCTCACGCGGGAGAAACATCCCAACGCCGACAAGCTCTCGGTGTGCCGTGTCAACGACGGCAGCGGGGAACGCCAGATCGTCTGCGGCGCCCATAATTTCCAGGCGGGCGACAAGGTCGCGCTCATCCTGCCCGGGGCGTCGCTGCCGGCCCAACCGGGCGAACCGCCTTTCACGATCAAGGTCGGCAAGATCCGCGGCGTCGAGTCTCAGGGCATGATGTGTTCGCCGAAGGAACTGGGTCTGGCGGAGGATGCGGCAGGGTTGCTGATTCTGCCGGCGGACGCCGCGGTAGGCCAACCGTTGGCTCAGCACCTCGGGCGCGCGAGTGACGATGTGGTCTATGATCTCGAGGTCACCCCCAATCGACCCGACCTCAACAGCGTCATCGGCATCGCGCGCGAAATCGCCGCGGTGACCGGTAACCCGCTGCGCCTGCCTGACATCGCGCTCGATCCAGCCCGAACGGAGGGCCGCGCCGCAGAGAGCGTAGCTGTCCGCCTCGAAGATGCCGAGCTCTGCCCGCGTTACACCGCCCGCGTCGTCCGCGGCGTCCGAATCGGGCCGAGTCCGGACGGGTTGCGCGCGCGCCTCGAGTTGGTCGGGTTGCGCAGCATCAACAACGTGGTCGATGCCACCAACTATGTCATGCTCGAGACCGGCCAACCGTTGCATGCCTTCGACTATCACTTGGTCGGCCAGGCGGCTGACGGCAAGCCCACCATCGTGGTGCGCCGAGCCCGCCCGGGCGAGCCATTCACAACCTTGGACGGCCAGGCGCACACCCTGACGGCAGACATGCTGCTCATCGCGGACGAAACGCGGGGCATTGCCCTCGCCGGTGTGATGGGCGGCCAAAACACCGAGATCAACGACCGCACGGTGGATGTGTTGCTCGAGAGCGCCTATTTCAAACCCACCAACGTCCGGCGCACCGCCAAGGCCCTGGGCCTCCGCACGGACGCCTCCTACCGCTTCGAGCGCGGGGCCGACCCGGGCATCGCCGACTGGGCCAGCCAACGCTGCGCCCGACTCATCCTCGAAACAGCGGGGGGACGATACGCCGAGGGGGTGGTCGACGCTTACCCAGCGCCCGTCGAACCGCGGCAGATCACGCTGCGGCATCGTAAGGTGCAAGAGCTCTTGGGGATCGAGTTGGCGCCGGAGACCATCGAGTATCATCTGGGACAGTTGGGCTTGCGGCTCATCGGGCGCAAACCGCGCCCGGTGGGCGAACCCGCCGCGCCCGAACCGGTCGCCTTCCGCATTCCGACCTTCCGCGTCGATCTCAAGCGCGAGATCGATCTCATCGAGGAGGTCTGCCGGCTGCACGGCGTGGACCGGATCCCCGCCACACCGCCGCGAGGCGTCACCGGCAGCCACGAGCACGATGCCGTGCACGACCAGTTGGCCGAGGCGCGCCGGCTCTGCGCCGGACTCGGCTTGGACGAAGCCCAAGGCCAGACCCTCATCGCCGACGAGCCGGCCCGGTGGGTGGCGCCGCCGGAATCCTGGGCGCGGCTCGACAACCCCCTCAGCAGTGACATGACCGTGCTCCGCCCCAGCCTGTTGCCCGGCCTCTTGGACTCGCTCCGCCACAACCTCGCTCGCCAACAGTCGGATGTGGCCCTGTTCGAGGTGGGCCGCGTCTTTCTGAGCCAAGAGGACCAGACCCGCGAATACCGGCGCCTGGCCATCGGCCTGACCGGCCTGCGCGCACCCGCGTTTTGGACCGGACCCGACCGCGAGGCGCGGTACGACCTGCACGACCTCAAAGGTTTGCTCGAGGAGTTCCTCGAACGTTTCGGCGTGCGGGGCGCGGTC
>VHCO01000113.1 GCA_016871715.1 Verrucomicrobiota bacterium
CAACGCGAGCGTGGGGCGGGCCTTCTCGAGCCTGCGGGGACACGCCCGGCTGCGCCGCTCCGGGTGCAGGCGGCCCCGACTCAGCGTTGGCGGGGCGTGGCCGCCGCTGGCGCGGCCGGTCTCGTGCTGGCAGCCCTTGCGGGCAGTTGGCAGTTCCCGACGACTTACACGGCCACGCTGACGCTGCTGGGGCGCGAGTTGCCGAGCATCTACCAGGCGGGCGACGTTGGCGCGCCTGCTGCGGATCGGCGCCGGCTTCCTGCGCCGGCGCTGGCCAGTGCGATTCAAGCACGGACGTTCCTGGCGCAGGTAGCGCAACGCGCCGATCCACCCGTGTCAGCCGAGCAACTCCAGCGCAACCTGTCGGTTGAGGCGGAGGCGGACGCGGACCTCGTGACCGTTCGGCTGACGACCACGCACCAGGCGCGGACCGCGACCGGCTGGCTCGAGGTCTATGGCGAGGAGGTCGTGCGGCGGTCCAAGGAACTCCAAGCCCAAGCCGCCGTCGAGCTGAATGAAATCCTGCAGGAACAACTGGTGGGGGCCGACCGCGAACTGGCGGCGGCCAACCAGCAGTTGGAAACCTTCGCTCGCCAGGCCCAGCTCGTGGACCCGGCGCGGGAAACGGCGGCTTGTCTGCGGGACCTCGGCGACTTTGCCTTTCGCCACACGGCGACTCGCATCGAGCTGGACGCCCTCGCGGCCCGGATCGCCACGATCGAGCGTGCTGCCGCCGCCGACTCGAGTCCGCCGCCGACCGTATTCTCACGCGCCGATTCAACCCGCCAACAACTGCAAACCGCCCAAACCGAGCTGGTCCAGTTGCTCAGTCGTTACACCGACGCCAACCCACTCGTGATGGAGGCCCGAGAACGCGTCCGGCTCTGGGAGGAACAGGTGTCGACCCTCGCCATCGCCCCCGATCCGCCGCCCGCCGCCCCAGTCGTGCGCCCCACCGAGGACGTGTCACTGGCCGACCTCAAGGCGCAGCAGGCGGCCCTGAGCCGGCGCCTCGAACAGTACGCCGTCGCCCGAGATGCGCTGCGCCAAAAGTACGTGTTACTGGCCGGGCGCGCCCACGAGATGGCCCTGCTCCAAGCCCGCCAGCAGTCGTTGGGCGCCCAGCACGCCTTCCTGGCCAGCCAACAACGCATGGTCCAGTCCTTCGTCGAAGCGCCTCCCGGGGACTACCGCGTGTTCAGTCTCACGCCGCCCAGCGAGGTCGCTGTCACTCGCCACTGGACACGGATCGCCCTGAGCGCTCTGGCGGGTGCTGGGCTCGCGGCCAGTCTGGCTTGGGCGGTGCTGTGGTTCGGTGGCCGCTCGCGCCGCGGGTCGCACCGAGCCGCATCCCTAAACCGCGTTGCGAGTGGGGCGTTGGTCGTTTGGGGGCTGAGCGGTTGGGGGCTCGTGCCGCTGGCGCCGGCGCGTGCCGGAGAGACGCCCCTGGTTGTGACACCGCCCACTGCCCAGGCCGGCCTGTCCAAGGTGCCCGGGGCGGGCCGAGCCGATTGGCAACGGAATCTGAAGCTAGGGCCAGGCGATGTGTTGGACCTCGAGTTGTACGGCTTTCCCGAACTGGCACGGCCCGGAGTGGTCATCACCGCCGAGGGCCGGATCAGCTACCTCGAGGCGCGCGAGGTGCCGGCGGAGGGGTTGAGCGTGGATGAACTGCGGGAGCGGCTCGACGACGAGCTGCGCCGGCACTTTCGCTTTCCGCGGGTCATCATTTTGCCGGTGGCCTACCACAGCCAGCGTTGCCAGGTGCTGGGGGATGTCCACAACCCCGGGACTTACACCCTCGAGCGGCCGGTCACCCTGCTCGAAGCGCTGCGCCGTGCCCAGGGCCTGGTGACCGGCTGGCAGGCGCCAGACGACCTCGACCGGGCCGACTTGGCGCGCAGCCTGGTGCTTCGTCGCGGCGCACGGTTGCCGGTGGATCTGAGGCGCCTTTTCGACCAAGGCGATCTGAGTCAAGACCTCGAACTCGAACCAGGCGACGCCATCTACGTTTCACCGGCATCGTCCAACGAGATCTCCGTGCTGGGCGAAGTGGTCGCGCCCGGCCGGGTGGGCGCCGATCCCACCGCCACGCTCCCGGCGGTTCTTGCCTCCTGTGGCGGTCTGACCCCGAAAGCCTTCAACCAACGTGTCCTGGTGCTGCGCGGCGCGTTGAGCCGACCGGAGACGTTCGTGGTTAACCTGCCGCCTAACCCCAGCGCCCGGCGCAACGACTTCCAGCTCCAAGCGAAGGACATCGTCTATGTAGCGGACCGGCCCTGGCGGCGGGCGGAGGAGTTGCTCGATCAAGCCGCGGCTGGCCTCATTCAGTTGGCCCTCACCCACAGGCAGGAGACCCCGTCCTCATCGGCTCTGAGCGGGCTGGTCCAGCCCACTCGACCATGAGGCCGCACGGGGCCAAGGCGCTGCGGTTGGCGGGTGCCCTGCTGCTGGCGCTGACTCTGCCCAGCGGTTGTCGCGTGCCGGGTTCCAGCGCCAGCCCCATTCGCCTCACCGATCTCGCCCCGGTTACCCGGGCCGGGGATGCGATGGCTGCGGTGCGGCTCGATGTGCCCACAACACCTGTGCGCCTGGGCCCCGCGGATCGGATCGAGCTCGAGATCGCGGGTGAAAGCGGCAGCCGCCGCACCGTGACGGTGGGGCCCGACGGCAAGATCTATTACCACTTGTTGGCGGGCCTCGACGTGTGGGGGTTGACCCTCGCGGAAGTCCAATCCCAGATCGAACGCGAGCTGAGCCGCTACCTGCGCGAACCCAAAGTCGTCCTCACCCTGCGCGCCGCGGAGAGCCGTCGGGTCTGGCTGCTCGGCGCCATGCAGCGGCCCGGACGCTACGCCCTGACCGCGCCGCTTACCTTGCTCGAGGCCATCGCTCAAGCCGGCGAACGCACTGACTCGCCCGCGCCAACCGCCACGGCAGACCCTCCCGCCCGTGCGGAGCTCGAACGCGCTTTTCTGCTCCGCCAAGGTCGTTGTGTCCCGGTGGATTTCCAGCGCCTCCTCGGCGCAGCCGACTCGAGCCAGAACGTGTACCTGGAACCGGACGACTTCGTCTACGTGCCACCGGCCGAGCCGTTAGCGGTCTACGTGCTGGGCGCGGTGATCCAACCGCAGCGGGTCGCCTACGATGCTGAGACCACCGTGGGTTCGGCGCTCGCCCAGGCGCGGGGGCCGCAACCCGAGGCTTACCTCGACCAAGTGGTCCTGTTGCGCGGTCCGCTGGACCGGCCGGCCGTAGCCTTGCTCAATCTCAAGGCCATCCAACTCGGTCGCGCCCCCGACATCCGCCTCGAACCCCGCGATCTAATCTATGTGCCGTTCAGTCCGCTGCCGGCCGTTGACCAGACGGCCGAACTGGTGGTCAACACCTTCGCGCGCATGATGGCCGCCAACGAAGCGGCGCGCCCGGATCGGTGAGCGTCGTTCCTTCCTATCCGCGTCATCATAGGGAGTGTTGACGTCACGCCAAGGTGGCGGGCGAGCGTGGGGCCGTGGACTGGCAGAAACATGGGGAGGGGCAGAAACATGGGGAGCCTCGACCCGCTTTGGCGCGCGCATCGGGGCCATGAACCGGTAGGGCGCGACCGCTGGGCGCGCCGAACGAGTCAGGTCACCGGGCCCGAGCGGCCGGCCCGGCGGTCCGGCCCTACCTGTCGGTTCATGGAAAGGGGCAGAAACATGGGGGGAGGGGCACCCTGGGCATCGTGAACCGAGGACACGACAGCCCTGGAAGGGCGGGCCTTCGCCCTGTGCACACAAACGCCCAGTTGACGACCTACTCGGTCCTATTTATAAGCTCGATGCAGCCTTGCCGAACCGATCAAGTCTGCAGCCTATTTGTCGTATGAAGAACGCGGTTTCTCACTGGAGAGGTGCTCGTCTGCTATTACGCGGCCACTGGCTCCCCAAGGCACTAGGCCTGTGCGCCGCTGCGTTGGCCTGCCACCCCTTTGACGGCACGGCCGCCGAGGCGAACCGGCCGCCCAGCTCCCCAGGCGCCATCGCCGTGACGGAAGTCACCGCCACCGCCGCACAGATCTCTTGGGTGCCCGCGACCGGCCCGGCCGGGGTCACGCTGGTCTATGATGTGGACCTGCGTAAACGCGTCGAGGGCGCAGCTCAGGACTGGCGTCCCGCCAAAGAAACCGCTGGCACCTCAGCGGCGGTCGCCGGCCTGGATGCGAACACCGTGTACGATGTGCGAGTGCGGGCCTGGGCACAGGGCGTCGCCGGTCCCTATGCGGCCCGCGAGGCGGCCTTCCGCACCTTAGCCGGACCGCCCGCCAACCGAGCCCCCACGTTGCCCGGCGAGATCCAGATCTCCGAGGTCGGGGCCCGCAGCGCCCGCGTCTCCTGGGGTGCCGCCACCGACCCGGACGGCGACGCCGTCGCGTACCTGCTGTGTCTGCGCAAGCGCATCGAGGGCGTGGCGCAAGGGTGGTCGGCGCCGCAGGACACGCGGGCCACTACGCTGGTTTGGGAAGGGTTGGCCGCCGAGGGGCTCTATGACGTCCGCGTGCGCGCCACCGACGGCAAACTTCCCAGCGATTGGCTCATCAAGGAGAATGCCTTCCGCTCCCTGCCCGCCGGCAATGGGCCCGGCAAACCAGCGAGTATCACGGTCACGGACATCACCGCCAACTCAGCCCGCATCGCGTGGGAACCCTCGACGGCCCCAGCCGGCGCCACGGTCGCCTACGACCTCGAACTCCGCAGCCGACTCGAGGGTGTGGCGCAGGGCTGGAAAGCCGCCGGGGAAACCACGGCCACCTTCAAACGCGTCGATGGGTTGGCGCCGTCGACCACCTACGATGTGCGCGTGCGAGCATGGGCAAAAGGCACCGCCGGCGCCTGGACCGTTCGCGAGAACGCCTTCCGCACCCTCGAAGCCGGCCAAGCCAACCGTGCGCCGTCGTTGCCCGGCCCGATCGAGATCGCGGAAGTGACCGCCAAGAGCGCCCGCCTGGCTTGGGGCGCATCGACCGATCCGGACGGCGACCGCGTGGCTTACCTGGTCAGCCTGCGCAAGCGCATCGAGGGTGTGGCTCAGGACTGGCTCGCCGCTGAGGACACGCGCGCGACGAGCCTCGTCTGGGACGGCCTGGCGCCCAGCACCGTCTATGACGTGCGCGTGCGAGCCTCGGATGGCAAAACCTTCAGCAACTGGGTCATCAAAGAAAACGCCTTCACCACCACCGCCCTCGGCCGTCTGACCGGCTTTGTCGAGCGCCCCACCACCGAACTGCCCCCGGCCGATACGCGCACGATGGTCGTTGCGTGGCCGGCCACGGCCGCGCCTACCGTGCTCGAGGTCACAGAGGATTTGGCCGCGCCCAACTGGGCCAAGTACGATGGCGAAGTCGAAACGGACGGTAACTTCCGCCGTGTCACTCTGCCCGCCGACGGACGCCTGAGGTTCTTTCGGGTGCGCTAAGTCGTCTGCCTGGCCCGATCCCGTCCTCCCGCGGGGGGGCCAACCGCCGGTTGCAGTGGGCGTGGTGCCTCAGGCGGTCGCGGTGGGATCGGGGCCGGTGGTATCCCCGCGCGGTGCAGGTAAGGGGGCGGTGTCGTCACGCACGTATTGGACCCCTGGACTGGTGAGGAGCAGACTCGTTTCCCCCGAGCCGAGGTCGTGGCGGATCACCGCGGTGAGGAAATCGCCAAAGAACAGCTTGCGGTTGCAGGCATTAAGCTCGCTGTTGATGCGGCCATACAACTGGCCGGGCGCACGGTCGACGACGACGACGATCTTGCGGTCTTGGGCGGCGATCAAGCGGACCTCGGGCAACTTGGCCACGCGGCGGACGAACCGCTCGATCATGTGCTGGGGACGATTACGAACGTGGCGCATGAGGAGCAACGCCACCAGGCCGAAGAACAGCAGGGTGCCCACCCCGACGTTGGCCATGAAGATGTACAGGACCACCGCCAGGGCGGCGCTGGCGATACCGACCCACGTCAGTTGCGAGCGGCTGAGGTGGGTCAGTCGGTCCCAGGCATCCGCCATACGCTCGCGCCACCAGGGCAGCAGCCCCGGTCCCAATGCGGTGTCACGCGAAAGCGCCCGCAGGTCGGCCGCCAACGCCCGGGCATCGCCGTAGCGGTCTTCGGGGCGTTTCTGGAGGCACCGGGACACAATGCGTTGCAGGTCCAGGGGCAGGTTCTGGCGGTAGGTCTGAAGAGAGGGCGTGTCGTCGAAGGCGACCGCGTGCATGGTTTCCATCATGGTGGGGCGCTGAAACGGCAGCTCGGCGGTAGCCATTTCGAAGATCATCACCCCGAGCGAGAAGAGGTCGCTGCGCGCGTCGATCGGTTGCCCCTTGACTTGCTCAGGACTCATGTAGGCCGCGGTCCCTAGGATCTGACCGAGTTGAGTCTGGGTGCGCGTCAGGTCGGCTGGGCCGGCCGAGTCTGCCACGGTGGAATCGTCGGGCGTCACCAACTTGGCGAGACCGAAGTCGAGGATCTTCGCCTGGCCCTCGCCGGTGACCATGACGTTGGCGGGCTTGATGTCGCGATGGACGATGCCCAACTCATGCGCCTTTCCCAGGCCCTCCGCCACCTGGATCGCAATGTCAATCGCCCCCAGCAAGTCCAACTCCCGGCTCCGAATCAACTCCCGCACCGTCTTGCCCTCGACCCATTCCATCGCGATGCAGGTGGTCCCCGCCAACTCATCGACGTCATAGACCTGCGCCACCGCCGTGTGGCTGATGCGGGCCGCCGCGCGCGCCTCGCGCAAGAAGCGCCGGCACCGATCGGCGTTACCCACCAACTCGACCGAAAGCAGCTTGAGCGCGACCGGCCGCTGCAGCTTCGTGTCGTAGGCGTGGTACACCACGCCCATGCCGCCTCGGCCCTGGACGCGGTCGACCCGGTACTGGTGCAGCGTCTGCCCCACCAGCGGGTCTTGCACATTTTCGGTCGGTCGCTCCACAGCCGGTTAGCGGGCCCATGCCCGTTGCCATCGCCAGCCTAGGGATGGTGCGGGGTGAGAATCAAGGCGGCAGTGCGGCCCCAACCGGCGCGCACGGACTGACGCGCCCGACCACCCGTGAGGGGTCCGACTCGGCAACCGACTGCCGAATTGCGATAACATTCAGACAGGGTTGATATTGTTGACACGATGCATTGGCCACGCGGGCAAGATGCCCGCGCTCCGTTGGAGTTTTGGAGCTTAGACCTGTTGCCGACAGGTTTCGGGTTCCGAAGCCCAAGTGCGGCGGCGGGCCGTGGAGGTCGCGGCGCGCAGCGGAGTGCGCGTCCTACCGCAGAGGGGGCGGTTCGGCGGGAGCTTCGCCCTACCGCTACCGAACGTGGGCTGCGGTAGGGCTCGCCGTCCCCTGCGAGCCGAGGAAGGTGCTTGCGGGAGGGCCTGGACTCAGTAATACCGATAAGGGGACGCGAGCGGGAAGGCGTTCGGCAAGTGCCGGATCTCAGTCACCTCTCCTTTCTCGATGAGCACTTCGATAATGTCGAACCGGATGCGGATAGGCGGGCGTTTGATGCGCTTGAGATAATCCAAGGCCGCATGCGACAGCCGCCGGCGCCGCCGCGCATTCACCGCGGCCGCCGGCCGGTTCCACTCCTCGGACGAACGCGTCTTGACCTCGACGAAGGCCAGGCAATCGCCGTCCCAACACACCAAATCGATCTCGCCACGCGGCGATCGGTAGTTGCGCGTCAGCAACTCGAGGCCGTTGGTCACCAAATAGTCCCGCGCGGCCCGTTCGCCTTGTCGACCCCGCTCGAGATGCGCCGCCGTGCGCTTCGGCCAGACCAAGGCTCGCATGCGGCCCCACAGTCCCATGGCGCGCGATCAAAACAACTCCGCCTGGCGCAGGCGCAACGGGGCGAAGCTGCGGCGGTGAACCGGGCAGGGACCTAGCCGGGCGAGCGCAGCCAGGTGCTCGGGCGTGCCGTAGCCTTTGTGTTGGCCAAAGCCGTAGCCGGGGTAGAGGGACTCGTATTCGAGCATCAGCCGGTCGCGGGTGACCTTGGCCAACACACTCGCCGCGGCGATCGAGTAGCTGCGCGCGTCGCCCCGAACCAGGGCGGTCTGGGGATAGGGCAGCGACCGGACCGGCAAGCCGTCCACCAACACATGGTCCGGCGAGGAAGGAAGTCGGGCCAGGGCCTCGCACATAGCCCGGTGGGTGGCCTGCAGGATGTTCACCCGGTCGATCCACACCGCCTCGACCTGCGCAATGCCTCGCCCGATGGTCGGTTCGGCCTCGAGCTGGCGAAAGAACTCGTCGCGTTGCGCCGGGGTCAGTTGCTTGGAATCGTTCAGTCCCCGCAGGCGGGCCGGCAGGCCGACCCGGATGAAGTCGATCGGGAACACGACCGCCGCCGCGACGACCGGCCCGGCCAACGGACCGCGCCCGGCCTCGTCCACGCCAGCGACACGGGCGGCGCCGGCCGCGAGCGTCTCGCGCTCGCAAGCGAAGCGATCTGGCAACGCACGCGGTTTCACAGGCCAGGGAAACCCACCGAGTCCGACGCGGTCGCCTGAGTCCCAGCCGCCCCGCCGCGCGGGCCGCTGCGGCGGGGCGATGCCGCGCCTAGCTAGCCGCCGCGGCTGCGTTCGCCGGCTCGGCGGCGGCGGGCGCGGTGGGGGCGGGTTCAGGGACCGGCGCGGCCGGGCTTTCGGCTGCGCTGGTACGAAGCTCCTTTTCTTTGACGGCGACGGCGCTCTTGCCCACGCGCTTGCGGAGGTAGGTGAGTTTGGCTCGGCGCACGGTGCCGCGCCGTTCGACTTCGACTTTCTCGATGCGGTTCGAGTGGAGCGGGAAAACGCGCTCGACGCCTTCGCCGTAGCTGATGCGGCGCACGGTGAAGGTGGCGTTGAGGCCGTGCCCGCGGCGGCCGATCACCAGCCCGGTAAAGATCTGGATACGTTCCTTGTCGCCTTCGACGACCTTCGTGTGCACGCGCACGGTGTCGCCCACGTTGAAGGCGAACGCGTCCCGCCGCAGGTGCGCCTGCTCAATCTTGTCCAATAGTGCCTGATTCATATGCTGCTTTCCCTTCGTTCGTCTTCGTCCGTCGCTCGCTGAGGCCGCCCCACCGCTGCGTCCGGGGGCGCGGCGTTCGCTCCCGCCAAATCCGGCCGGCGCTGCGCCGTCCGCTGTTGCGCTTGTTCACGGCGCCACTTGGCGATCTCTGCGTGATGTCCCGAGAGCAAGATTTCCGGGACTTTCATCCCCCGGAACTCGGCCGGCCGCGTGTACTGCGGGTACTCGAGCCAGCCGCGGCTGAACGATTCGTCGTGCGCGCTCTCGTCGTCGCCCAGGACCCCCGGCAAGAGCCGCGTCACGGCGTCGATCACCACCATGGCCGGCAGCGCCCCGTTGGTGAGCACGTAGTCGCCGATCGACACCTCGTCGTCCACCAAGGCCGACCGCGCCCGTTCATCCACGCCTTCGTAACTGCCACAGATCAACAACAAACGCCGCTCGCCGGCCAACTCGCGCGCCAGCGCCTGATCGAACGGTCGTCCGGCGGGATCGAGTAAGATCACCCGCGCCTCGGCCCCGCCCAGCTTCTCGACCGCCTCGAAGAGCGGCTCCGGTTTCAGCAACATGCCGGGCCCGCCGCCGAAGGGCCGGTCATCCACCGTCCGGTGCCGATCATGCGCGTAGTCGCGCAGGTTATGGATCCGCAGATCCAGATGCCCGGCGTCGCGAGCGCGCCGGACGATGCTCTCATCGAGCGGTCCGACAAACATCCCGGGGAAGAGCGTGAGCACATCGATCGTCATGGCCTCCCCCGCCCAGGCGGCTGCGGCCCGCCGCGGTCAGGCGCGCCTGCGCCCGCCTCGGTACAGCGCCGGTTCAGCTCCCTTCCGCCGGGCCCGGGCTGGCCCGGTCTTCGACGATATCCACCGTACAGCGCAGGCCTTGCTTGGCGCTGCCGACCAGCAGCAGCGAGCGGAGCGCATGGATCGTGGCGCCCTGCCGCCCGATCACCTTGCCCACGTCGCGCGGGTGCAGCCGCAACTCGTACAGCGTGACGCCGTTCTGGTCCACCGGCGTCACCGTCACCGCCTCGGGATAGTCGACCAACCCTTTGACCACGTATTCGAGCCAGGCTTGCATGGTGCTGCTCCCTTGCGGGCGCTCAAGCCGCCGCCGGTGCCGCCGCGGCTAACTGGCCTGCCCGACGAATGAAGCTGGCCACCGTCTGGGTCGGTTGCGCCCCGCGCTGCAGCCAATACTGGGCCCGCTCCAGTTTCAGACTGAAGTTGTCGCCCTTCCGCAACGGTTGGTAGCTGCCGATTTCCTCGATGAACCGGCCGTCGCGCGGACTCCGACTGTCGGCCACCACGATCCGGTAAGCCGGGGCGTTGGTGGTGCCAATCCGCTTCAAGCGAATCCTTACTGCCATAAAGTATCCAGTGCTCACGCGGCGTTCGGTCCACCAGCCACACAGCCGGCCCAGGGCGAAACGCCAAAAGAGTGGGGAAAGTAGACGTCGGTCCGGCCGTTGGCAAGCCCTGTTTTCAGGCTGGCGCACCCGCGGGCGGCGCGCCCGCCGCCAGTTGCCAGAGCGCCTGCAGCCGCGTCCGGTAAAACGGATTGACGAACCACAGAATCAGGAACGGCAACACCACCAAGAAGGTCACCGTTGCAAACGACAGAACCGCCGCTAAAAACTCCCCGACCGGCGCCCCGCCACTCAACAACGCGACCAAAAAGAACGGTGTCCCCACCACCAGCCAACCGCCCACCAGGTACCCCAGCAACCACAACGAAAACCGCAAGGGCCCATACCGGCGGCGGCAGGTCAACGCCGCCAAGGTCAGCGCCAGACTCAGCAACAGCACGCACACCCCCATGAACAGCAGCATGCCGCTCGTCTCGAGCGCCCCGTCCCCGCTCCAGTCGCCCTGCAAGGCAAACACCACGCCGCTCAGAATCCCCAGACCGCCGAGCACCAGGAAGAAAGCCGCCACGCGCGACGAACGGCCCAGGTACGGCGCGCCCAGCCAAAGTCCGGTCACCCCAAAGGCCAAGGCGCTGAAGATCTGACTGAACACCTCGAAGGCTTGCGACGGTAGAAACTCGAGCAGGCCCTGCGCCACCCAGTTGAGCGCGTACACCCCCAGCAACGGCAACCACACCCACCACGCCTGCGGCGACCGGTTCGGCTTCAGCAGCAACAACAGCAACACCGCCAACCAAGGCAACAACCGTGGAAACAGGCTCGGCGGCGTGAAGATCGCGGCCGTCATGGGACCGTCCTGGCTGCCCAATCCGCCCAGGTCGGCCGACGCCACCACTTTGAACTCGCCACCAGCACCGGGGGGTACTCGCCATGAGTACGAGCAGGTGCTGCCTCAGCCATACTCGAAGTTGCCCGCGGCCACTTGCTTCTCCCCCTGGTAGATCGCGAAGCTGGGCGGCTTGCTTCGATCCAGCTCCGCCAATTCATAGTCGGCCCCATCCGCCCCCACCAACCGATAGCTCAGCACCAGCGTCTGGTGCCGCTGCGTCACGCTCACCCGATTGGTCAACGGCCCGCCCACGGTCAACCGCGCGGCGTTGGTGGCGGTGACGGCAATCGTGCTCGACGCCGCTCCGTGCGGCCGCTCGCGATAGGCCGCCTTACCCCCCTGCTCGAGCCATACCCCCACCTGCCGCCCGTAGGTCCCCACCGGAACCCGCACAACCGGCTCCGGTTGGTCCAAGACCACCGTGCACTCGGTCCCCACCAACAGGACCCGCTTCAAATGCTCACCCGTCAATTCGAGGTCGCCGACGGGCGTCGGCTGCTCCTGAAACTCGAGTTCGAGCGGTTGGGCGCCCGCTGCCGAACCCCACCGGGTTGTTACCGCATAAGTCTGCCCACCCAAAAACAAGCGCTTAGGCAGCGCGAACGCCTCGCTCGAACCGCCCTGCACGTTGAACGCCTCCGCCCGCCTTTCCCATGGCCGCAACAACAAATGCCCACCATCCAACCGCAGCCCCGCGCGATCCTCGATCACTCCCGCCTGCCACTCTCGCCCGCCCAACGTCACCTTGCCCTGCCAGAACGAACGCACCGCCGCGTTGGCCCACTGCCGCGAGCTGAAGTTGTAGAGGCTTAAGTCCAACACGACATCGAGCGCGCCCGAGGCGGTCTGCCACGGCCAATGCACGTTCGTGAACGTCTGGTAGAACCCCCTGGTCCCCGACACGAAAACACCCGCGGCGTCATCGGTGAGGTCCAGGTTGCGGTTAAGGTCCAGGTGCAGCTTCTCCCCCGAGCGCTCCCACGCAAACGGCACGGCGTTGGTCGTGTCACCCGCAAATTGGAGTCGGCCCCGCAGCACTTGCCCGCCCCCCCACTCCGGCTCGCGCTGGAACTCGATCGGCCGAGTGTCCACCGTCAGCGACCAACTCACCACGCTGAAGGGGACCGCTTGATACTCGAGGGTTACAACCTGGGCTTGGGCCGGGTCCGTCTGAGCTTCGCCTCCTGCGCCCGATTCCGCCGCGGCCAACCTCGCCGCCGCCGGCAGCCACAACGCCATCCCCAGGACACCCCACCCGAGCTGCGCGCTCACCGCTGGAAACAAGCGTTTCACCGGCAATGGCAATTTGCTGTCGACCGATCACCGCCCTCGCCCCGGCCGTGCCGGGCCAACCTCATGCGCCATCGCCATCGGCCAACAACGCTTCGCACCCTATACCCCGCATCACCGGAACCGCAAGCCCAAACTCCAGACGAAGATCGAGTTGGGATTGGCATGAGTCTCTCCGCCCTCCAGGCCGTTGCCCATGGAGGGATAAGGATCATGGAGGGGCGAGCTCTGCGAGCCCTAGACCTCAAGTCCTTCACCCGACAGCCGCCCAGCGTCCGCGTGTGCAAGCGCCGATTCCGGGCTCGACGGTGCGCGGTTTCAGCCGTAAGTTCCGGCCAACATGCCAGCGATTCTGGAATTGCCGGAAGTCCGACACCGCGTTTCGGCGTTGACCGTCGAGGAGTATCATCGGCTCGACGAGTTCAACGAGCGAGGTCGGCGCACGGAGCTCATCCGCGGCATCGTGATCGAGAAGATGTCCAAATCGCCTTTGCACGCAGCCATCGCCAAACGCCTTTACGACTTCCTGCTCGCCAGATTGCCGCCCGGCTGGATCGTCCGGCGTGAGGATCCCCTCACGCTGAAAGACTCCGAGCCCGAGCCCGACATCGCCGTGGTCCGTGGCACGGAAGCGGAGTTCTTCCGCGCTCACCCCAGCACGGCCGAGTTGGTCGTCGAAGTGGCCGTTTCCAGCCCGGAGCTGGACCGCGAGAACGCCGCGCTCTACGCCGAGGCTGGGGTGAAGGAGTATTGGATTGTGCTCGGCACGACTCGCCAAATCGAAGTCTACCGCCAGCCCCAAGGGGGGCACTACCGAGCGGTGCAACTGCTGGCCCTGGATGACTCCCTCGAGTGCGGCTGCCTGCCGGGCATTCGCCTCAAGCTCGCGGAGTTGCTCACCTAAGCGACCGCCTCGTACACATACAGCACCACCGGCGGTTGGATCACGCACCCGACGGCGTTGCGGATCAGGACGTCATAGCTTGCCGGCCATGTCGGCCAACACGGCCCCAAGCCGCAGCGTCGCGGAGCTCCGCCCTCCAGGCGGTTGTCCATGGAGGGATAAGGATCATGGAGGGGCGAGCTCTGCGAGCCCTAGACCTCGAGTCCTTCACCCGAGGACCCAACTCGATACCGACGGCAGGCGTCGCGGAGCTCCGCCCTCCAGGCGGTTGTCCATGGAGGGATAAGGATCATGGAGGGGCGAGCTCTGCGAGCCCTAGTCCTCAAATCCTTCACCCTCGAGGCGCAGTTGAAACCGGAGGTTGACGGCGGCGGCTATTGGCGGTCGATCCTCCATCGCGACGGCGGAGCCGGGCGGCCCGGCATGGTCCCCTACGCCTTAACCTTCGACGACGCCACGCAGGCGGTGGGTTTTGGGGTGACATCCGCCACGCTCGGGTCCTACTCGGTACGGGCCCCGTTTCCGATGGACGGCCGGAGTCATCATGTGGCGGGCGTGTTCAGCAACCAGGTTATGCGACTCTACCTCGAAGGCTACTTGGTCGCCTCCGTCGTTGCTGGCGAAGCCCCTGCCAGTGGTCCCATGGCTGGCGTCGCCATCGGCGCCAACACCATCGGTGGCTTCTGGCTGCGTGGCACTCTCGATCGCGTCCGCATCTCAGACACGGCTCTGGTGCCGAACCAGTTCTTCCATCTCGAAGAGGACGCCGCTTGGCGTGCCTGGGCGAGCCTTCATTTCGGACCGGACTTCGCCACTCTCCCGAGGGCTCAAGTCGATGCCGACCCCGACCTGGACAGCGCCACCAATGGCGAGGAATTCCGTAACCAAACCGACCCAGGCAACGCTTTGTCCGGCGTCAAAACCGCCATTCGCCTCGCGCCCGTCATCACTTGGCCCAGCGTGGCCGGCTACGACTACCAGATCCACCGCAAGCCCTCGGTCACCGCTGCGGACTGGACGGTTATCGCCGAGCATTTCCGCGCCACGAACGCCGTGTCGAGCTTTGTGGACGCGGAGGCGCCGCCGCTGGCGATCTACCGCGTGTCGGTTCAGCCGTGACCGACCGGCAGAACCGGGCCTAGCAAGGTGCCAACACGTTTGCATTCACGAATCGGTGCGCCCAGAACAGCGGCGAACGCCAGTTCGCCGCTACGCCCACGAACACTAGGCGAGGAATAGTACCAGGGTAGGGCGCGCAGTCCTCTGCGCGCCGCGGCAGGGTAACGGCCCGCTCAGGGTCAAAGCTCGAGGTCGCGAACCCGATAGAAGCGGGACCGGTCTTGGGCCGCTGCTACGGCACAGCAGCCAGCACACGTTCGACCAACAACCGCGCTTGCGAGTCCGGATCGTCGTAGTAGAGCTCCCAAAACGCGAACGGCCCAGCCAATCGCGAAATCGCCGGGTGCTGGAACCTCAGGATGGGCTGACCGTTTAGCACCGCAAGGATGCAGCCCGCTTCCGCATCCAGGTAGAGTTTGCAGTTGTGGCTCACTCCTAGGGGCAACATTGGGAACTCGGCCTTGGCATGGTTCGTGAACTCCCCATTGTCCATGAGGTCCAAAAAGGCGCCCACACGCGTGAGGCGGAGGTGAACGAGGTTGTGGATCCAGGAGGGCCGATTGCTGGACGAGCAGGCAAGTGCCATCACCCCCTCCCCCACCCGTTCCGGTGTCGAGTTCCCACCGACAATCCGCCTCGATCAGGCAAGGTGTTGTCGGTAGTACCTGACACAAGTAGGTCACCGCCGAGTGAGCTGCTAGGTCGGTGACAAAATCGCCGTTGGATAGAAAACCGTGAGTCGCCTCCCCCAATCCTCCCCAGCCGATTGCGATCCAGGGTGCTCCCAGAGGCGGACGGCCGAACGGTTGCAGGCCACTGCCCATACGGGCGAAGTCGTCCACGACGACCGGGACCAGGCGCGCCGCCTTGAGCCGAAAGAAGCGCGTCCCAGCTTCGAAGCCAGTCCAAAACTGGGCCAGACCGGCTTCCCCTTGCACGAGCGTGGCGACCGAGGGGGTGGGCGAAGCTAGGCTACCGGATTCGAGGACTGTATAGATCGTGTCCACGCGGCTTGACCAGGCAAGGACCGTCGAGCGCTGGTCGCTCGGATGGTTCTCGATGTGGATCGAGAGGCTCGGGGGCGGGCCGTACCAAGGCTGGGCCAGAGCCAACCCGCCCAGCCAACCGCAGAGTCCCGACAGCAAAGACCTCAATGATGACCGACCGCACATCAATCGCATCAACCAAGCGTGCCAAGTGCGTCAGCAACTGTCACCACGGAAAGCGCGCGCCCTGCCCGGATCGCCGCGCATCTGCGCAAAGGCACCGCGCCGGCCATCCAGGCGATGAGCGGCCTGGGCAAGAGCTTCAGCCAATTCATCCGCGTCACGCCCCATTTCATGGGCGTGCTGGCGGAACTGGCGGAATAACGGCTGGGGCAAGCAGGTGCGCTTCGTCGTGCCCAGCCTGGACCTCGAGGTCGTGCGTCTCGGTCCCGGCGGCAAGCTGAAGGGTCATCCCGGTTTCTACCAACATCGTGGAAACGGCTCAGGCCCGCCGGTCTGCTCACAGTTCGTCCGTCGCCTTGAACGGCAGGCCGCGCTCGCCATCGAACAGTCTGCGCAGGCGTTGGTCGCTCGAGCTGCTGGCGCGGCGGATGATTCCGGGGGCGACGCGCTGGCCCGTCTCGCGGCGAGCGCGGCGGCCGGCGAGCCAGTCCGCCCAGCGCATCGGCTCATTCATCGGGATGGTAGGGGCTCCCGATTTGGAGAGTTTGGGCTTGTTCATTGACGAGCTTTCTAACGTCGATCCAATTCTTATAGGCTCGGTCATTAGCCAATCGTTCGACCTCGGCCCAGTCGGTTTCGCTTTCACCCAGCAGGGCGGCGGCCAGCAGTTTCTTAGCACACTCGAGGGCCGGTGGGTAGTCCACTGGATACTTGGAAATCAACACCCGCTCGACGATGAGTTCTTCCACCGGCGCAATGCGCACCTCGCCGTAGGGGCCGTCCAGTCGGCGAATAGGGGTCCGGGCCAGGTTCTCGAACGACGCGAGCACATCCACAAACAAGCCTCCCACTTGCCAACTGCGCGGGCCGCCGGTGGCTTGGAGCTGGGCCATGATGTCCTGCCGCAAGCGGGCGGTCAGCGCGGTGGCCGCTGATTCCACGCAAAAGTCCAGGTCGCCGGATACGTAGGCGCCCTCGGTGTAGAACTCGATCGCGGAACCTCCCACAACGACCAGTTCCGCGCCGCGTTCGCGGAAGACGGCGGAGACGAGGCTCGCGAGCTTGAGATGCTTAAGCGTCGGGTCGGTTTCGGCGGTGATGTCGGCGAGGGCGCGCTGGATCTGGGTTGGGTTCATGGAGTATACTCATGAGTCACCGAAACAGACTACAGGTCGGCGGTAGATGGCGCGCTGTCCTCTGCACGCCGCAACGCGGGGTTCACTGTAGAGTTCCATGGCATGAGCATCCAGCAAGGGGACAACCTGTCAACTCCGGTTCCGTTGGACTGCCCTCCAACCGCACGGCTGAATGACAGATCGGCCGACCCACCAAGACGACCCGGGGCCTTGTCCAACCTCCCGCAGTCCGACCCGCTGGCCGAAACGGGACCGCGGAGCCACTTGACGATCCAGGCCGGCCAGCAGATCCTGTGGCACCGCACCAACCTGCGGGCCGCCAATGCCCCTGAAGCCGCTCAGTCTCTCCAGCACCCCGACCGCCAAACTCTTCCCACCGGCCTCTGAGCAACGCGGCTTGGCTCGTTGGCGGACCTTATCCGGCCCGGTCCTTGCGCTGCTGGTGGCGACGGGGGTGATGGCGCGGGAAACCGCGTCGTTGGATGGCTCGTGGCAGATCGTCTTTGACCGGCAAAACCAAGGCCGGGAGCAGCAGTGGGAACGGGAGGGGCAGTTCCCGCACCACCTGGCGCGCGAGATCGGTGTGCCTGGATGCTGGGAATTGACGGAGAAAGACTATGAAGGTGTGGCCTTCTACCGCCGAGCGTTCACCGTGTCGGCAGGCTGGAAAGGCGGAATGGTCCGTTTGCAGTTTGACGCGGTGAACTTCCGGTCCGAGGTCTGGGTGAACGACACGGCGGTCGGGACCCACGAGGGCGGATTTACGCCGTTCGAGTTCCGGGTGGACGACCTCTTGAGATACGGCGAGGAGAATACGTTGATCCTGCGCGTGGTTGGCCCGATTCTCCTTCAGGATACACGGGTGGACGGCGTGGGCCCGATGGAGACGCCGCAATGGCGCGGCGCGATCGCAGGCGGCATCTGGCAACCGGTGCGCCTCGTCGCCACCGGCGAGGTGTTCGTGCAGGATGTGTTCATCGAACCGCGAATCTCTGACCACACCGCTACGTTTCACCTGGTACTGGCGCACGGAGGGATGAAGGCCACCGGCACTCGGGTCGAACTCACGGTTCGCTCCGCCACCCAGCCCGGGGCCATTGCGGCCACTGCAACTAGGACTTGGGATCTCCAGCCCGGCACCCATCGGCACCGATGGACACTCCCGCTGACCAACGTCGTGCATTGGTCTCCGGACCATCCCCACCTTTACCGCGCCGAGGTCGGCGTGACGTGCGGCGGTGCCGTTTCGGATTTATGGACCACACGATTCGGGATGCGCGAGTTCACCATTCGCGACCAGCGGTTTCACCTGAATGGCCGGCCCATGTACCTCAAAGCCACGTTCTTCGAGGGGCTGTATCCGGTCAAGCTGGCCTATCCCGACAGTCGGGAAATGGCCATCCGGGAGATTCAGTTGGCCAAGGACGCTGGCTTCAACATGATCCGGCCGTGGCGCAAGCCGCCTCCGCCGATGTGGCTGGACTTGGCCGACGAACTGGGCGTGCTCACCGTGGGCAGCTTGGCCATCGAGTGCATGGATCTTCCGGTGGAATCGGCACGCCTGCCTGGCTGGGTCGAAAACGAAGTGCGCGAGAGCATCGTACGCGACCGCAATCGCGCCTGTGTGGTGCAGTGGGAGCTGTTCAACGAGTTGAAACGTCCGGTGCTCAAGCGATTACTGCACCCGATGTCCATGCTCGCTCGCGAATTGGATCCGACGCGGCTGATTCTGGACGAATCGGGTGGTTGGGCCTATGGCGCAAACATGTATCGACCTTACGAGTCCGAACCGACCCAGTTCAATGACGTTCACGACTACCCGGATCAACACATCAACGAGGAGGTCTACGACAAGCTGCTGCTCACCGGCAGCAAGACGCATGAAGAAATGCGGGCGATGGGCCTCGGGGGCCGCATGCCCGGACGCAACGTGGTGCCGGGTTTGATGACCTTCTTCTCCGAATTGGGCTACGGCAGCCTGCCTGACCTGGTGGACAATAACCGGCGTTTTGCCGAAACCGGCCATCCGCTGGCCCCGCCCACCGTTTACCATCGTCGGCTCGCCGAGCAGCATCAGCGCGCCTTGCACGAAAGCGGATTCAGCGCGCTCTACCCTGACCTGCAGAAATTCTGCCTCGACCAGCAGCGTCTCCATGGCGCAGCCAACAAACGCATGATCGAGGCCGTGCGCTGCAATCCCGAAGTGGCCGGCTATTGCATCCACGCCCTGACGGACGGCGATTGGATCCTCGGCGCGGGCCTGCTGGACCTGTTTCGCCAGCCGAAGACCTACGCGTACGAGGCCACAAAAGCGGCCAGTCGGCCGCGCATCCTCTCGATCCGCATTCGACCGCGCAACGTGTATGCCGAGCGTGGCACGCGGATCGAGATCGCAGGCGTCAACGAGTTGGACGTCGTCCGAGGCACCCTGCGCGTCGAGGTCGCCGACGCGGACGGTGGAACCGTGTTCGCCAAGACCACCCAGGCCGATTGGCGGTCCGGCATCGCGCAGCTTGGCACCGAGCGGCTCGATACGCGGGCGCTGCAGGGAACGCTGACGGTCAAGGCGGAGGTCACCGCGGAAGACGGCGCGTGGATTGCCGGCGACACCTGCGCCTTCGATGTGTTCGCTAGCGGCCAACTGGCGGCGCCCCGCCAACGCATTGCCGTGCTCGATCCGAGCAACTCGCTCAAGTCATTCCTCGAGCGCGCTGGGATCGCGTTCGCAGAATTCGGCGCGCAGACCGATCGTGCCTTGCCCGTGTTGGTCTCGCGCACGCAGGCCAGCACACCAGCGCAGCGGAAGCTCTTCGGGGAACTGGCGCAATTCATCAGGTCCGGAGGGACTGGCGTTTACCTGCAAGGCGGCGGCCCGAACGTTCCCTGGGGGAAGGCCGGGAACGCTTCGCCCCTGCTGCCGATCGCAGCACGAGTGAAGCGGGCCTTAGGCAACTGGACCTGCATTCCACACCTGGTGAAGGAGCACCCGGCGTTTGCCGGTCTCCCGGTCGACACCATGATGGGTTCCGTTTACGAAAATGTGTGGGCGCAGAGCACCCTGCTCGACGCCGGCGGCGAGACCATTGTCGCCGCCATCGGCTATGACTGGTATCCCGATTACGATCTGCGCAAACGCGGCTACTACGGACCGGGCGACACGTGGTGGGGTGCCGACCTGGCCAGCGTGCCCGTCGGTCGGGGGCGATGCATCGCCTCGCAACTGCGCCTCGTCGAATACCTCGGCAAAGATCCGGTCGCAGACAAGATCCTGTTCAATCTGATCGAGTGGACAGCGGGCAACCAAGAACCATGAACAGCGTGAAAACCGACACCCTGCATCTCCTCGTGGGCGGCGCGCTGGCGCTGGCGGCTTGCGCGCCAACGCTTCCGGCCGCGGAACGTCCCAATGTCGTCCTCATCGTCTGCGACGACCTCAACGACTACGTCGGGCATTTGGGCGGGCATCCGCAGGCGCACACACCGAACATGGACCGGTTGGCCCGAAGCGGGGTTTCGTTCCGACGCGCCGACTGCAACAATCCAATCTGCGCCCCGTCGCGCGCCAGTTTTCTCACCGGGATCTATCCGCACAGCTCTGGCAACTTCTTTTTTCAGCCGTGGTTCGAGAATCCCGTGCTTCAGAATTCGCGCACGCTTATGGAGCACTTCCGCGCCAACGGATATCGGGTCGTTGGCTCGGGCAAACTGATGCACCACTTGCGCACGAACGACTGGGATGAGTTCCCGTTCAAGCCCGACTACGGCCCGTTCGCCTACAACGGCCAGGAGCAAGTGGGCCATCCATCCGTGCCGGAGCCCTTCCGTTCGATTGGCGCTGTGGACGGCTCTTTCGCCCCGCTCTCGGATGTCCCCTTCGGCGGCAAGGAGGGCAAAGGCTGGATCTACGGCACCTGGGGCAAGGCGAAACCGCTGCGCTATGCCAGCGAGGACGACCGCGATCCCACGCCCGACGAACGCAACGCGCAATGGGCTGCACAGCGCATTGGCCAGTTCGCCCGCGAGAAGGACGGCCAGCCTTTCTTCCTCGCTGTCGGTTTCATCCGTCCTCACACGCCCCTGTATGCGCCGAAGAGGTATTTCGATCTGTTCCCCCTCAACGCCCTTCAACTCCCAGCGATCGAACCGGGCGACGCCGCCGACACGCATTATCGCGAGGTGTTCACCGACGAGGTCAAGGGCCTCCGCTACTACCGCACGTTGGGTCAGTCCTATCCGGCCATGGAGGCTGGCCTTAAGGCGTTCCTCCAGGCTTACCTGGCGTGCGTCGCGGCGGTGGACGATTGCATCGGCATAGTGGTGGATGCCGATCACGAAAGAGATCCGCACGAGTGGCACAACTTGGCGGGTGTTCCGGAGCACGTCGAAGCGTTGCAGGCCATGCGCCAGAGGCTGCGCCGGGCCTTGCGCTCCGAAGGACCACGGTAAACGCACTTACTGATGAGTCACCAAGATGGCCTACAACTCGGCGGCAGGGCGCGCAGTCCTTTGCGCGCCGCGGCTTCGTGTGCCCAAGTCGTGGCCATCGCCGACCCGGCTGCTGAAACGGACTACGCCCGCTTTTACTACGGCGGAGTGGCGGGACGGGAACCCGTGGCTGCCTACGTGAACGAGATCAACGCGAAACGTGGCCGGCCACACCTGAAATGCGCCGAGCACCTTGACTACCGCAGGATGTTCGAGCGACAGGCCAATGACTTCGATGCCGTCTTGGTTTCCACGCCCGACCACATTCACGCGGCTGCCACGATGGCGGCGCTCAAAATGGGAAAGCACGCCTACTGCGAGAAGCCGCTCGCGCACAACATCCGCGAGGTGCGTCTGCTGACCGAAGTGGCCCGGGCGACCGGCGCGGCCATCCAGCTCGGCACCATGAACCACGCCGGCCAGAACTACCGGCGGATAGTCGAGTGGATTCGCGCGGGAACCATCGGCCCGATCCGCGGAGTCCACGTCTGTGCGACAAACGCCCTCCGCTGCAAGCGGAGGCGAACCTCCCCGACTGGCCTGCGGGCGTGCTCGTTGTCGGTGCCAACGGGATGTTGGTCGCCGACTACGGGCGGCACGAGTTGTATCCCAAGGAGAAGTTCACCAATGTCCAGCCGCCCCCGCGGACGATTCCCGATTCGCCCGGCCACAAGCCCGAATGGCTGGCGGCTTGCAAGGGCGCCCGCCCGGCCTTGTGCAATGTCGATGACACCGGTCCCCTGACCGAGACCGTGTTGCTGGGAACGGCCGCCCATCGCGCTGGCCGCAAGCTCGAATGGGACGCTGCGAAGTTAAAAGCCACCAACTGTCCAGAAGCGGAGCGGTTCCTCCGCCGCGAATACCGCCAGGGTTGGGAACTGTGAAGAGCATTGCAGGAGGTCTGTAAAGAAGATTGGCGCTCCAATGAACACCATCGGCACCCTGAATAGAATGTGGCCCGATCGGCGTCCCCTCGTAGCGCCGACATTCTTGTCGGCGCGCTGCCCAGCCGGCGGACGCGTGTGCGGATTGGAAAACCCGCGATACAGCAGACTGGGAGACGTCGAGGTGCATCTGGAATTCATGGTGGCCAGAGGCGCCAACTCAGGCGTCATCTTTCACGGCAACCACGAGGTCCAGATTCTCGACAGTTACGGCGTCGCCAAGCCCACGGCCTGCTCAAGGAATGGGGCGCGGACCTGGCGACCGAGAAGGCGTATCGAGACTTCGTGCTGATGCTCGATTTTCGCATGCCGACGATTTCCGACAGCGGCATCAACTTCCGCAAACTGATTCCGGCGATTCCCGGCTTCGGCGACATGGAGCAGTTCAACCTCCGGTCCCGCGGCGGCATGGGCCACCTGGAGAGCTATTACTTCCTGCCGAAGGACACGGCGACGAAGATGGGCCTCAAGGACGAGGAAAAGCCGCGGGTCCGGCACATTGATCCGGAAGTCGGAGCCTGGCACACCGTGAAGCTGACCCTGCAAGGCCGGACTTTCGAAAATGAACACGAATGGAACTCTCCAACGTCGCGATCGGCCAGACGGTGGCCGAAGGCGGGGACGTCGAGGCGGAGGGTGATCTTGCCGTCCCAAGGGTAATCGGTGTGTTGCGACAGTTTGATGGACTCCTCACCGGGCAGTTGGGTGTCAAGTCGGCTGCTGCCATAGAGGTGAATCCACACCGCATTGGCGCAGAGCCCGTAGGCGTAGGTGTGGAGTTGGGCGAGCGTACGCGCAAGGTTGGGCGGACAGCAAGAGCAGTGGACCTCTGAGGCAGGCGTGGTGTCGGTCCAACGGACCTTCGAATCGTTGCTCAGAAGCGGCACGTCCTTCGGGCCGCGCCGCAGTGGATTCGTGTAGAAGTAGTCGTTCCCGTCCAGGCCGATGGCGGAGAGCATGCTGTTGTAGAAGACGCGCTCCATCAGGTCGGCATACTGGGCATCCTCCGTGAGCAGCAACATGCGCCAGCTCCACATGGCGTTGGCCGCCTGGATGGTCACGCGCGACACCCATGCGGCGGAAGGCCTGGTCCAAAACCTCGCGCTGAAGCCTGTGAAGGATCGCCCCAGGAAACGCGGTTGCCGCCTTGGTACAGCGGGGTTACGCTGCCCTCGCGATGACCTACGAACAGATGCCGGAAGAATGGCAGGAGTGGGTGGACCTCACTCCGCTGGAGCGCTTCCGGCGCAGCGAGGAGCTCTTCGCGCAGTACCTGGCGATGGGAGGCAGCCTTGATCCCGACCCCGATCCGACAAGTCCTTTCGACGATTCGCAAACATCAGGTGCAGGCATTGCTTATGGGCGGCCAGGCCTGCGTGTTCTACGGCGCGGCTCAGTTTAGCAAGGACGTGGACCTCGCGATTCTCGCGGACCCCGAGAACTACACCCGTCTGCACGCCGCGCTGGCCGACTTGAATGCGCGGCGGATTGCTGTGCCCCGCTTTGACCCGCAACTGCTGGCCCGGGGCCATGCGGTTCATTTTCGCTGCCAGGCCGCTGGCATCGAGGGACTGCGTGTGCATGTCATGACGCGGCTTCGAGACCTGCCGGATTTTCAGACCCTGTGGGAGCGACGAACGACCCTTGCCGAAGATGAAAGCAACGTCTTCGAACTGCTCGCGGTGGAAGATCTCGTGCAAGCCAAGAAGACCCAGCGGGAAAAGGATTGGCCGGTCATCAGTGCTCTGGTCGAGGGCCACTATCGCCAGTTCGGGCAAGAGCCGACGCCCGAACGCGTCCGGTTCTGGCTCAGGGAATCCCGCGCTCCGTTCGAGAACCCTGCACGGTAGGGCGAGGCTTCCGCCGAGCCGATCGGGCGCCTGCCGCGGGCGAGACGCCCGCGCTCCGTTCGAGAACCCTGCACGGTAGGGCGAGGCTCCCGCCGAGCCGATCGGGCGCTGCCGCGGGCGAGACGCCCGCGCTCCCTTCGAGAACCCTGCACGGTAGGGC
>VHCO01000114.1 GCA_016871715.1 Verrucomicrobiota bacterium
AGTTCCCCCCGCTCCTGCGCTGTGAGCTCGATTTGGAATGGGCTGATTCTAGGCACATAGCGAGCATCGTGCAAAGCGGGCCATACCGCAAGAATAATACGTTAGTGTATTAATGAAATGCACCACTTAGCGAGGCGGAGCGCGGACGGTCACGTCTGCCAAGCGGATCTGACGATCCGCGCCCCACAGCACAGGGAGCCTGCCGGGTTTCACCCGCGATGGCAGCCCTCAAGCACCTCGCTAAGGATTCGGGTAGACATGTATTTGCCTTAGGGGACGGCGGTTGCGGTGCGACCGAGTATGCCTTCCGTCATTTCGTCAATGTCTATTTCTCTGTTCAATAATGCGGTTACCCTGTTCAATAATGCGGTTACCGCACGGAGCGAGGTGCACGGTACGAGTTAGTGGGAAGGCGGCCGGATGGGGTGTAAGGCCGGCAGGGGGCGCAGCGTGGAGATGAGAGGCGGCGCGGGACCGCGTTCACCCTGCAGAACCCAACGCAGTTGGGTGAAACACCGGCTACGCGCCCAGAAGATGAAGACGAAGTCGGTCAGCAGGCGCAAGCCACAGCAGAGAAGGCTGGGTGCCACCTGGACAAGGAGTAGGGTCTTGATGGTGGCGCGGTTGGTCTGTGCGTCTCTGAGGCCGAACCAGGATCCCGCCCAGAACAAGGCGAAGAAGTCGGCGATTAGGGTCAGAATCTGCAAGCCGGGCACCGCCAAGGTTACCAGGTGCTGCGCCTCGAACGGGGGAAGTCCGTCGCGCAGGAAAGGACTCAACGCAGCCAGCGCCTGGAGTCCGAGTAGGATCGCCGCAGGCGCCGCCCAGGTTTTCCATAAGGCGATCCCGTGGCCATGGAGGATTTGGTGGTCGGTCAGAGGCGTGGCGAGCAGGAGTCCAAAGGCGCCACTGTGCCTGGCTTCGGCTAGGGCGCCGCAGGCCTGGAGGGTCCAGCCGATTTTCACCGCCCAACTCAGGAGCATGGCGGTGGCGAGGGTTGTGGGCTGGAGCACGACAAGCGAGCCCTCCACGATCGGGACGCCGAGGGCGATGAGGACCAACCCGAGCGCGAAGATCAAGGCCCAGCGGCTAGAGCGATGGCGTCGAAACAGCCAAAAGGCGGGGTTGGCATCCAGCAACGACTGCCGTGCTTGACGGGCGGTCTCGATGTCTGCGGGTGTGCGAACCGCGGCCGTCGAGGGGGCAGCATGCTGGGGCCGACGTTCCTGCCAGGAGCGGGGTACCCACCAGGCGGCCAAAGCCAGGGCACTCGCACTGGCAAGCTGCGTCAACCCTAAGGCGAGCCAGAACTGCTCCGGCTGGAGTCGGTAGCTTGCATCTGAGAACTGGTGGATGGGTATCAACGGGCTGAGGGTGGCGATCAGTGCCGAATTCGGTCCCTGGGCGAGGGCGCCGAGCAGTTTCGCTAGCCCAAGCGGGAGCAAGCTGAAGAGGGCGGTGAGTGCCAGGGCGAGTCCGAAAGCCGATCGACCTTGGCGGCTGAAGGCGGACACCGCCATCCCCATGGCGAGGGAGAAGCCGAGGAGGTTCGTCAAGGCAAGGGCCATGCGGAAGAATTCGGCGCCACTGACACCGCCGAGCGGGATGGCCAAACTTAAGATGGGCAAGACCCCCAGCAGGGCGTAGAAGGGCCGGAGGGCGGCTGCGAGGAGTTTACCGAGGACGATGTCGTAGCCTTTGAGGTCCGTGAGAAAGAGGAGGCCGAGGGTGCCTTCGCGTTTTTCTTGGCTCAGGCAGTCTGCGGTGCTGCGGGCGCCCTCGAGGAGGCAGAGCAAGGCCAGGAGACCGGCGAGGGCGCTAAAGAGTGCGCGGCCGAGCGCAGTACCTTGGGGGACGAGGGATTGGAAGACGAGCATGGCGCCGCCCAGGGCGCTGGCCAAGCCGGCTGCCAGGACGCGGACCCAGAAGGTAGCGGGTTGGCGGGAGGCGGTGCGCAGCTCGCGCTCGGCGACGGGCAGGAACGTCATAAGCGCGGCCAAGTCACCGTGTCGAGAACCAACCGGGCCACCGCCGTCCACGCGGCGGTGCGAATCGTTCTGCGGCGCGCTGGCGGAACTGGTGGCGGAGCATCCATCCGGCATAGAGGCCGAAGCCAACGTCCGCGGCCAGGCCGAGGCCGAACCAGAGGGTCAGGAAGGTGGTTTCGTCCCAGTCCAACTGCCAGCGTCGATCGAGCTGAAACCACTCGACGAGGAGCAGGAGTGAGACAAAGCAGCCCCAGGGGACCACGCCGATGCGGCCCAGGGTCAGTGCGGTCGCCCGTGTGCCGCTGCGGCTGGCCGCCGCCGACCACAGGCCGATGTAGGCGATGGCAACCACGTCGGCGATCAACATGGCCATATGCGCGCCGTAGAGCCAGAGGAAGAACTGCTGTTGGGTGAATGCCAAGCGCATGGCCCAGTAGCAGAAGCACGCATCGGCGGCGAGCAGGACCAAGAGCGGGCCGCCGAACTGGTGGCGGAGGGCCAGGAACTGGCCGGCGACGATTTGGCGCAGCGAGAGGGGCGTCGAGAGGAGGAGTTCGAGGGCGCCGGTGCGCCGGTCTTCGGCGAGGCGGTGGACGACGGCCGAGGCGATCCAGCCTTTGAGCACGAGATGGACTCCGTAGGAGACGAACCCGAAGGGCTCGGGCGAGCGCCAATCGGAGGGGTACTCATGGGCAGACCAAGCACAGAGCGCGGCGGTGCCGAGCAGGAGCCCCCAGACGGCGAGCGGCTGCCAGCGGGCGCGGGCAGTGAGCCAGAGAAAGGGGTTTCGGTCTAGTAACCGCGTGCGGAAGGTCTGTCGGGCGGTGGCGAAGCCCTTATCCCACTGGAGCCACGCGAGCCAACGGCGCCGGAGGCCAGCCCACGCGGGGCTGGCGGGTCGGTCGCGCCATCGCAGGGGCAGGATGAGGCTGGCCAAGACCAGGCAGAGCAGGCCCAAGGCGGCCACGGTCAAGACCGACGGCCAGAACATTCCGAGCAACCGGGTGGGCAGGCCGGCGGGTGCGGTGGCCAGGAAGGCGGCGAAGGCGGGGCTGAGGGCGACGATTTCCTCGGGCAGTTGCATGCGGTTGACGCGCCAGAAGAGGAGGGCGAGGAACGGGCCGGCGGTCAGGGTGAACAGGCCGAGGAAGGTAGCGAGCGCCGCGTTACGAGCGTTGGTGAACCACAGGGAGACGAGGACGCCCATGGCGAGGGAACAGAAGAGGGTAACGGCCAGGACCAGGGCGACGCGCGCGAGTTGGAGGGCGGTGACGCCCCCGAGGAGGAACGAGATGGCGAGGATGGGGATGACGGCGACGAGGCAGTAGCAGGCGTGGACGGAGGAGGCGACCCACTTGCCGAGCACGATATCGTAGCCGTGGAGATCGGTGAGGAACAGCAACCCCAGCGTGCCTTCGCGTCGTTCTTCGCTCAGGCAATCGGAGGTGAGACCGACGCCGGCGATGGCGCAGAGGAAGAAGGTGAGCCAGGTGAGGGTGACGAAGAGTTCGAGGCCAAGGACGGCGGTGGCGGAGAGGCGACGTTCGGCGAACACGACGGCGCTGAGGAGCAGCGCACACAAGGCCGCTCCCACTCGCATCCAGTGGGTGCCGCGCCGACGCGCGGCCACGCGCAGCTCGCGTTCGACGATGGGGAGGGCGCGGATCAGTACATGGGGTCGTAGTACTCCCGCTGCTGGCCCTGGGCGGGAGTGACGACTTCGACGTGGCCGTCGGCCATGATGACGACGCCTTTACCTTTGCGGAGGTACTCGGCCTCTTTCATGGCGACGAAGGCGCCCTTGGAGGCGGTGCCTGGGAAGGTATCGTTATGGTCTTGGACGTACATGAGCATGGCCGTGCCGATTTGCTTGAGGTTGCTGCGGCAGACGGTCTGCTGTCCTTTCTCTTTGGCCCGCGCCAGGGCTGGCAACAGCATGCCGGCCAAGATGGCGATGATGGCAATGACGACCAGCAGTTCGATGAGGGTGAATCCTTTGCGACGCATAAACTGACGATTAAGGCTGGCGTATCTTGGCGATGGAGTTGGGGGAGTGTCAAGCCGGCGCACCGGTGGGTTCGGCACGTCGCGCGAGGCGGGCCGCGCCTTGGGGTGAGGCCTTCGGCGAGGGGACGCGCCCCGGCCGGTTGGGGGTTTGCCGGGGGGTCACACGACGCCGAGGTTGTTGGCCTCGGCGGCGCGCGGGCGGATGGGGGCCAAGCGGACCACATTATCGGGGTCGAAGTCGGTGAGCTTGAGCCAGTCTTCGGTGAGGTCGGTGCCGGGGAAGAGGTCGTTCTCTCGATACTCGAGGTCCAGGGCGGTTTGGAGGTCCTCGGGGGTCAGTTGGGTGTCGGCGGCGGTGTCGATGGCGCGGCGGATGGCGAGGCTTTTGGCGCGTTCGACGATGGCGGCGATGAGGGCGCCGCTGGCGAGGTCGCTGCGGTAGAGCACCTCGCGTCGGCCGCTCCGGTAACTCAGTTCGAGGAACTGGGTCTCAGGGGTGCGGGCGTAGTGGGCTTGGGCGATGGTGCGGGCGAGGTCAGCCTTGGGCTGAGCTAACGGCAGCGACTCGCGCAAGTAGATCTCGTAGATGGCTTGTGCCCCGGCGCGGTCGGGTCGGTTGACCTTGATTTTTCGGTCGATTCGGCCGGGGCGAAGGATGGCGGGATCGAGCAGGTCGGCCCGGTTCGAGGCGAGGATGACGACGACATGGTCGAGGGGTTCGAGGCCGTCCATTTCGGTACAGACCATGGGGACGATGGTGCTGGCCATGTTATGGTAGCGGCCGCCGTGTCGGGTGCTAAGGATGGACTCGGCTTCGTCGATGAAGAGGAAGGCGAGCGCGCCGTCGGCAGCGCGCTCGCGGCATTGGGCGAAGAGGTCGCGCACTTGGCGTTCGGATTCGCCGACCCACATGTTCAGGATTTCGGGTCCCTTGACGTGCAGGAAGAACTCGGGGCGATCGACGCCGGTGCGGGCGCGGATTTGTTGGCGCAGGTTGTAGGCGGTGGCTTTGCCCAGGAGGGTCTTGCCGCACCCGGGCGGTCCGTGCAGGAGGAAGCCTTTCGGCACGGCATACTCGAACCGCTGGAACAACTCGCGATGGAGGAAAGGGAGTTCGATGGTGTCGCGGATCGCCTGCACGGCTGCGTCTTGTCCGCCGATAGCGGTCCAGGGCAATTCCTGGACGGTTTCGAGGACGCGATCGACGCGTTTGCCCATGCCGAGGGCTTCGAGGGCGACGCGTTGGTTGGCGTCCAGTCGGACTTCGAGGCCGGGCCTGAGTTTTTCCTTGGCGAGGAGTTCGGAGCGGAGGAGCACGGCGGAGCCGAGGCCGCTTTCTTGGCCGATCCGCAAGCGGCCGTGGGGGAGGACTTCGTCGATGCGTGCCACGGGGCCGTGGGGGTCGAATCCAAGGTGTTGGACGACGACGAAGGCCTCGTTGAGCAGGACGCGTTCGCCGACTTGCAGGCTAGCGGCGCCCAGGCGCGGATCCACGCGGCAGACGTAATCGGAGCTGTTGATGCAGACGTGGGCTTGGTCGGGGGGCAGGGCGGCCAGGAAAGTGCCGATGCGCAGGGCGGGGGCGCGGAGCTTTTCGAGGGCAGCGTCGAGCTTTTCGAGGGCGGCGCGGGCTTGGTCGTTGAGTTCTTCAAGGGCAGCGACGCGCTCGCGCAAGTAGACTAAGTCGACGAGGCTGGAGTGGCGTGGGGGAAGTTTGCTGGCGATCAAGTCCACCAGTTGCAGCGTCGAGAGCCGGTCGAGTTCCTCGCGTGGCAGCAGGTCGTGGAGTGGCGGGAGCGAATCGGCCGAGGCGCGGTCCGCCTTGGCGGCTGCTGGGTTGGCGCTGGCTTTCTTGCGGGCTTCCGGCATGCCCTAAGGTGACCCACGCGCTGGAGCTATGCAACTGGGCGAGGGCGGGGCCGTTCGGCGCTGAGGATGGCGCGGGCGGCGCGGCGGACGGATTGGGCCAATTCGGGCGGTTCGAGCACGGTTGCGTTGCCGCCCCAACCGAGCACCCAGCGTTGGATCTCGACCAGGCTCGAGAGTTTCAGGCGCAGTTCCACGGCGCCGTTGGGGAGCGACTTGAGAGTTTGGGACGGGTGCCACCGTTTTTCTCGCACGTAATCAGCCACTTGCGGCTCGAACCGGAGGACCACCTCGAAGCGTCCCTCGGCCGAGTGGACGCCGAAGCTGTCGCGGAGCTGGTGATCGACGGAGAACCCGGGAGGCCGCTCGAAGCTGCGGCCGGTGAGGCGGAGGGACTGGATGCGGGCGGGGACGAAGGTGCGGAGGTCGCGTCGCAGATGGTCGAAGGCGAAGAGGTACCATTCGCCATTGATGTTCGCCAGGTGGTAGGGGTCGACGACGCGGGTCTCGGGGGTGCGCCGGCCGGGTTTACGGTAGAGGAGTTCGAGTTGTTGGCGGCGCGTGGTGGCTCGGGCCAGGGCATCGAATATTTCGAGGTTCAACAAGGGCTCGGCGCTGGTACGGAACGAGATGGTGCGGTCCCAGTCCGCCAAGTGGAGGGAGATGGTGTCGGGGAGGGCGGCCGACATTTTTTGTAGGGCGCTCAGGAGGGGGCGTTCGAAGCTGGTGCCGCGGTATTGCTGGACGGCCTTTTCGGCCACTAACAAGGCGAACAACTCGCCTTCGGTGATCTGGAGTGTGGGAAAGGCGCTCACCGCTTGGGTGTAGAAGAAGCCGTGCCGGCGGGCGTCGTACTCGACGGGCAAGCCGAGCCGGTCCCGCATGAATTCGAGGTCGCGGTGGACGGACTTGGTGCTGACCTCGAGGTCGGCGGCCAGGCGGCTGGCATTGGGGAACGCGCCGGCTTGGATGGCCTGGTGGATGCGCAGCATGCGCTCGAGGGGAGGGCGCGAGCGCAGGTCACGCGGACGGCGACGAGCCGGCTCGGTCGGTTGGAGGCGCGGGTTACCCGGAAAGTCGGTAGGGCGCGGTGTCCCCACCACGCCGGCGGCGGCCTGGGGACAGGCCGCCCTACCTTTCACGCGAAGTGGTATCCCAGAATCGGGTGGGGGATTCATGGGCACGCTACCGAGGCTGGGCGCGGGGTGCGGCGAACGCGCCAGGCGGACGGTACCGTCTCGGTCGGTCGGGCTGGGACCGGCGTGTGTTGCGCGACGCTAGGGCGCGGCTGGGTAGGGTCAGACCAGTTTGGCCAAGAGTTCGTCGTTGGACTTGTGTTTTTTGAGTGCGGCCTGGAGGGTTTCCATGGCCTCGACGGGCTGGAGGTCGACCATCATCCGGCGGAGCTTACGGACCGCTTCGATGTGGTGTTTCGGGAAGAGTTTTTCTTCCTTGCGCGTGCCGCTCTTGGGGATGTCGATGGCGGGGAAGAGGCGGCGATCGGAGAGCTTACGGTCCAGGATCAACTCCATGTTGCCGGTGCCTTTGAACTCCTGGAAGATGAGTTCGTCCATGCGCGAGCCGGTATCGACGAGGGCGGTGGCCACGATGGTGAGGGAGCCGCCTTCCTCGATCTTACGAGCAGCAGCGAAGATCTTGCGCGGTATTTCGAGGGCGCGGGCGTCCACGCCGCCGGTCATGGTACGGCCGCTGCCGCCGTGGACGCTGTTATAGGCGCGGGCGACGCGGGTGATCGAGTCGAGGAGCACGAAGACGTCTTTGCTGGCTTCGACCATGCGTCGGCACCGTTCGATGATGAAGCGGGAGAGGCGGACGTGGGTTTCGAGGTCTTGATCGTTGGAGGAGGCGACGACTTCGGCCTGGACGGAGCGCTGGAAGTCGGTGACTTCTTCTGGGCGCTCGTCGATGAGGAGGACCAGGACGTGGACCTCGGGGTGATTGGCGGTGACGGCGTTGGCGATTTGTTTGAGGATGGTGGTTTTACCGGAGCGGGGGGGGGAGACGATGAGGCCGCGCGTGCCTTTACCGATGGGGGTGACCAGGTCGATGATGCGGGTCTCGAGGAGGTCGGGGGCGGTTTCGAGGCGGTATTTCTGGAACGGATCGATGGTGGTGAGGTTCTCGAACCGCATGGACTTGGTATAGTCGCTGAACGGCATGCCATTGACCTCGAGGACCTCTTTCAGTTGCGGGCTATTGCCGCGGTGGGGCGGTTGCAGGGTGCATTTGACCTGGCATCCTTCACGCAGGAAAGTGCGCTTGATGGTGTCGGGCGTGACGAAGACGTCCGTGGGCTTAGGCTGGAAATGACTGCCCGGCGTCCGTAGGAAGCCGAAGCCCTTTTCCGAAATCTCCAAGAAACCGGAACCTGATTCCGGCATGTTATTTGTACTCATAACCGTATTGCCTGAGCGGCGACTCAGTTCTGCTTCCCGTTGGCCACCCCTCAGGACCGCAGTGAATGATCGAAAACTCGGGAATACTGCCCGTCCGAAGAGGTCCACAGGACCGATAGAGGGACGCGCAGTCGAACCAAAGACGCCGCATATTTACGGCACCGCCGCCTGGGACGCAACAAGAATTTGCCGGGCGGACCCAACTTTAGGCGGCAGGCCGGACGGGCGCCGGGCACCCGAATCCTTAGCGAGGCGCTTGAGGGCTGCAATCGCGGGTGAAACCGGGCAGGCTCCCTGTGGGGCGCGGATCGTCAGATCCGCTTGGTGGACGTGACCGTCCGCGCTCCGCCTCGCTAGGGATTCGGGCCGGGCATCAGCCGCCGACTTCCGCCTTGGCTTCGGCCGCGAGCGGTGTGCTCAGGTACCGCTCGCCAGTCGAGCAGGCGACGGTGACGATGAGCTTACCTTGGTTTTCGGGCCGCTGGGCTACCTGGATGGCCGCCCACACGTTCGCTCCGGTGGAGATGCCCCCCAGGATGCCCTCTTCCTTGGCCAAACGCCTGGCCATGGCGAAGGCGTCGTCGTTGCTGACTTGGATGCACTCGGGGATTTGGGCTTCGCCGTGGACGTTCTTGAGGTGCAAGTTCTTGGGGACGAACCCGGCGCCAGTGCCCTGGATCTTGTGGGGGCCGGGTTTGACCGGTTGCCCCGCCAGGGTCTGCGAGATCACGGGTGAATCCTTCGGCTCGACCGCGATAGCTTGGAAGCTGGGCTTGCGCGGCTTGATCACCTCGCAACACCCGGTGATGGTCCCGCCGGTCCCTACCGCTGCGACTAAGATGTCGACCTTACCGTCGGTGTCTTGCCAGATCTCCTCGGCGGTGGTGCGCCGGTGGATTTCCGGGTTGGCTGGGTTATCGAATTGCTGGGGGATCCAGGCATTGGGCGTTTCGCGGGCCAGTTGCTCGGCCTTGTTGATGGCGCCGCGCATGCCTTCGGCGCCCGGGGTGAGCACCAGCTTAGCGCCCAGCATGGCCAAGAGCGTGCGCCGCTCCAAGGACATGGTCTCGGGCATGGTCAGGATGAGCCTGTAACCCTTGGCGGCCGCGACGAAGGCCAAGGCGATCCCGGTGTTGCCGCTGGTCGGTTCAATGATGACCGTATCCTTCTTCAGGACGCCCCGCTGTTCGGCGTCGGCGATCATGGACATCCCGATGCGGTCCTTGACGCTGCCTAGCGGGTTAAAGAACTCGCACTTGAGGAGGATGGTGGCCTGCAAACCGACCGTCACCCGGTTCAATCGCACCAAAGGCGTGCGGCCCACGGTTTCGACGATGTCATTATAAATACGGCCCATAAGTTCGATTGCGCCGCAGAATGAGTTCACCGCGCAATTGCGTCGGATTCTGTGGGTCGCGGCCCGGGTGGCAAGCTCTTTTCTGGGCCGGGCACGGTTTTTAGCGGTCTTTCCAGGGCGGGCTTTGTGTTTGACTGACCCGGGTTGGGCGGTAGGATGCCGGCCCTTAAACGGTTCGCTCGAAACGCGACTGGTGTGCGCGACACACCGTTAACCAGCAAGACACACACATCATGGCACTGATCGATTTTGGCGGCACGCAAGAGGAAGTCATCACGCGCAAGGAATTCCCGATGAGCCGGGCGCGCAAGGCCCTCAAGAAAGAGGTCATCGCGATCGTCGGTTACGGCGTCCAGGGCCCCGCCCAGTCGCTGAACCTCCGCGACAACGGTTTCCAGGTCATCATTGGCCAGGCGCCAGAGTTCAAACGGGATTGGGACCGGGCGGTGGCGGATGGGTGGAAGCCGGGCAAGACGCTTTTCCCCATCGAGGAGGCGGTGCGGCGCGGCACGATGATTCAGATGCTGGTGTCGGATGCCGCTCAGCGCGCGATTTGGCCCGCGATCAAACAGAATCTCAAACCGGGCGATGCCCTGTACTTCTCCCACGGCTTTTCAATCACCTACCAGCGACAGACCGGGGTGGTGCCGCCTAAGGACGTGGACGTCATCATGGTGGCGCCGAAAGGCTCGGGCACGTCCGTGCGCCGGAACTTCCTAACGGGTGCGGGCATCAACTCGAGTTTCGCCGTCTACCAGGACGCCACGGGCCGCGCCCGGGAACGCTGCCTGGCGGTGGGGATTGGCATCGGTTCAGGCTACCTCTTCCCCACGACGTTCCCGCACGAGACCAACAGCGACTTGACCGGCGAGCGCGGGGTGTTGATGGGGGCGCTGGCGGGGATCATGGAGGCGCAATACGACGTGCTACGCCAGAAGGGTCACAGCCCGAGCGAAGCCTTTAACGAGACGGTCGAAGAACTGACGCAGAGTCTCATCCGGTTGGTTGACGAGCGCGGCATGGACTGGATGTACTCGAACTGCTCGGCGACGGCCCAGCGGGGCGCGTTGGACTGGAAACCCAAGTTCAAGAAGGCGGTTTTGCCGGTTTTCAAGGAGCTCTATCGACGGGTGGCCTCGGGCAAAGAAGCCGCGCGCGTTATCCAGGCGTGCGGCGCCAAGGATTACCAGCAGCAGTTGGCGAAGGAATTGGGCGAGTTGCGCGATTCGGAGATGTGGCGCGCGGGGGCGGCCGTGCGGGCGTTGCGGCCGGCGGAGACGGGCAAGACCATCGCCAAAGGGGTGAAGGGTATCGGGGGACGGGCGGCGAACTGACGCGCCTTGCGGCAGGGTGGGCGTGATGGATTACGAACCGGTCATCGGCCTCGAGACCCACGTCCAGCTCCGCACGCAATCCAAGATGTGGTGCGGTTGTGCCAACGCGTTTGGCGCGCCGCCCAACACGCACGTCTGTCCGGTGTGCCTCGGCCTGCCCGGGGTGTTGCCGGTGGCCAACGACGCCGCGCTGCGCCTGACGGTGTTGACCGGATTGCTGCTGCGCTGCGAGATCCCTCCCCGCGCCAAGTTCGACCGGAAGAACTACTTCTATCCGGACATGCCCAAGAACTATCAGCTCACCCAGTACGACCAACCGTCGGCCATGGGTGGGTACGTCGAGTTCGAGTTCCAGGGCCGGATCGAGCGGGTCCGTCTGACCCGGATCCACCTCGAGGAAGACGTGGGCAAGAGCTTCCATTTCGACCGTCACAGCGGCGTGGATTTCAACCGGGCCGGCGTGCCGCTGCTCGAGATCGTCTCCGAGCCGGACCTCACGAGTGCGGAGATGGCCTACGCTTACCTGAACGCGCTGAAGGACATCCTGATCTACGGCGGGGTGAGCGATTGCGACATGGAGAAAGGCATGGTCCGCTGCGATGTGAACGTGAGCGTGCGGCCGGCGGGCAGCCGCGGGTTGGGCGCCAAGATCGAGCTCAAGAACCTCAACAGCTTCAGCGGCGTGCGCCAAGCCCTCGAACACGAGATCTCCCGCCAGATCAAGGTCCTGAACCGCGGCGGCGCGCTGGTCCAATCCACCCGCCGTTGGGACGAGGTGCTCGGGGTCACGGAAGAGATGCGCACCAAGGAGGACGCGCATGATTACCGGTACTTTCCCGACCCGGACCTAATGCCGCTCGAGCCGACGGAGGCTTGGCTGGCCGAAGTGCGCGAGGGCGTGGTCGAGCTGCCCCTGGCGCGCAAGCAACGGTTCATGCACGATTACCAGTTGCCGGCTGCCGACGCTCAGTCCTTTGTCGATGACCCGACCCTGGGCGACTACTTCGAGCGCATCGCGCGGGGCGCGGCGAACGCTAAGGCGGTGGCGAATTGGGTCATTAACGACTTGCGGGCTCGCCTGGCTGATTCCGGGTGGGGACTGCACGACCTCAAATTCGAGCCGCGGGGTATCCTCGAGCTCGTGGGGCTGGTCGAGCGTGGCCAACTGAGCCACAAGCTGGCGCAGGAGGTGTTCGCCCAGATGTTCCGAACCGGCCGGTCTCCCGCCGCCATTGTCAAGGAACGCAGGCTCGCCCAGGTGAGCGACACCGCTGCGCTCGAGGCCTTCTGCGACCAGGCCCTCGCCGCCCACCCGGGACCGGTGAACGACTATCGCAGTGGCAAGACCGCCGCGCTCAACTTCCTCAAAGGCCAAGTCATGAAGCTCAGCCAAGGCAAGGCGAATCCGGCGTTAGTGGGCGAGATCCTCGAGCGTAAACTGCGCGAACCCACGCCCTCTTCCTCATGATCTGTCCGAGTTGCCTGAACCTCCGTCGATCGGCGCACCGCATGGCCGGGAGCGTGTTGATGTGGTTGTGGCTTGGGTTGGCGGTCACGGCGGCCGCGCCGGTGGGTCGCTCGGAGCCTTTTCGCGTGATGACCTACAACATCCATCACGGCGAAGGGGCCGATGGCCAATTGGACTTGGCGCGGATCGCGGCGGTCATTCGGCAGGAAGAGGCGGATGTAGTCGCGCTGCAAGAGGTGGACAAGGGCGTCGCTCGCACGCAACGGCGCGATTTGCCCGCCGAACTGGCCGCGCTGACCGGCATGACCTGTCTGTTCACCAACAACTTCGCTTACCAAGGCGGCGAATATGGCAACGCCGTCCTGGCCCGGTTCCCGGTGGTTCGCTGGACCAACACCCACTTGCGCATGTTGCGCCCGAACGAGCAACGGGGCGTCCTGCAAGCGGTCTTGCGCGTGGCGGACCGCCCGCTGCTCCTCCTCAACACGCACATCGACTATCATCGCGACGATGCCGAACGGCTCCAGAACGTCGCTGAGTTCAAGGAACTCCTGGGGCGCTATCCCGACCTGCCGGTGGTGTTCTGTGGCGATTTCAACGATGGCCCCGAGAGCCGGACCTATGCGGCCATGGCGGAGCGCTTCGAGGATGTCTGGCTCACCGCCGGTCGTGGCAGCGGCCTGACCATCACGAGCACTCGGCCGGCCAAACGCATCGATTACGTCTGGATCTCGAAAGGCGCACCGCTCCGCGTCCGCCGGGCCTGGGTCACTCAGACCCTGGCCTCGGACCACCTCCCCTTGACGGTCGAACTCGAGTGGCGTTAAGCCCAGAGCACCTCGAGGCCCTGTCCCGCCTCGATCACGATCGGCTTGGCTAAGCGCAGTCGGCGTTGGCGGCCCTGGGCGCTGACCTCGGCGCTGAGCTTGCGCCCCGCCCAGACCAGGTGCGCCACCTGCCCCGCGCCTGCTTCGGCCACCTCGAAGGCCAGACTCTCGAGTCGCAGCCGGCCCCAGCGAAGCTCGAGGGTATTGATCTGCCGGGCGCCGTCGCGTTTCTGGCTCAGGACACCCCAACCTTCGGCGGCAGTGAACGCGCTCCGGAAGGCCTCGGGGGTCAGGCGCGGGGCAAACCCGAGATGGCCCTTGGGCCCGTGATACTCGAAGCCGGCCAGTCCGATCAACACCCCCCAACTCGCCAGCGCGCGCGCGTAGTGATCGCCGCACTCGATCTCGTTCCAGGGGTTGAACCGGCGCGGGTGATAGCGGTCATGGATGGCGCGACAAATGGCGAGCGCCTCGGTGAGCAGGCCTTCCCAGGCCATGTGACCGGCCACCTGATACTCGATGCCAGTCCAGAGTTCATCGCGGTACCGGGTGGATTTGGGGCCGAGATGCTGGCTGCGCGGCCAGGTACAGGTGAACAGGCCGGCGTCACCCGGCGAGGCGAACCACCGTTCCGGTTTATGGGCATTGTTCTGCGCGCCGATGTCCGGTGCCCAACAGTATTTCCAGATCGAAGCGAGCGCCTGTCGGACCATGGACGCGGGGTACAAGTGCCCCAGCGCCACCTGGTGCGCCCAACCTTGCCCGAACAGTTGATCGGCCAGACAACCCTCGCCGTACTGCCAGTCCGGGTGCTGCTTGAGGTCCACTTGCTGAATGAAATACTCGCCATTGAAAAGCCGGATCGCCGAGAGCCGGCTCCCCGCCTCGAAAACCTCCCGGCAACGCCCCGCAAAAGGCTCGTCGCCCACCTCGCGCGCCATCTCCTCAGCCGCCCGCAGCGCCCCCAGGTACAAGGCGCCCACGAACGTGTTCGCCCCGTAGTAGTCTTGGTCGTAGGTTTGATGTTGCCGGCCCTCGATGAGGCCGTCCCCGTTGCCGTCCTGTTCGAGCAGGAACTGGATGGCCCGTTTGACGTTCCGCCAGTTCCGGTTCAAGAAGCCATCGTCGGCTGAGCACTGATGCTCTCGGTAGGCTTTGAGGATGTAGCCGGCCTGGCTGTCCCCAGCCCACAGCGTCCACCCCTCACCGCGGAAGCCAATCGAGCCGTCCGCATGCAGCCCCACGCCGTCGGCGAAGTCCTGATGCTCGCGGGTGCTGCGCTCGAGTTCCGGAAACAACCGCGCCAAGGTGTGGGCGTAATTCCAGACATGACCGCAGGTGCCGTGGCAGCAACCGCCGCCTTCCCAAGCCCAGAAGCGTCCGTTCTGCCACCATTGACAGGTCGTGGTGGCCAAGTTCGCCGCCGTCGAGTGCAACCGATCCAGCAGCCACCAAGGCAAGCTCGAATCATAGTATGCGTCGCGCCAGAGCCGGGTATCGCCCGCCAACCGGTCGTACTCGAGTTGGACATAGCGCGCTACTGCGACCGCACTTGGGAATTGGCGGGAGTAGTAGTTCCCCACGACCTTGGCCTCGCGCGGCAGGTTCGGGAAATGCCAGGCCACCGCAAACTGAAGGTTGACCGTCTCGCCCGGTTGCAGGGTACGGCTGGCTCGCACCCACCCGCCGCCGCCATCGTTCGGCTCGGCCACCGCCGCGGGCGACTCGAACAGTGCGCGGAGATCGTCTGTCGGCGGCGAACCCAGGCACACTTCAGTGGGTACTCCTGCCAGGGCAAACAGGCCCAGCGTCCCAAAGTCCGCTTGCTCGCGCAGTTCTCCGCGCGCCCCGGACATCGGGTCGTCGCGAAACTCGATCTGATCGATGTTGATGTGGCCCCAACCGCCCGAGGCGCGATCCACGATCTCGAGCCGCGCGCGTTGGCCGCGCAGGTCGGTCACGTCCCAGTTGTGTGGGGCCAACCGTTCGGTCGCTTTGCCGGTGGCCGTGCGGACGACTTGGCCGCCGACCGTCAAATTGATGCAGGTCGCCCGCTCGTGGTTGCCGCCCCCGATCAGGAAGCTCAGGTAGGGCCGCTCGATGGTGAATTCCGGCGAGGTCAACTTTCCCTGGGGCACATCGCTGCCGAGGTAAGTGTTCACCAGCCCCTGGCCGAGGAAACCGCTGACCGGGTTTTGGTTGGGCATTGTGCCCGGCGCCGGTTTCTGCCCAAAGGCCTCCCCTTCGACGGTCCAATCGCCGTAGTCGCCACCTTCGAAGTCCGCAAACACGGTCGGCGGCCGGGTCGCCGGCGGAGCCTCGCGGGCCGTGGCGCTGAGATTGAGCCCCACCAGGCCGCCTTGGCGCACCGCGCGCGCTGTGCGTTCGAGGCGCCCCGCGAAATCGGTCGCGCTATGGCGGCACACCGGGTTCGAGAGCCAACCCGCTAATCGAACCTCGACCGGTGTGCTGGTCGGGTTGTGGAGCGTGTAGTCGAGAATCGTCACAGGCAGCGCCGAGTCGCGCGTGTTCAACGGGATGAATGGCGAAAAGGCCTCGAGCTTCACCCGCACAGGCCACGTTGGGTCCGAGTACTCGACGGTGCCCACCGGATACTCGCCGCGGAACCGAACCCCCGGGAAATGGGTTTGGTTTAATGCGCGGCGGTGGAGTTGGTCGCCCTGGCGCACCTCGATCGCGAAACCCTGGCGGACGGGGGAATCCTCGACCAGGCGCCCGCCCTGGACCTTGAGTTCCGGTCCGCGGCCTTCCTTCCAGTTCACCGCGCCATAGCCCGTGTTATGGTTTTGGTTGAAGACATCCCAGTACGCCAACCGACCGTCGCCCGTCAGGTACACCTGGCCCGCGCAGATACCGCCCACGGGCATCCCGATGGCAGCCGCGTCGCGGCCGCTGAACCACTCCGGTTCACCCTTCGCGAAGAGCCCCTTGACCCACGCGGCATCGAGGTGCTTGTCCGCCGGAATAAAATGGTCGGGCGCCAACCGCGTTTGTCCGTCGCCCGCCAGGGCCGCCCGGCTGACCGGCCCGGCAAGGGCCAACCCAAACGAGCCCAGCACGGTTTGCCTGAGGAAGAGACGTCGTGGCTGTGGCGCAGAGGGCATCTTGGGCATGGGAATGGGCACGCGCGGGGGACAGGGGGGACAGGGGGAAGGGGTACGGGCATTGGGACTTGTGTTCATGGCAATTGGCAACGGACGGGATGCTACCGGCCTCAGTCGCCTTTGTCAGCCAGAACTCCATGCATCCCATGCACCATGCCCTTCGTCTTCATCGATGCGTCGTGCAGTTCTCTGGATTGGAATGGAGGGCTGGCCAGAGCCGCGGCCTGAAGCTCAACCTCTGAACCTCGACAGGCTCGCGCCCTTCATCCATTTGCACTCTCGCAGCCTCATATCCTAACAGGTTCTTGATTGTTGACATCCTTAGGCGCCTTGGGCGCCTGGATGCGATGCGGTCCCGCTGGCAGCCCTCAAGCACCTCGCTAAGGATTCGCGGTATATCGTAACAGTGTTTTAGTAGTTGACACATCAACCCGAAGCATCCGCGGTTCTGTCGGGTTTCGACTGGGGCAACACCGGGGGACCGGTTCGCCAAAACAGTCTAACGGGGTTTTAGTAGTTGACAGACGTGGGCAAGCTGCAGTTTTGCTGGGCCACGACCGGGTCAGGGGCAATGCCGAGCGACCTGCGCGGGGCGCCCAGACCCGGCCGAGCGGCGAACCGGGAATGGGGTTGGCGCGGCGGTGGAGGTGGGGGTGGAGCGATCAGACGCGCCACGGGCGGAGAGATCCGACCGGCGTGGCCGTTTGGCCGTCATGACCGGACCGGACCGCGGCGGAGGCGATGGACCTGGCCGAGGAGGGCGCGTGCCGCCGGGTGGGTGGGGAGGGCGTCGAGGGTGAGCCGGAGTTTGCGCCGCCAGTTGACGCGTTCGGTGGAGGTGCCCGGCACGTTCTGCGGCAAGGTCTCGAGCCAGAGGTCCTCGAGGTTCACCAGCAACCAGCGGGCGGGGCTTGCGCTCAACTGCTCCAACAACGCCCGAAGCACTTCGTCCACCTCCGCGCGCGGACTCTCTAAGTGGCCCTTGCGGGCAAGGAATCTGAGGAGGTTCTGGCGGCACTGGTGGCGGAGGCGGCGTTCGCGGGGGATTTGATTGGGGCGGATGAGGCCCAAGGCGAGGCGATCTTCGAGGTCGAGCGCTTGCCACCAGGCATGGAACGGGGGCATGTCGTGGGTGTTGAGACTGGCCAAGGAGCGCGCGGGCACGGTGCGCAACGCGGGGCGGGGCGGTGGCCGGAACTCGTACTGCGCGACGAACATTTCCTGGACCCGATGCCTTGCCAGTTGGGCGTTGACCTCGGGGGGCACCGTACCGAGGTTCTCGCCAATAATGATCGCTTGGTGCCGATGGGATTCGAGGCTAAGGACGGCGTAGAGCTCGTCGGCCGGGTAACGGACATAGGCCCCCCGGTTGGCCGGAAGGCCCTGCGGGACCCAGTAGAGGCGATGGAGCCCCATCGCGTGATCCAGGCGCAGGAAGCGCGCCCGTTCAAGGTGGTGCCGCAAGTAGGCCGCTTGGTAGCGGTAACTGTCCTCGCGGCAGCGCTCCGGATGGAGCGGGGCGAACCCCCAATCCTGGCCCTGAGTGTAGACGGGGTCCGGCGGCGCGCCGCCGGAGGCACCGAGCGCGAATAAGTCGCGATAACGCCACACGTCGTAGCCGTCTCGATGCACGCCCAGCGGCATGTCGAGGTACAAGTCGACCCCGCGCGCGCGGGTGCGGCAGGCCAGCGCCGCCATTTGTTCGCGGGCCAGCCACTGGACGTAAAGGTGGTAGCGATAGGCGGCCTGGGAGTAGTCGCCTAGGCGCAACTCACCCGCTTCGAGTCGGCGGGGCCAGTGCCGCCATTGGACGCCGTGCCGTTCGCCCGCGGCGCGGAATCGGGCGTAATCCGCGGCCTGGGGGTGCTGGCGGGCGAAGCGCTCGAGGGCAGCCCGGCGGCGTGAAGGACGCGCGAACAGGTCGCGCACGAGGACTTCGAGCACGCGGCGTTTGAGGGCCATTTGCTCGCGGTAATGGACGAGGGTATCGGCCTGGAGCTGCTGGCTGCGCAGTCGGAAGGTGGGCGACTCGAGCAGGCGTTGCGCGGCGCGGTTGGTGCGGTATTCCGGGATGGCCTCGAGTTCGAGATAGAACTCGTTCCAGAACAGCCGGCTGACTGGGGAGTACGGGCTGCACTCGCAGGGCTCATCCAGGAACGCCGGCAAGAGCGGCAGGGTGCCGAGGAGTTCCCCGCCTTGCGCCCCGACCCAACCCGCCAAGCGCTGGAGGTCGCCGAAGTCACCGGCCCCGCGGCTTGTCTTGGAGTGCAGGGCATAGAGTGGGGCGAAGACTCCCCAGGTCCGGGGCGCGCGGGGTGGCTCGAAGCAGGTCTCGGGGGCGACAACGACCCAGCCCTGAGCCGAAAGGGAGCCGGTCTCGACCGTGATGCGGTGATAGCCGGCCGGCAAGTGGGTCGGCAGGGGGAGACGTTTCGTTACGAACGACTCGTTTTCGAGCCGCCAGCGGCGCAGGGTGCGGCAGCGTTTTAGGGCGAGGTTCTGTCGGTGCGATTCGCCCGATTCGAGTTGCCAAGTCAGTTGCGCCGCGGCTTCGGTTTGGGAGGCAGGCAACTGCAGTTGGCAGTGGGCGGGTTGGCCTTGCCACACGACCAGCACGGTGTCGAGCGGGCGCTGGGCGCGTTGCCAGCGGGCTTGGCGCAGGACGGTGGCCGCATCGCTGGGGCGATCGAGGTCGACGCCGAGGGCGCGCAGGACGGCCACCAAGGTGTCTGGGGTTGCGAACTTCCGCCGGCGAGCCATGTCCACGTAGCTGGTCTCGACGCCGTACCAGCGGGCGAGTTGGTGCAAGCTCTCGGTGCGGTCGTTCATGGGGCGCGCCCGGGCTTGGTGGGCGGGGCGGGGTCGTTGGTGACGGTGATGCGGTTCTTGCCGCGTTCTTTGCTTTGGAAGAGACAGCGGTCTGCGGCGGCGAGCAAGGCGCGTTTGTCTTGGGCGTCGTCTGGGTAGGTAGCCAGGCCGAGGGACGCGGTGATATGGAGGCGGATGCCTTCCTGCTTGAGAAAGGCTTCGGCGAGGAGCCCTTGGCGGAGGCGTTCGACCTTGGCCAGGGCCTCCTTTTTGCGTTGGCCGGGCAGGATGATGACGTATTCATCACCGCCGTAACGCACGATGCGGTCTTCGGGATCGAGGTGGCGATGGAACACTTGGGCGGCTTCTCGCAGGACTTTCGCCCCCAACAGATGCCCATGGGTGTCCACGACGGACTTGAAGCGGTCCATGTCGCTGAACACGAGGGACACGACTGCGCCGGGCCGGCTGAGCAACTCGTCAAGGTACTGGTGCAAGAAGCGTGTGTTGTGGAAGCCGGAGACGTCGTCGGTCACGGACAACTGCTTCACGGCGCGGTATTGCTCGCGCAGTTCGAGCGAGAGTTGGCGGAGCTGGAGCAGGTTGTTCACCCGTGCCCGGAGCTCGATCATCTCGATCGGGGTCAGGATCAGTTCGTCGACCAGGCGCCCCAGGTAGCGCGCCGCCAGGACCGCATTGACGCGGGGGGTGAACAAGAGGAAGGGCAAGAACACGGGCCGCTCCCGCTCCCGGCGCGTTTGGGCTTCGCGCTTGAGCGAGGTGAGCACGGACGCGTCCAGGATGGCCATGTCGAAGGGGACATCGAGCACGTTATCTCCGCTGGCCGAGATGACTTGGTAGCTTTTCGAGAGCCAGCCTTCGAGGAGGTGCCGGTTGGCCCGGTTCGACGTGAGGACGAGGATGCGCGGGTTCTTCATGCCGGGAGCAGGCTTTGCACGAGCCCCAGGAGCGACTTGGCCGAGAGCGGTTTGACGAGCATCCCTTTCGCTCCGCGACTCAGGCTGGCACGCTCGAGATCGACCCGGTGCTGGGGCGAGATCACCAGGAAGGGGATGTGGCGCTGGCGCAGCCGGTCGCACCGCTCCCAAACCCGGCTGTCGAAGCCGGCCAGGTCGATCAGCGCTAAGTCCACCGGTGGGTCGCCCTGCAGGGCCGCATCCATCTCCGGCAGCGAGTTAGCGGCAGTGACGGTGTGGCCCGCTTTAGCGAGAAACTCGGCCAGCAGCGCCAGGTTGCGCTTGTTATGGTCGAGGGCCAGGATCCGCCGTGCGTCAGGCATGATCGCTCAAGCCGGTTTGGCGCCGATAATCTCGGGGGTACCGCCCAAGATGCCGCGCAGTCCGGTCAAGGGCTTGCCCACCTTCAAGCCGTAGCGCGTGATTTCGATTTCGCGCAGGGTTTTTTCGAAATCGCCGGCTCGTTTCTTGAGCACGCCGATGGCCTTGCGCATTTGTCCGTCGAGTTCGAGGTAGCGGAGGAAGACGATGTTATCGGAGAGGTAGCTCACATTGCCGTCGGTGGCGCGGAACTCGCCGGTAATGTTTTCGGTTTCATTGATGAGCAACAGGGTGACGCCCACGCTTTTGAGGTACATCCCCAAGGCGTGCAGGTTGGTGGTCAGATCGCGACCGCGCATGCTCAAGGCATAGCCGGCGATGCTGTCGATCATCACGATTCTGCGGTGCTGTTCCTCGACGTCGCGGCGGATCTTCGTCGAGAAGATCTTGGGATAAACGGCCATGCCATCCGCTCCCAGACGCATCGAGTGGTCGCCGGGCAAGAACGAGGAGCCGCGGAACTTGATCACGCTCAGGGTGCGCCCTTCCGGGGCGTAGGCGAGTTCGATCACGCCGTCCGCCATGAACTTGAGGTCGTCGTCGGGCGTCTCCTGGGTGCCTTCCGAGGTAAAGAGCACCGTAGCGCCATGATTCACCAAGAACCGCAGGAACGACGTCACCTGCTTGCGGTATTGGAAGGTGTCGGTGCTCAGGTACCGGAACTGGGTCGTCGAATCCAGAAACACCCGCTGCGGTTTGAGGCGTTCGACCGCTTGGACGATCTGTCGCGTCAACGGCTCCTGCTCGACCTCCGACGGCGAGAAGATGTCGTAGCTCTCCGACTTCGAGAAGTACTCGGAGGTCGGTCCCAGATCGAGGAAGGTTACCCCTTCGAGGTTGAAGCCGAGACCGTTGGCGTTGCGGCGCAGTTGGCCTTCGGGTTCGCTCAGCGAGATGTACAATACTCGTTCCTTGCTACGGGTGCCGGTGGTGAGGAAGTGCAAGCCCAAAGTCGTCTTTCCACAGCCCGGTCCACCCCGCAACAGATATGCGCTGCGCGGCAGCAGCCCGCCGTCCAGGACTTCGTCTAATCCCGTTACGCCAGTGGATAACCGGTGGTTGGCCCCGTCGGCAGCGTCGGTGTGGGTGGGGTCCGATGTCTCTGCTGATTTGCTACGTGCCATAATTCGTGATCCGGCGGGCATTTTGTCACCTGGGCGGCCCCCTGGCAAACGGGCGTAGGGGACTTCCAGCCGCCGGGCTACGGTCCATGGCGGTGAGTCCTGAGTGGCCCCCGGTCATGGCCAGCACGGCCACCGTGGCATCGGGGACCACAGCTCGCCTTGCCCTTTCCCCGCGGCTCAGGCTGGATAATCCAAGGCCTCGCGCGTCATGACGCTGGTCAAGGCTGCGGCGGCGCGATCTTTCGCCAAGCGGCTGCCGGTCAGGCAACCGTCCAACTTGGTGCGCAATCGGATAAAGGTCTCGAGTCCGGCGGCGGACGCGCAAGGGCCGGCCTTAGCCGGGCGCGCGTCGCCTGCCTCGGCGACATCTCCGTAAGCTCGGGCGGAACCGTCGATGCCTGGGATGATGCCTTCGAGGGATTCGAGCTCGTCGGCGCGGTAGCAGGTGGCGCAACCGGCTTCGTCCCAAGTGGGATGGCGTTGGTACCCGTAGACTAACTCGGTGCAAACGCGAGCCACTTCACCTGCCGCCCGCGCGCTTTGCACGTGGCAGAGGTCGGTAAAGAAGCTGAGCAATCCTGGGAGCGCCTCGGCGAGTCCAGGTTGGGTGGCGCCCTGCGTCTCGAGTTCGACGAGGTCCAGGATGAACTGGCGGCCGGCGAGGAGCCAACACAGGGCATCGGCGAGTGGAAAGGTCACGCCTTGGCGGTTCTTGTGGTAGAGCTTGGCGCCCTCGGCGTCGGTCGCTTGCTGGAGGTGTTGCAGGGTCCAGAGCCACAAGGTCATGGCGCTGGCCAGGGTACAGGCGCCTGTGCCCGGGCGGGCGGCGGCCAGTTGGCGCAGTTCGCCGAGCCAACAGCGGAACTGGGCCAGGAACAGCTCGTTGGTCATGGTGATCGAGAGCTGCAGCCGCTGGACGGCCTCGGGCCCTTCGTAGGTGGCCTCGAGCTGTGCGTCCATCCATTTTTGGCCGAGGAACCCAGGGCAATCTTCGGTGACGCCATAGCCGCCCATCAGGCTGACCGCCTCGCGCATGAGGTTTGCCCCGTGACCGGTGTTCCACAGCTTGCACGCCGGGCACAGGACGTTCGCCAAGGAGTCGCGCAGGACGAACTCGACCAGCGGTCGAGCGCGGAGCGCGGCCAACCGGTCTTCGTCGCGGCGCCCGGCGGGCTGGGCCGCGAGCCCCAGGTATTCCAGGGCGTCGTTGTGGACCGCCGCCATCGCTTTGAGGGCCGCCCGCCCAACCAGGTTGTGCTCGGCCAGGTACTGGTTCTTCCGCTGTTCAAGCGGATCCAACTCGTCATAGAGCCGCGCCGCCGCAAACCCAAGGGACGCACTGGCCTCGCCGGTGGCCCAGATGTCCACCAGGCGGTGCAGACCGTCCTGCTTCTGTTGCAGCCCCAGCTCGTACCGCGGGGTCCCGGGCGCGCCTTCGCCACCGCGGAACCGCCGCCGCTGGTACAGGATGATGGGTTCGACGGCGGAGAGCAGCTTGGCGGCGGTCATGAGACCCACGGTGACGCGGGTGCGGCGGAAGACTGCCTCGATGACTTCGCTGTGCGAGTAGTTGGGGACGATCGCGCCCTCCTTGATCGTGTAGCCGCCGACGATCCGGCTGGCCGGCACGCGCAGGTTGAATACCGGGTCGCAGGTCGAGCTGAGCTGATGCACTAGTTTCTTGGTCGGCACGCCCCGGTCCCAGGTGCCCGGATCCCCTTCCTCGAGGATCACCAGGCAACTGCCCTTGAAGCGCGGGTCATCCGACTGAACGGCGGCGGTGACGACGTTGGCAAAGGCCATGTTGGTAATGAACCGGCCGCGCTTGTCCACCTGCAACACCGGTTCGCCCTCCGCCGGCCATTCCGCCACGCGCACCCGGCCGGAGAGCACGCCGGTGTCGACGCCGGCGAAGGGTATGGGCTCGGTGAGCGCAAACGCCGCGCGCACCTGGGCGTGCTCCGCGCCCGGTTTGGGCGGCGCCGCCGCGCTCAGGTATCGGGCTCGCTGTTCGGCCGTGCCGCACTCGTGGATGGGCGCCAAGCCCAGGTTCCCCGCCAGGCTGCTCGTGGCTGCGCCGGCATCGACCCACGAAAGCTCGAAGGCCACCAGCGCCAGGGCCAGGTTCTTCGGCCCCGAGACGAAGCCGCCGTGTTCCGGCTCCAGAAACGCCGCCGTGATCCCGCTCTCGTCAAAAACCGGTAACAAGTCGGCCTTGGCGGAGGTCCACTCGTGTGAGTTGCGCCCACCCTCGGCCACCAGCCGGGCGACCGGCCCACGGGCAACCCCGCGGGCGGCCTGCAGCAGCATCTGCAGATCGTAACGGTCGGCAAACCGCCACATGAGTTGGCGGACATCATCCCCAGGCAGAGTCTGCAGGCGTGGCGCAGCGTGTGGGCGGGTCGTCGTTGGCATGGTCAGATCCAGTCGTTGTTCGTTCCTGCCCACATTATTGCCAGGCTCCCTCGGTCAAGTCATCAGAAAGCTCGCGTAACAGCCGCGTGGCAGCAGTAGCGGCGAACTGGGGTTGGCCGCTGCTTGTATTCGTCTCGAGAATGGCGGCGCTCGCCCGAGCGCCGCTACGTGCGAGTCCGAAGACATGACGAAAACTGGTGAAAGTCCAAGTCCGGTCGAGACGTGGAACGA
>VHCO01000115.1 GCA_016871715.1 Verrucomicrobiota bacterium
GGGGGCGGGAGTGAGGGAGCGTCCCAGAGGGGAGACAGGGCGGGAGGGGGCCAGACGGCGGGGGCAGCGGCGGAGGCATGTGGGGAAGAGGCAGGGGCAGGGACCCGCATGCAAGATGCCCGCGCTCCGATCTTGACCGGTCCGCAGGCTGGATCGGGGGTCAAGGAGTCGGGGGAGTCAACGGTGAAGGTGAAGGAGCGTGAGTGGAAGGAGGTTGGAGCGGAGTATCGACGGCGGATGTTTGTGCGGGGAGGGGTTTCTGGGAGCAGCGGGAAGGCGGCGCTGAGTCGGGAGCAGATTAGGAGGGTGTTGCAGAAGGGTGGGGAGTTGAGTGTGGGGGAGGCGCTGCGATTGCGGATTCGGCACATGACGGACGGGGTGGTGTTGGGTTCGAAGGGGTTTGTGGACGCGGTGTGGCTGGCGCATCGGGAGCGGTTTGGGTCGAAACGTCGGAGTGGTGCGCGGCCGATTCGAGGCGGGGGCGAACCGATGGCGGGGTTGAGGTCGTTACGGGACCTGCGGGTGGCGGCCATCTCTTGACTGGGCGCAGGAGGCTGTTGGGTGCGCTGCGGGACCTACCGGTTGGTGCGATCTCGTGAGAGGTGCGGAGTGAGCGCGTCGGGCGCGCTGGGCTGCCTGGCTCGGCCGATACTTGGGGGTGGAGGGTAGGCTGGAGGTGGAGGCTGGAGTCAGGCAGAGCAGGGATCGGGGCTGAGGGCCAGGGGGCGAGGGGGATTGGGCTAGGGGGATGGCGCGGATGGTGATAAATAGACAGTGTCATAGTTGTTGACAGGTTCTTCGGGGTTGGCGGTCCTGGAACTGGGGATGGGACCCGGGTTCGGTGGCTCGCTGGCGGCCCGTTGGGGAGGAAAGGTTTTCCTGCGCGGCTGGCTTGCACTTTGGCTGCGATCTGTTAACGAAGGGCCATGAATTCGATCCTGCCTGCGAATCTTCCCTTGGGAATCACCGATGCCACCGCGGCAATTGCCCGCCAGCAGGAGGGCACGTCCTTATCGCGCCGCACGATGCTCAAGTCCGCCTTGGCGTCGGCGGGGGCCTTAGCGTTAGGCGTCGGCGGGGCGCCGAGCGGTTTGGCGCAAACGGCGGATTCGAGGCGCGGGGCCTCGAAGCGTTACCCGTTGAAGAAGTCGATCAATCTGTGGGCGTTTCCGTACCCGGACCGGATGACGTTGCGGGAGTGCCTGCAGTTGGCGCGCGAGGCTGGGTTCGACGGCATCGAGCTGAACTACGATTTGGAGAGCGACCTCTCACCCAAAGCGGGCACGCGGGAGTTCGAGGCGATTCGGCGGCAGGCCGATCAGCTTGGGTTGGCGATTAGCGGTCTGTGTTCGTTCCTTTTTTGGCCCTACCCGTTGACGAGTAACGACGCCGCCAAGCGGGCGCGTGGGCTCGAGTTGGCGGGGCGTATGGCGCAGGCGGCTCACGATTTAGGCACGGAGAACCTGTTGGTGGTTCCTGGGGCGGTCCACATTCCATGGCGGACGGACCACGAGCCGGTGCCCAACGACGTGTGCGATCGGCGGGCCCGCGAGGCGGTGGGCCAGTTGGTCAGCCAAGCCGAGAAGCTGAAGATCTACTTGAACATCGAGAACATCTTCTTCAACGGCTACTTGTTGTCGCCGATGGAACTGAACGCCTTCGTGGACAGTTTTAACAGTGCGCATGTGCGGGTGCACTTTGACACGGGCAACGTGATGTTGTTCCAGCACCCGGAACACTGGATCCGGATTCTGGGCCAGCGGATTCAGAACACGCATTTCAAGGAGTTCAGCAAGAAAGCCACGGACCATTCGCTCGAGTCGTTCCGTCCGTTGCTGGATGGGACGACCAACTGGCCGGCGGTGGTGGAGGCGCTGGATGAGGTGGGGTACCGCGGCTACTGCACCTTCGAGTATTTCCATCCGTACGAACACTATCCGGAGGCGCTCATCTACCAGACGAGCGATTCGCTGGACCGGATGCTCGGGCGGAAGGCCTAGCGGGGGCCGGCGGCTTCGCGGCAAAGCCGGAGGAATTCGGCTTCGTCGAGGATGCGCAGGCCGAGTTTATGGGCCTTGTCGAGTTTCGAGCCGGGTTCGGCGCCGGCGACGACGTAATCGGTTTTCTTGCTGACGCTGGAAGCGACCGTGGCGCCGAGGGCTTCGATTTGGGCGGTCGCCTGGTCGCGGGTCAACGTGGGGAGGGTGCCGGTGAGCACGAAGGTCTTACCGGCCCAGGGGCGTGCCGTGGCCGCCGGCGCATAGAGTTCGGAGCGGAGATTGAGACCGGCTTGCCGCAAGCGTTCGAGGAGGCGGCGGTGGTCGGGATCGTTGCACCAGGCATGGACGCTGGCGGCAATGACGTCGCCGACATCGTCGATTTGGCTCAGCGTTTTATGGCTGGCCTCGAGGAGGTCGTCCAGGGAGGCGAAGTGTCGGGCGAGGCTCTTGGCGACGCCAGCGCCGACGTGGAGGATGCCGAGCCCGAAGATCAAGCGCCAGAGATCCCTTGTTTTGCTGGCTTCGATGCTCGCGAGGAAGTTGCGCGCGGATTTCTCGCCCATCCGTTCGAGCGCGGCCAGTTCGTCGAGGCGGAGGCGGTAGAGGTCGGCGACATCGCGGACGAGGCCGGTCTTGACCAGTTGCACGATGAGGGCTTCACCGCCGCCTTCGAGGTCCATGGCACTCCGGGCGCACCAATGTTCGAGGCGGCCGCGGACTTGAGCTGGGCAATCTGGGTTGGTGCAGCGCCAGACGACGTTGGCTTCACCGGCAGTCGAGTCGCGGGAGATCCGCGAGCCGCACTCGGGGCAGGACTTGGGGAACGGAAAGACCTGTTCTTGGCCGGTGCGTTTTTCGGTCAGCGCCTTGACGACGGCGGGGATGACTTCGCCCGCTTTCTCGATGAGGACGTGGTCGCCCACGCGGATGTCTTTACGGCGGATCTCATCGGCATTGTGCAGGGTGGCGCGACTGATGGTGCTGCCGGCTAGGGTGACGGGTTCGAGCTCGGCGACGGGCGTCAGGGCGCCGGTGCGGCCGACTTGCACGGTGATGCGGCGGAGGCGGGTTTGGGCTTGGGCGGCGGCGTACTTGTAAGCGATGGCCCAACGGGGCGCTTTGGCGGTGGCGCCGCACTGTTGGCGGAGGGCGAAGGAGTTGAGCTTGATCACGGCGCCGTCGGTCTCATACCCCAGGTCCGCCCGCCGCCTATCGAGGTCGGCGATGGCGGCGAGAAGTTCGTCGGTCGAGCGGCAGAGCCAGCAGTGCTCGGGGGTTTTGAGGCCGAGCGCGCGCAAGCGTTCGAGGAGCTCGCTTTGTCGGCCTGGGGCGGACCAGCCTTCGCTGCGGCCGGCGCCATAGACGATGAGGTCTAGGGGCCGGGCGGCGGTGACACGCGGGTCGAGTTGTTTGAGGGCGCCAGCGGTGGCGTTGCGGGGATTGGCGAAGGTTTCTTCGCTGGCGGCTGCGCGTTGGGCGTTGAGTTGGGCGAAGCCGGACTTGGTCATGAAGACCTCGCCGCGGACCTCGATGAGGGTAGGGAGGGCGACGGCCGGGCCACGGGCAGGGTCGAAGAGCTCCTGCTGGGGCGCGTTGCGCGTGTGGGTCGAGGCGGGCGGGACGAGCAAGCGCAGGGGCACGCTGCGGACGGTCTTGAGATTCGCGGTGACATCGTCGCCGGTGGCGCCATCGCCGCGGGTGGCGCCGAGGGTGAGGAGGCCCTGTTCGTACCGCAGGGTGACCGCGACGCCATCGACCTTTGGCTCGACGGTCCATTCGAGGGTCTTGTTGGGTAGGAGGCGCTGGACGCGCTGGACGAACTCGATCAGTTCGGCAGGCGAGTAGGTGTTGTCGAGGCTCAGCATGGGCTGGCTGTGCCGGACGGGCTTGAACTTGTCGAGCGGGGCGCCGCCGACGCGCTGGGTGGGGGAGTCGGGGGTGAGGAGTTCTGGGAATTGGCGTTCGAGGTCGACCAAGGCTCGGTAAAGCCGGTCGTACTCCGAGTCGCTGACGGTGGGTTGGGCGAGGACATAGTACGCGTGATCGTGGGCGCGGATTTGGGCGACGAGTTCGGCGTGGCGTGTGCGAGCGGCGGTCGCGGTCATGGCGGTGGGGTGGACCTCACTCGACGAAGACGGGGGCGTAGACGGGCGCCGAGCCGTGTTTGGCCAACAGTGCGGCGAACCGGGCCAACCCGCGTTTTTCGTCGGTGCCGAGGTGGTAGTGGATGTGCCAGCGGAGGTAGTCCTGGCGGAAGTCGCGATCGTATTCGGTCCGGGTCCGAATGATGTGGTCGAGGGTGTCGAGGCCGAGGTCGCGGGCCTGGCGCAAGCGGCGGCGGAGGGGTTCGTTTGGGACGTCACGGCGCAAGGCCCAGACGGCATAGACGAAGGGCAACTGGGTGCCCTCGAACCAAGCCGTGCCGAGGTCCCAGATGGTGTGGGTCAGGGGGGCGCGGAGGAAGTCCAGGGCGGGGTCGCCGATCAGGAGGACGGCGTCACAGGCGCTGGCCTGGGCGTAGTTTGGCAGGGGCGTGAAGGTGGGGTGGAGGCCGCGCTCGGCCAGGAGCACGCGCAGGAGGTTGACGCTGGTAAGGGAGGCGGTGTCGCAATGGACTTCGCTCAATTCGGCGAGGGGGGGGCGATGGGCCAGGAGGACGCTTTGGACTTCGCCCAGCGACGCGATGGCGATGCCGTCGAGCACGTCGTATCGGTTGGTGAAGAGGACCTCTGTCACACTGACCAAGGCCGCATCGAGTTCGTCGCGACGCAACAACTCGGCGAGGCGTGCCGGGGTGGCGAACACGAGTTGCTGTTCGAGGCCACAGGTGAGGGGCACGGTGTTGAGGTACGGGACGGACCCGACGCGGAAGGGGGCCAGGGAGCCTTCCGGGGTCTGGGGGCTTGCGCTGGGCGCGGCGGGTTCGGTCTGGGCGCGGCGTTGGGTGGGGGCGGGAGGGGTTGGGGCGAGGCGGAGCGGCGGCGGTGCGGTAGGATCATCCATGGCCGGTTACAGGCGGGCGCGGTTCACGCCGTAGCGAGGTTTTGTTCGAGCACGGGCGAGGGTTGGGTTGCCGGTGTGGGTGTTGGCGCGGGAGCATCCTCCCAGACCTTGAGGGATTGGTAGAGGCTGTCGCGCTGCACGGGGATGCGGCCAGCCTCACGGATGGCCTTGAGGAGGACGGCTTCGGTTTGGACTTGTGGGGACTGGGCGCCGGCCATGTGGAAGATGTGTTCTTCGAGGATGGTGCCGTGGAGGTCGTTGGCGCCGTAGCTGAGGGCGAGTTGGGCGAGTTTGAGGCCCAGGCCGACCCAGTAGGCCGTGACATGATCGAAGTTGTCCAGGAAGACGCGGCTTACGGCGATGGTACGCAAGGTGTCGAAGCCCGTGGGCGGGGTACGGACGGGGATGGAGTTATTCTCGGGTTGATAGGGCAGCGGGATGAAGCCGGTGAATCCGCGGGTTTCGTCTTGGAGTTGGCGGAGACGCTGGAGGTGGTCGACGCGGTCGGCCAGGGACTCGACGTGGCCGTAGAGCATGGTGCAAGTGCTACGGCCGCCCAACTGGTGCCAGGTCCGGTGGACCTCGAGCCATTCCTCGGCCGACTCTTTGCCGCGCGCGATCGCGGCTCGGACCTGGGGGGCGAAGATTTCGGCGCCGCCGCCGGTGAGGGAGTCGAGGCCGGCGGTGCGCAATTCGAGCAGGGTGTCGCGCACGGACCGGCGTGCGAGCCACGCCAGGTGCAAGATTTCGATGGCGGTGAAGCACTTGAGGTGGAGGCGTGGGTCGAGGCTTTTCAACGCGCGCAGCATGTCGGTGTAGTAACTGAAGGGGAGGGACGGATGGAGTCCGCCGACGATGTGCAGTTCGGTGATGCCGCGGGTCAAGGCTTCGCGCGCCTTTTGGACCATCTGGGTCAGGCTCAACTCGAAGCCGTCGGCGTCGCGCTTTTTCCGGGCAAAGGCGCAGAACGCGCAGCTCAGGATGCAGTAATTCGAGTAGTTGAGGTAACGGTTGAGGAGGTAGCTGGCGTGGTGCCCCACTTTGCGCAGGCACGCCAGGTTGGCGAGGGCGGCGAGGGCGTTGAGGTCACGCGACTCGAACAGGCGCAGGGCGTCGGTCTGGGCGATTCGTTCACCGGCGGCGACGCGGTCGTGCAGGTCGCGCAGGGGGCTGTGCTGCTGGAGGAGGCTCATGGCAGATGGAACCGGAAGCGCGGGAACACGACCTCGGCCAGGGTGATGGTAAGGAAGACCATGCTAATGACGGCGTTCATGCGGAAGAAGGAGACGTGGATCCACTTGAGGCTACGTTTGCGCGCCAGCCAATGTTCAAGGAGGAGGCAACCGGCAATGACGACCAGTCCGACTAGGTAGGCCAGCCAGAATCGCGCCAGCAGACCGAACAGTGCGAGCACCAGCCACATCACGAGATGGGAGAGCAGGGAGGCGCGGAGCGCGTTGTCCACGCCCCAGCGCACGACGAGGGAACGCAGTCCGTGCCGCCGGTCGAACTCGTAGTCTTGGAGGGCGTAGATCAGGTCGAATCCCACCAGCCAGAATACCACCGCGAACGACAAGAGCAACGGGAGCAAGGCGCTATGGCGGAGGGAGAGCGACCCGTCGCGCGTGGGGAACAGGTCGAAGCCGCCGGTGACGGCGATCCAAGCTCCGAGGGGGGCTAAGGCCAGGGCGGCGCCCAGGAAGAAGTGAGTGAAGTCGGTGACGCGTTTGGTGAGCGAGTAGGAGCAGATGACCAGCAGGGCGACGGGTGAAAGGTAGAAGCAGAGTGGATTGATGCAGTAACTGGCGGCCACGAAGCCGGCGGCGCTCGCAGCGCAGAGGGTCCAGGCCCCGGCGAGGGTGATCTGGCCGGTGGGCAAATGCCGCTGGGCGGTGCGCGGGTTGAGGGCGTCCAGCTTCCGGTCCACGATGCGGTTGAAGGCCATGGCGCAGGTGCGGGCGCAGACCATGGCGAGGAGGATGAGGGTGAAGAGGCGCCAGCCGGGCCAGCCGCGCTGGTCACGCGCGGCGACGGCCATCGAGGCTAAGGCGAAGGGCAGCGCGAAGATCGTGTGAGAGAACTTCACGAACGCCGCCCATTTCTGCAACTGGATCCAGATGGTGCGCATGTGGCGCCGCCTAGGGCGCCGGGGTTCTGACCCCGGCACCTGCGGTTCCGGGCGATGATGAGATACAAGGCCTGTGGAATTCAACCTTGCTGGCTTCACTCCGGTTCGGCCTGCCAGCGCGGCATCAGGTTGTTCGGGATGCCCAGGTGATCGAGGACGCGCGCGACCACGGTGTCGGCCACCTCGGTCACCGTTTGTGGCCGGGAATAAAAAGAGGGGTTAGCGGGGAGGATGGTGGCGCCGGCCAGCAGGAGGAGTTCGAGATTCTTGAGTTGGACGAGGTTGAGGGGCGTCTCGCGCGGCACCAGGATCAGCTTGCGCCGCTCTTTGAGCATGACGTCCGCGGCGCGGAGCAGGAGGTCATCGCTCAGGCCGTGCGCGATGCGCCCGAGGGTGCCCATGGTGCAGGGGATGACCACCATGGCGTCGAAGGCGTTCGAGCCGCTGGCGAAGGGCGCGTTCATGCTCTTGAGGTTGTGGGTGACGGCGCCCGGCGGCAACCGGAGGCCGGCGGGGAGTTCCGCCGCGATCACCTGTTGAGCGTAGCGACTGAGGACGAGGTGCACTTCATGCTCGCCCCCGGCCAAGGCATCCAGCAAGCGCTGGGCATACAGCATGCCCGTGGCGCCCGTGATGGCAACGATGATTCTCATGTGCGCCCAGATTGGGCGCGCAAATATGGCTTCCCCTGGGAACGCGGTCAATGGACCCGTGCCGGCCGGTTTTACCCCGCGCGCAGCGCCCGAACCAACTCCGGCGCCTGATCGAATCGGTCGAGGCGCACGCCGACGGCGCCGCCGCCTGGGTGGGGCTCGACGAAAGTCGGGTCTGGTGCCAAGTCGAAGCGGCGGTAGAAGGCGCAACGCAGGAAGTCCTTGACGGAGGCGGTGGGGACTTGGGTGGTGTCCACGTGCACTTGGAAGAAGTCGCCTTGACCGGCGGCGTTGATGCGGACCGCGACGGCATCGGTGCCGAAGGCCCGGTGGAGCATGGCCTCGGCCAGGTCGATGAGGGCCAGGCCGCGGAAGAAGTTCGTACCTGGGAAGAGCCGGGGGTCTGGCGGGTCGTTCGAGGTGAGGTCGGCATCGTCGAGGCCGCGGTTAAAATCGAACGGTTGGGCGTCGAACCGCGCGAGCCAGCGATCGAGCAGGTCGGGCCCGGCGCGGCCTTTCTCCCAGGCTAGCGCGCCCTGGAGGGTGGCGGGCTTGGGGAGCCGCTCCGGCTCGATGACGAAGCAACGGTCGCCCCACTGCGAGCGCGACACCCAAGGGATCCACTGGTCGGGGTGATGGATGAGGTAGAAGTTCTTGGCCACCTCACCGAACAGGTAGGCGACGATGGCGCGCAGCGGGACGCCGCATTCCTCGACGAGCCTGCCCCCGGCGACGGTCCGGCGGAGCCAGGGGTCGCGCCAACCGGCGAAGAGGCTGGCGAAGGTGGTGTCGGTCTTTTCGGTGGCGGCTGCGACGTCGAGTCTTTCGACTTCGCACAACTGTTCGAGGTACCAGCGTCGGTGTTCGAGAATCCGGTGGCGCAGTTCGGTTTGGCGGATGAGGAGGGGCACTTGGCGGAGGAGGTCCGCGATCCAACGCCTGTGGGCCGGCTCGAGTTGGCCGTCTTGGAGGAGGTCCTCTTCGAGGGGCTTGAAGAAATCTTGCTCGAGGGGGAGGCGGGTTAGGATGGCGGCTAGTTCGGCGGCTTTACCCGTGAGTTTGCGCATTTCGCCGGTGGTCTGCCGGCCGGACTCGGGCGCGGAACTGTAGACGCCGCCGGACCATTGCCAGGCGGCTTGGTCGCGGTCGACCGTGTAAGGGAAGAGGAGGGCGAATCGGTGGGTTGGGACCGGGTAGGTGCCGAGGATACGGTAGTTATCGCGTGGGTTCGAGGAGAGGAGCGTGCCCTGGCCAGCGCGACCTTTTTGTTCGGTGGCTTGGTCGAGCGAGCCGGCTCGGACGCCGGTGCCGTACTCGGCTTGGCAAGACAGGTGCACGAGCATGTCCGGTGCGATCTGGAGGTCGAACAGGGCGTTCAGGGCGTTCTTGGTGGCGACGGTGACGGCGGACGAGCTCGAGAAGCCCCCACGCGGGATGTTGCCGGTCGAGACCAGGCGCAGACCGCGGAAGGTACCGCGGCCGATGGCGGCCTGGATTTTGGCGCCCAGGCTGCCACTGCGCACGGTGCGCAGTGAGGCGATGGCGTTGCCCACCAGCGAAAAGGGACGGCGCATGCTGGTGCGGATCCAGAGGGAAGGCGGCGGGAGAGGTTGCTGGCGGGCCTGGCGCTGCTCGAGTTCGTCGTCCGTGAAGTACCCGAGGGACAAGAGCAGGTTTTCCGCCATCCGCGTCCCAAAGCCCTCGTAGCTGTACCAGTCGGCCACGGTCTCGCCGGGGTACATCCAATCTAGGTCGGCCGGGAGCGACGCGATCTTCTCTTGGAACTCGGGGTTGGTAGGGGTGAGGTGGATGCGGCCGTCTTCGGAGGGTTGGATCAGGGTGAGAATCTGCTCGCGGCCTGAGGCGTCACGCGCGCCGATGGGCATTTGCCAGGCGGGACCGAAGAAGCGGCCCATATCGGGATGCATAAAGGCGATCCGCAAGCGGCCGCCGGCCACGCCCAGGGCCGCGGGGCGGTCGGGGCGGAAGCCGTGTTGCGCTGCGGCGGCAAGGAGTTCCTCGAGTTGGGCCGCAAGGGAGGCGATTTGGCCCGCCGGGCGGTCGGCGCGCAAAGCCAGGGCGGCCGCCTGGACGCCTGGGGGGACGGGTGCGACGCGGGTCTTGGCGGCGCGCAGGACGCCCTCGAGCAAGGCCAAGTCCATGGGTCGAGTTACATCCGCGCAGAGCAGGTCGTATTCGGGATCGGCGGTCGTGGCACAGAGCGTACGGATTTCGGCGCCGCGACGGCGGAGGCGGCTGATGATGTCGGTGAGGTAGTATTGGCGCTGGGCGTTGTCGTTGGACAGACTTTCGAGCAGTTGGCGAAAAAGGCGGGCGCGAACGGCGTACAAGGGGCAGTTGCCTTCGGTGAGGTCTTCGAGGGGTTGGCGGAGTTTGGGGTCGACGATGGCGTCGATGTCCCGCTGCTCGACGATGCCCAGAACGTGGCGCTGGGCATCGCGGATGACCCGGCCCTTACCGCGATTGCGAGGGGGCTCGTAGATGGCCGTGAGGAAGGTCAAGTCGGCCTCGCGCGGCCCCGCCTCATGGGTTTCGTACAGCTTCCGGAAGATCGCGGCTGGCACGATTCGGTCGCCCATGCTGATGATGAGAACTGGGTTCTCCCGTTCGAGGGTGGAGATGCTAAAGGCCTCGTAGGCGGCGAAGGCGGTTCCCCCGGTCGGGTCGGCCGACCGCACGAACAGGTTGTCGTCGCCCAGGGCGTGCGCCACCTCTTCATGCCGATAGCCGACAACGCAGATGACGGGCGCCGGGCTCAAGGCGTGGAAGGCGGCGATCGAATGCCGGGCCAGGGGCACGCCATTGACTGGGGCGGCGCATTTGGGTTGACGGCCGAACCTTGTGCCTTTGCCGGCGGCCAACAGGACCATCACCGGGGTGTGCGGCGCGATGGGGGCGAGTCGGCCCAGGGCATCGGGGTTGAGGCATTTCTCGACGGCGGGTCGAACGGCCTCGCGAAGCGGCTTGGATGTGTGGTTGCCTGGCACGTCAGCGTGGATGCGCGGATGCGTGGGCGAGAACTTGGCGAGGCGCGGTTGGGCTGGCAAGCGAATTGGCGGCGAAAGGTCGCCGGGGCCTGGATCCTTAGCGAGGTGGCGTGCGGACGAGCGCCTGGATGTCGATCAGATACACCTGTCGGCCATGGCCTGCGTGGGTCGAGTCGATCGCGACCCAGCGGCCGTTGCGACTCGCGCAGGGGTGGAGGTCGCAGCGCCACTCCCCCTGGTAGGCCGGAGGCGAGAAGAAATGCCCGAGGGCCACCCGCCGTTGGGTTGGGACATGGAACAGATACGGGTGTTGGCGGCGGTCGCGATCGGGGTAGGTATCGTTCAACACCCAAGCCCCATCGGTCCCGGGCACGTAGGTGTTGTGGCCGTTGACGGTCATCACGGCTTGGCCCACGACCTCGGCGGCGTCCGTGCGGTCGCGGTAGAGGTAGAACCGGTCGCCATGGGAGGGGTGCCAAGCCCACGCCATGATGTGGTCGGGATCGCGCCAGATGAAATGGGACGTCCGACCGTGTGGATCGACGATGAAGAGGTCCTGGCCGTCTGGGTCGGCGGTGAACATGCGCGTGGCGAAGCTGCGGCCTTCTCGGTCGCCGCGCCAGCGGTGGAGGAAGAGGAAGCGGGTGCCGTCGGTGTTGAACAACAGGTGGTTGAACCAATGTTTCGCTCCCTTCGAAAAGCCAGCCGGATAGGGGATGCGCGCGGCGTCGGCCAAGGAGAGGAGCAGCGTCTGGTGGCCGGTGAGGAGGTCGAGTTTCCAGAGCCCGCTGGTCTCGGGGGCCAAAGTGTCGGCGGCGGGGTCGGGCAGGCCAGCGTATCCGTAGCCGGGCCGGGTATCGTTGAGCCGACGGAAATCGGGGGCCAACCCCCAGCGCCCGTCTGGGCTGACGCAGTAGATCGGGTGCGGGAGCGTCCGCCGTCGACCGGTTTGGACGTCAAGGATATGAGCGACGAAGCGGTCGCCCTCGCGGTCGTTCCAGATCGCCTCGCTGGTGGATCCCGGCAACCACTGCAGCATGCAGCCTTGTTGCCAGTTCCAGGCGCGCGAGGTGCCCAACTCGATCCAGCGATCGTTCTCGATGAGGTCGATCATCCCCACACGGATCGCGTCCTCGGCACGCGGCGACCGATGCTCGAAGTCGACCTGTTGGGCCAGCAAGAAGCGGTGGGTGGGATCGAACAGCAGTTTGTCGTAGTAGCCCCGCCAGTGGAAGTGCGGTCCGCGCGTCACGGCGCGAACGGGCGGCAGCGGGTCGACGGCGGCGTTCTGGGCGCGGTGGGGGCGGAACGAGGCGGAAATCAGGCCGGTCGTTCCCCCGAGGGCTGCGAGCCGGAGAAAATCGCGGCGCGGTATCTGGGCACAGCGGTCGATCATTTCGAGACGAGGCTGCAGTCTAACGAACGGCTTGTCCGGAGACCAGCCTGGAACTTGAGGAGGTCGGGGCGAGGCAATAAAAGTGGGACGATCGCTTGCGGCGTGGGCGTGCGTGTGCATAAATGCAGGCCATGGTTTGGTACAGCGGACATTTTGGCCGGAGCGACGCGGCCAAGTGGCTCGGGCGACTGAGCGCCTGGTGCGTTGGCGCCCTGGTGACCGCTGGGGCGGCGGAGATCTCAGAGGCACAGAGCCGCTTCCAGCGGGGCGACTACGCCGAGTGTTTGGTCCAATGCCAAGAGGAGCTGGGGGCGGACGCACCGGACGAGAGTTGGTCGGTCCTGGCGGCTCGTTGTCAGCTTACCCTGGGTCAGTACCCGGAGGCGCAGGCTTTTCTGACCAACGCCATCCGCCGGCATCGCACGACGATCCGGCTTCGGTTACTGGCCCAGGAGGTTTTGGCTGCCGCGGGCGAGACGGACTTGGCGCAAGGTTATCTGAAGGAGATCGACGAGCTGGGGAGCTACCGGTTTTGGGATTATCAGCAGGCGCCGGATCTGGTGGCGTTGGGCCAGGCAGCGCTGCGGTTGGGGGTGGATCCGAAGTTGGTGCTGGACCGTTTTCTGGAGCCGGTGAAGCGGAAGATGCCTGAAGATCGGCATGCGTACTTAGCGATTGGCGAGCTGGCGCTGGGCAAGAACGATTATGCGCTGGCGGCCAAGACCTACACCGAGGGGTTGGCCAAGCTGCCCAACGACCCCGACCTCCACCTCGGGTTGGCTCGGGCCTACGCGCCCAGCGAACGGGCTCAGGCTGCCCAATCCATCGAGCGGGCCCTGGGACTGAACCCGCGTCATGTGCCGAGCTTGTTGTTGTTGGCCGAGCACGCCATCGACGCGGAGGAGTACGACGCTGCGGAGGAGCTGCTCGGGCGGGTTTGGGCAGTCAACCCCGGGCAGCCCGAGGGCTGGGCGCTGCGTGCGGTGATGCGGCAATTGGACCACGAGTTGGCCGCGGCGGATCAAGCGCGGGCAACGGCCTTGCGCTACCTCAAGCGCAACCCGGCGGTGGACCACTTGATCGGCCGCAAACTCTCCCAGAAGTACCGCTTTCGCGAGGGCGCCGCCCATCAGCGGCTGGCGCTCGAGTTGGCGTCGGACTTTCTGCCGGCGAAGATCCAACTGGCCCAGGACCTGTTGCGGTTGGGGGAAGAGGCGGAAGGCTGGCGGTTGGCGGGCGAGGTCCACCAGCAAGACGGCTACGACGTGACCGCGTTCAACCTGGTGACCCTGCGGGACAAGCTGGCGGGCTTTACCACGTTGACGAACCGGGATTTTCGCGTGCGCATGGAGCGCAAAGAGGCGGCCCTGTACGGGGACCGGGTGTTGCAGTTGCTCGATCGGGCGCGCGCGGACTTGCCCGCGAAGTACGGACTCGACTTGTCGGAGCCGACCGCCGTCGAGATCTACCCAGAACAGAAGGATTTCGCGGTGCGGACCTTTGGGATGCCGGACAACCCGGGTTTTTTGGGGGTGTGCTTCGGGAGTGTGATCACGGCCAACAGTCCGGCCTCGCAGGCGGGCGATCCGGCGAATTGGGAGGCGGTTCTGTGGCACGAGTTTTGTCATGTCGTCACGCTGCGCCTGACCCGCAACCGCATGCCACGATGGCTCAGCGAAGGGATCTCGGTGTACGAAGAGAGCCAGGCCAACCCGGCCTGGGGCCACGCCCTGACACCGAAGTACCGCGAGCTGATCCTCGCCGACGAGTTCACGCCACTGAGTCAGTTGAGCGGCGCCTTCCTCAAAGCCAAGAGCTCCCTCCACGTGCAATTCGCGTATTACCAGTCGGCCGTGGCGGTCGAGTTTCTGGTGCAGCGCTACGGTCGGGATTGCTTGGCGCAGATCCTGCATGATCTGGGTGCGGGCCAGCAAGCCCAGACGGCCATGGCCGCCCGAACCGCCCCCTTCGAGGAGCTGGACCGGGGGTACGCGGAGTTCTTGGAGCGACGCGCGCGCAGCCTAGGCGCCGGGCTGGACTGGGAGAAGCCCGAACCGGGCGTGCTGGTGGGTGAGATGGCGGACTTAGCCGAGTTTGTGGCGAAAAACCCGACCAATTATTGGGCGGCGACGCTCTACGCCCAGTCCCTGCTGGAAGCGGAGAAGTGGGCCGAGGCCGAGGTCGTTGCCCAGGGTTTGGCCGAGCGTTACCCGGAAAACACCGGTGCCGAGGGTGGCTACGCCTTGTGGGCCGCCGCCCTGCGAGGGCAGCAGAAGGCCGAAGCCGAGCGGGAGGTGCTCGAGGCTTGGGCGATGCGGGATGCAGACAATCTGGGGGCTTTCTTGCGCCTGGGGCAACTGGCGGAGGTGCGAGGGGACTGGCCGGCGGTGGAACGTAATGCCGAGCGGCTGTTGGCGGTGAACCCGCTGCTGTACCAACCGTACCGGTTGTTGGCGCTGGCAAGCGAGGAGTTGGCCAAGCCCGCGCAGGCCGCGTACGCCTGGGAGCGCGCCTTGCTGCTGGAACCGCCGGATCCGGCCGAGGCGCACTACCGGCTCGCGCGCGCGCTGCACCAGCAGGCCGATCCTCGAGCCAAGCGGCATGTGCTCGAGGCCTTAGCGGAGGCGCCGCGCTATCGGGATGCCCATAAGCTGCTGCTGGAACTTACGCCGGCCGCCGCGCCGGCGTCGGCGCCGTCCTCCAGACCCGAGCCAGGGCCGCGCCCTGACCCTGCCCCCCCAGCGGCCGCCACGGCGCCTGGGGCGGCCGACGGCTCACTTGACAAGGCCTTATGAGGCGGTACTGGCGACAGCTCGCGGTGCTGGTGTTGGTGGGGTGTTTGACCACGCTCGCCCTGGCCCAGCGGCGCGGGCGGTTTCGCGAGCGCGAGTATCGGGCGGGCGTGCCGGAATGGGTGGTGGAACCGGCGTTTCGGAAGGACGTGTTCACGTTTGTGCGGGTGCGCTACAGCTCCTTTGACAGCGGTCGCTACGGCGGCTGGGGGGGCGGTTGGGAGCGATGGCGGATCGATGCGCCGGATGCGGATTTGAACTTCTCGTTTCGGCTGCAGCAACTGACCTCGCTGACCGTCGAGCCGAATCCCAAGGACCTCGAACTCACGGACCCCGAGCTTTTCGACTATCCGTTCATCTACATCGTCGAGCCGGGCTACTTGGTCTTCAGCGAGGACGAGGTGAAGGCGTTGCGCCGGTACCTGTTGAGCGGCGGGTTTCTCATGGTGGACGATTTTTGGGGCGAGGAGGAATGGGACAACTTCTATCGGGAGCTCAAGCGCGTGTTTCCGGAGCGCGAGCCGGTCGAGTTGCCGCTCGAGCATCCGATCTTCCACTGCGTGTTCGATCTCAAGGAACGGCCCCAAATCCCGAACGTGGATCTGGGCACGCGCAGTCAGATTCCCAGCTCGGGCCTGTACGGGGTGACATGGGAACGGCCCGATGCGGAGCAGGTCCACTACAAAGGGCTCTATGACGACAAGGGCCGGTTGATGGCGGTGATATGCCACAACACGGATTTAGGCGACGGCTGGGAACGCGAGGGGGACAACGAGATCTACTTTCGCGTCTTTTCGGAGAAGAAGGCCTATCCCCTGGGCATCAATATCGTCTTCTACGCCATGACCCATTGAAACCTCAAGTGACGACCCCGATGAATTCGCCGCTGGTAGCCGATCCGGTTCAAGACCCTGTTCCTTCGACCGCACCCGCCCCGGCCACCGCCGCTGCGCCGAGCGAGCCGCGCGAGGCGGAGCGGCAGCGCGTGGAACAGATCGTCGCCGGGCGCGCTCGGATACAACAGGAGTTGAGGAAAGTGATTGTGGGCCAAGGCGAGGTGATCGAGCAGTTGCTGATTGCGCTGATGGCTGGGGGCCACTGTTTAATCACGGGGGCGCCTGGGCTAGCGAAGACGTTATTGGTGAAGAGCATCGCGCAGATCTTCCATCTCAAGTTTCAGCGCATTCAGTTTACGCCCGACCTGATGCCCAGCGACATCACCGGCACGGAGATTCTCCAGGATACGCCGGAGGGGCGGCGGTTGGTGTTCGTGCCGGGGCCGATCTTCGCCAACATGATCTTGGCCGACGAAATCAACCGGACGCCGCCGAAGACGCAAGCGGCGTTGCTCGAGGCGATGCAGGAACACCAGGTGACCGCTTCCGGCGTGCGCCATGCGTTGGGCGAGCCGTTCTTCGTCTTGGCGACGCAGAACCCGATCGAGCTCGAGGGGACTTATCCGCTACCCGAGGCGCAGCTTGACCGGTTCATGTTCAATGTGATCATCGATTATTTGCCCGAAGACGACGAAGTGGCGGTGGTCGCCCAAACGACCCATGAACGCCCCGCCGCCATCGCTGCGCTCTACTCGAATGAAGATGTCCTCGGGTTCCAGGCCGTGGTCCGCCGCGTGCCGATTGCGCAAGACCTCGTGCGCTATGCCGTGCGGTTGGCGGCTGCGTCGCGCCCTCGCCAGGCGCACGCCCCCGCTTATATCAACGATTGGGTCAGTTGGGGGGCCGGGCTGCGGGCGGGCCAGTACCTCGTTTTGGGCGCCAAGATCCGCGCCCTGCTGCAGGGCCGATCGCACGTCGCCCAAGAGGACATCCGGGCGCTGGCGCACCCGGCGTTGCGCCACCGGATTCTGGTGAACTACCGTGCCGAAGCGGAGGGCGTGACGGTCCAGCAGGTGATCGATCGCCTGCTCGAGACCGTGCCGGCCCCGTTTGCGCCGGCGAAGAAAGGCTAAGTGAAGCGCATCCGGACCACGGCTGCGGGACTCGGAACTCGGTGGGTGACGGCTGGGGCTGTGCTCGTCGGGCCAGGAGCGAGCTTTGACCGTGCCGGTCTTGGCGCGCTCGGGGCGAAACTGCGCGCATGACCTCGAGTCCCGCCTCCGCCAGGCAAGGCGAGCCGTGGCAACCGCCGGCGGCCCGACCGGGCCAGGGGGGATCGCTGCTCGACCTCGAGACGCTGATGGCGATTCGGAACCTCGAGTTGCGCGCGCGCGCGGTGGTCGAGGGTTTCTGGACGGGGCTACACCGGAGCCCCTTTCACGGTTTTTCGGTCGAGTTCACGGAGTATCGGCCCTATGCGCTGGGGGAAGACCCACGCTACTTGGACTGGCGGCGGTTTGCGCGCACGGACCGGTATTATCTGAAGAAGTTCGAGGAGGAAACCAATCTGCGCTGTTACCTGCTGGTGGACCAGAGCCGGTCCATGAGCTACGGCACCTTCTCCTACTCGAAGGCGGCTTACGCGGGGACCTTGGCGGCGACACTGGCGCAGTTTCTCTATCTGCAGGGCGACGCGGTGGGGCTGCTCACGTTTGGAGATCGGATTCGGGAGTACGTGCCGGCGCGGCATCGCCGCGGTCACCTGCGCCAACTGATGCACAAGCTCGAACAGCCATCGGCGGATACCGCGACGAACCTGGCCGCGCCGCTCCAGCGGATTCTCGAACTGGTCCGCCGCCGGTCGCTGGTGGTGTTGCTCTCGGACCTCTTGGCGCCGGTCCAGGCCCTCGAACGCCACCTGACCGCCCTCACGGCTTGCGGGCACGAGGCGGTCCTCTTTCAAGTCCTCGACCCCGCCGAACTCGAGTTTGGCTTCGGTCAGCCGGCCATGTTCGAGGATGTCGAGTCTGGGCGGGAGCTTTACCTGGATCCGGTCACGGCGCGAAAAGGGTACCAGCAGAGGTTCGCCGCGCATTGCGCGGGGGTGGTGGCGGTGTGCCAGAATCTCGGGATCGGCCACCGCCAATTGCCCACCCACCGCCCGCTCGAACTGGCTCTGTTCGATTTCCTCAGAGAACGGCAACACCGCGGTCGGCTCATTCGGCGGGCCGGTTCGCGGCGGCCACGGGGTTGAGCCATGAGTTTTCTGGCGCCACTGTTTTTGCTGGGAGCGCTCGGGGTGGTCTTGCCGATCGTGTTCCACTTGGTCCGGCGCAGCTCGCGCCAGAAGACCACGTTTAGCTCGTTGATGTTCCTGAGTCCTTCCCCGCCTCGGATCACCCGCCGGACTCGGCTCGAGCAATTGCTGCTCTTGCTGTTGCGGTGTTTGGTGTTGGGGTTGCTGGCGGCGGCCTTTGCGCGGCCGTTCTTGCGCCGGGCTCTGCCGCTCGAGGCGCGCTCTGCGCCGAATCGGCAGGTGGTGGTGCTGGTGGACACCAGCGCTAGTATGCAGCGGACCGGTTACTGGGAGGAGGCCCGGCGTCAGGTCGAGGCGGTCGTGACCTCACTGACTGCCGCGGATCAATTGGCCCTGCTCGCCTTTGACCGCCAAATCGACACGCGGTTGAGCTTCCACGACTGGAACGCCGCCGCGCCGGGCGACCGTGCCGCGCTCGCGCGCGAGCGGTTGGCGGCGATGCGGCCCGGTTGGGCGGCGACCGGCTTGGGCGCTGGGCTACGCGCGGCGGCGGAGTTATTGGCCGAGGAAGGCACACCGCTCGAGACGGAGCGGCGGATCGCGCTGATTAGCGACCTGCAGGCGGGGGCGGAACTGGACGATCTGCTAGCGTACGAATGGCCACGGGGCGTCGCGTTAGACGTGCGCCCCGTCCGGGCCAGAGAGCACACCAACGCCGGGTTGCATGGGCTCGCACAGGCCACGGACGGGGTCGAGCCGAGTGCTGGGCGGCTGCTCCGCGTGCAAGTGGTCAATGCCGCCGACGCTGCTCGAGAACAGTTCGAGCTCGTCTGGGAGCCGCCCACGGCCGGCTCGAACCAGACGGTCTACGTCCCCGCCGGGCAAAGCCGCGTGGTGAATCTGCCCGAACCGCCGGCAGACGTGACCGCCGCACGCGTCGTCCTACGTGGCGATGACGAGGCGTTCGATAACGTCTTCCATTGGTTACGCCCGGCGACGGCCGAAGTGCCCATCTGGTTCGTGGGCCCCGCCGCCGCAGACGACCCAGCCGGAATGCTGTACTACTTGCAGCGCGTTTTTCAGCCCTCGCCCGCGTGCCACTTCGAGGTGCGGGCGTGGTCCCCCGAGGGACCGGCGCCAACCACCGGCGAACCGGAGCCGCGCCTGCTGATCTTGACGGAGACGCCCGGCGCGGACTGGACGGCGCGGGCGCAGCGCCGCCTGGCGGAGGGGGCGACGGTGCTATATGTGCTGAGCAACGCGGCCGGCGAGGCGCCGCTGCGTGCGCTGAGTGGCGAGGAAGAGCTGGCGTTGAGCGAAGCGACGGTGGGCGACTACGCGATGGTGGGCCGGCTCGATTTCACCCATCCGCTGTTGGGGGCCTTCCGCGACGCTCGCTACAGCGATTTCACTGGCATCCACTTCTGGCGGCATCGCCGAGTCACCGTTGCGACGCCGGGGGATGCGCGCGTCGTGGCGGCGTTCGAGAACGGCGATCCGGCGCTACTCGAGTGGAGTCGTGGCTCGGGGCGGCTGCTGGTCCTGACGGCTGGGTGGCATCCGGCCGACAGCCAACTGGCGCGTTCCTCGAAGTTCGTGCCCTTGCTCTACTCGATCTTGGACCAGGCCGGAGGCCTGCAGTTGGCGCGCCGGCAGTTTCTCGTGGGAGACGAAGTCGAGCTCGAGTCCCTGCTCGACACCGTCCCGGCCGGCCCCATCGCTGTGCGAGCGCCGGACGGCACGCCGGTCACCCTCCCGGCAGGCAGCAAGACTTTCCGAGCAACCGCCCAACCCGGGGTGTATACTGTGCTCGCGACCGATCCGCCCGTCCGGTTCGCCGTAAACCTGGATCCGGCCGAGAGTCGCACGGCGCCTTTCGGGGTCGACGAACTCGAGCGGCGCGGGGTGCGCCTGGCGTCGAGCCGGCCGCCAGCCCCGGCGGCGTTAGCGGCGGCGCGCCAACGGGCTGGCGAAGTGGAACTCGAGGGGCGGCAGAAGCTCTGGCGTTGGTTGATCGTGGCGGCGTTGGTGGTGCTGCTGGCGGAGTTGTGGCTGGCGTCGCGGGTGGCACCTCGAAATGGCTCCAACACGGTGAACGCAACATGAATCATGACCTCCTGAAAGCCCGGCTCGAGCGCATCGCTCGGGAGTACGAACGGTGGCGCGTGTGGCGGGCCTTAGCGATTTGCTGGGCGGTGGCAGCGGGGGTCGGGCTGGTGCTGTTGGTGAGCGCCTGGCTGGGCTGGGGCTCGCGGGGCCTGGTGCTCGGTTACCTGTTGGTCACGTTGGGGGTGGGGGCGTGGTGTGGGTGGCGACAGCGGTTGCGGCCCGTAGACCACGTGGCGTTGGCGCGGCAGATCGAGGCGGACAACCCGCACCTGCACGGCGTGCTGGTGACCGCGGTCGAACAACTCCCCACCGGCCCGGGGGCCCAGCCAGGGTATTTGCAGGAGCGCGTGATTCGGGAGGCCCTCGAGACGCACCGATCCCGCCCCTTGGACCACACCACCGTGCAGCGGTTGGTGGGCGCCCAGGCGGCGCATGGGCTGGCATTGGGCGGTCTGATCCTGGTGTTGGTGGGCTTGCACTTCGCCAACCCGCGTGTCGAACCGCTACTGGGGGGCGTGTGGACGGCGGGCATTCACGTCAGCCCGGGCGACACGACCCTCGAGCGAGGTAGCAGCTTGGTGGTTATGGCCCGCTTTCCGGGGGGAGCCCCCGCGGAGGCCACCTTGGTGGTCCAAGCGGACCACGAACCGGCCCAGCGTGTCGCCCTGGTGCGCAGCCTCGATGACCCGATGTTGGGCGTGAGCGTGCCTGACCTGCAGCAGGACCTCCGCTACCGGATCGAGTGGCTGGGCGAGCAGACCCGCGATTTTCGCGTCACGCTCTTCGACTTGCCCAAGCTGGAGCGCGCCGACGCACGGCTGACTTACCCGGCGTACACGGGGTTGCCGGAGAAGACGATTGCGGACACCCGCCGGGTTAGCGCCGTCGAGGGCACCACGCTCGAGTTCGCCCTAACGCTCAACAAGCCAGTCCCGCGCGCCGAGGTGTGGAGCGGGACGAACGTCGTCGCGGAACTGCGCGCGGCGGGAACGCGATCGAACCTGTACCCCTGGTCGCTGGTGTTGGCGCAGAGCCAACGGTACGACCTGGTGCTCGAGGATGAGGCGGGCCGGACCAACAAGTTCCCAGCGCAGTTCTTCGTCGACGTGCTCACGAATCGAATTCCGGAGCTGAAGTTGGCTTTTCCGCGGGGCGACCAGCGCGTCTCGCCCCTCGAGGAGCTCACGGTGCAAGGGGAAGTGGTGGATGACTTCGGCGTGCGCGCCTACGGTCTGACCTACGCGTTGGCAGGGCAAGAACCGCGGACGATCTTGCTGGGCGAGGCGGCGCCTGCCCTCGAGAAGCGCGCGTTCAGTCGTGTGGTGGCGTTCGAGGATCTCGCAGCGCAGCCGGACCAATTGCTCAGCTACTACCTGTGGGCGGAGGACATCGGCCCGGACGGCCAACCGCGGCGCACCGTCACCGATCTCTTCTTCGCGGAGGTGCGGCCCTTCGAGGAGATCTTCCGGGAGAACCAGTCGGCCAGCGCCAGCTCGAGTGCGAGCAGCTCGTCGTCAGCGGAGCGCAGTCCCGGCGCCCAACTCGCCGAGTTGCAGAAGCAGATCATCAGTGCCACCTGGAAGGTGCATCGGCTCGACTCCGGCACGAACCTGTCGGCGTCGGCACAGGCGGATGTGGCGGTGATTCGGGACTCTCAACGGCAGGCGCTCGAACAGACCCTCGAGTTGGCGGACCAGGCCGAAGGCGCGCGGCGGGTGGCCTTGTTGGACGCGGTCCAAACCGAGATGGCACAGGCCCTGGAGCACCTCGAGGCCTCGGCTGCAGGTGGCCAGCGCCGCCCGCTCGAGCCGGCGTTAGCGGCGGAGCAGACGGCCTACCAGGCCCTGCTTAAGCTCAACGACCGCGAGCGCCAGGTGGCCCAAGGGCGGAGTCGCAGCCGCAGCAGCCGCGGCGGGGACCAGCGCATGGAACGTCAACTCGACCAGCTTGACCTGCGCCAATCCGAGGACCGGTACGAGACGGAAAGCCAAGCCAGCGCCCGTCAGCCCGGCGAGCAACGCGAGGATGTGCAGGTCTCGAGCCGGCTCAGAGAACTGGCCCAACGCCAGCAAGATCTCAATGACCGCCTCCAGGACCTCCAGACCGCCCTCCAGGAAGCCCGCACGGACCAGGAACGGGAGGAGCTTCGGCGCCAACTGAAACGCCTGCGCGAGGAGGAACAGAACTGGCTCGCCGACCTGGACGAGTTGCGCCAACGCATGAACCGTCCGGAAAACCAGTCGCGCCTGGCCGAGGCGCGCCAACGTCTCGAACAGACTCGCGCCGAGGCGCAGCGCGCCGCCGAGTCGATGGACCAGGGCGACGTCGGTCAGGCACTCGCCTCCGGCACACGCGCCGAGCGCGGTGCGCGCGAGTTGCGGGACGAGTTGCGTCGACAGAGCGCGAGTCAGTTCGAGGAAGACCTGCGGCAATTGCGCCGCGACGCCCGGTCCCTGGCGCAGCGGCAGGAGGACCTGGGCCAGCAACTGGACGAATTGGCCGAGGGCCGGCGCCGCAGTCTGAGCGACTCAGGGGAACCCCAGCAACTGGCGGAGGACCTCGAGCGGCAGGCCCAAGGCGTCGAAGACATCATCAGCCGCGCCACCCGCGTCACGGAACTCGCCGAGAACGTCGAACCGCTCCTCTCGCGCCAGCTTTACGACACGCTGCGCCAGGCGGCGCAGGACGAGCCTCGCAGTCTGCAGCGCACGACGGAAGACCTCCTGCGCGAAGGCCGCTTGCGGCGGTCCGTCTACGAGACGCTCGAAGAAGGCCGCCGGCAGGGGCGGCGCGCGGTTCAGGTCGCGTCCGAACTGTTGCGCAGCGGGGCAACGGCCGAGGCTAGCCAACTCGAGGACCGCGCCCGCGAGAACATCACCAACCTGCGGCGCGGCGTCGAGCGGGCCGCCGAGAGCGTGCTCGGCGACGACACCGAGGGGCTCCGAGCGGCGTCGCGCGAGTTGGCTCAACTCGAGCAACAGCTCGAGGACGAGATTGCCCGGGCTGAAGCCCGCGATGACACCGCCGCACGCGGCGCCACGGCGGGTGAGCAACCGCGGCCATTGGGGAGGCAGGCTCCGCCCGAGTCATCGCAGCCGGGCGCGGCCGCCGAATCGGCTAACCGCCCGGCCGGCGGCCAAGGTTCCGGCACGGCGGGCGAACGGCCGCCACCGATGCCCGGCCCGGCGGCGCCCAACGACCTAGCCCAAGCGCGCAACGACGCGCCGGGAACTCGTGGCGGGGATCGCCAACCGGACGGCGAGCGCAGCGGTGCGCGGGGTGGGGCGGAGGGACCGCGTTTGGGTGGGCTCTTCGAGCAGGGGGGCAGTCCGGACGGTCGAGGGGGTTGGCGCGGACCGCTACTCGGGCCCGACTACGGACCCTGGACCGATCGGATGCGCGAGGTCGAGGAGATGATCGAAGCGCCCGATCTTCGGACGGAGGCGGCCCGGATTCGCGAGCGCGTGCGGGCGGTGCGCCTGGACTACCGGCGGCACGGGACTGAGCCGCAGTGGGATTTAGTGCGACTCGAGGTGGCGCAGCCGTTGGGCGAGTTGCGCTCGCGGGTCGAGGAGGAACTCGCTCGGCGGGCCGCTCCGGAGTCGCTGGTGCCGATCGACCGCGACCCGGTGCCGCCGCGGTTTTCCGAGTTCGTACGGCGCTATTACGAACGGCTGGGGAAAAGCGATTGATGCTGGGCGGCGTCGTCATCTCCGCGCGAGACTGGTTTTGGGTGGCCGGCCTCTTCCTGGCTGGCTTCGTCGCGCTGTTGGCATGGGGATACCGCCACGGCCCGCTCGAGTCCGGCGTGCGGCGGGCTTGTGTCGCGTTGCGAATCCTCGGGGTGCTCAGCTTGCTCGGCTGCCTGCTCGAACCCATGGCGACCCGGTCTCGGGCTCGCCCCGGAGCGAACCTGCTGGCCATCCTCGCGGACAACAGCGCGGGCATGCAGGTTCGGGATCGAGCCGAGAGCCTGACGCGCGCCGAGGTGCAAGCCCGGCTGCTGGCCGATGGACCGGGCGGCTGGGGCGATGCGCTCGAGGAGAATTTCCAGGTTCGGCGTTACTTCTTCGACGCGCGCTTGCACAGCACGCGGGACT
>VHCO01000116.1 GCA_016871715.1 Verrucomicrobiota bacterium
CCGCAGAAGGTGGCCAAGCGCCGGAGGAGCCTGACCAAGGTTTCTTTGCCGAGGTCATCCAGGAGCCGTTGGGCGCCGACGATGCGTGAGACGCAGTGGTAGACGGCGGTGCGCCCTTTGACTTTGATGCGGGTGGTTCTCATAGTGGGTGTGGGAGTCTGGCGGTGCTCAAGTTCACGGGCGAGGTTGGGCAGGCCTTCCGCGAATGTCAACTATTTTCTACCTGGAATATTGATGTAGCTCGGCACACTTCACAGCGCGTTGTGTCGATTGTAGAGACATCGTCACTTCGTGTTATCCGTTTCGACAGTCGGGAGAGGGGAGATGGGCGCGGTGGCGCGGCGGAAGGCGGAACGGAAGGAAGACGGAGGGCGGTCGGTTCTGTCAGGCGGTGTTGGATCGGGGAACCCGAGCGATCTTACTGCGACTAAGCCCTTTCCAGGAGTTGGGCCGCCGTGCTAGCGTCCGCGCCGTGAAAGCCATGGACCAGCAGTTCTCGGGTGAGGAGACTCGGCCGCGGGCGACGGGTTGGCATCCGGGACGGAATCCGCAAGGCGCTTGGCTGGCCAGCCTCCTCCGTGCCTGGGGCGCTGTGCGTGTGGCGGTGGGGACGGGGCTGGGGCTGTGCGCGTTCGCGTTGGCCTCGATCACGACCGCTGCCCCAGTCGACGCGTACAACGTGGTGTGGGAGTCCCCGAGCGCGAACCAGCACGGCTCGATGCCGCTGGGCAACGGCGACGTGGCTCTGAACGCGTGGATGACCGCGGACGGCGACCTTCATTTCTATCTTAGCAAGACCGACGCTTGGGAGGACAACGCGCGTCTGGTCAAGGTGGGGAAGGTGCGAATCCGTTTCGAGCCCAATCCCGTGGTGGCAGGCGGGTGGTTTCGCCAGGAGTTGAGGTTAAACGAGGGCTGCATCCAGATCGGTATGGGCCCTGGACCCGAGCCTGGGCGCGTCGAGACCCAAACCTCGACCACGATTCGCCTCTGGGTGGACGCCCATCACCCGGTCGTTCACGTCACCGCCGAAAGCCGGACGCCACGGGTAGCGACGGCCTGGGTCGAGTTGTGGCGCACCAACCGGCAAGCGTTGGCCGAGTTGCAGGTGAGCGATGTGTTGTTGAACCGCAAGCTGCCGAACCAACAACAAGCCCAAACGATCGTCGAGCCTGACACGGTGCTGCCCCGAGCCGGCCAGCCGGATCGCGTCACCTGGTACCACCACAATGTCAAGTCGGTCGGCCCTCGGTTGCTGGCGGAGCTGCAAGGGCTCACGGGTTTTCCGCAACCCGATCCGCTGCTCCATCGGACTTTCGGCGCTGTCCTCCGGTCAGTGCACGGCGAACGCATCGGCGACCTGGCCCTGCGCTCGCCGAAGGCCGCCTCGCATCGGTTCAGCGTCTTCGTGCTGACGCGTCATCCGGCGACACCGGAGCAGTGGTTGGCGGAAATGGAGGCCACCATGAGCCGTGTCGAGGGACAGCCGTTCGCGACGCGGTGGGCTGCTCACGAAGCCTGGTGGCAGGCGTTCTGGAATCGGAGTTGGATTCGGGCATCGCTCGATCCCGAGGCAAGACCGGTGGCTGCCGCGCTGGTGCCTGTCAACCGGCATACGGTCCGGTTGGGCAGCGATCAATCCGGCGGGAACCGGTTTGCCGGCGAACTTGGCCGCGTGAGCCTCCTGGCCAAGCCGCTGGCGGCCGCGGAGGTTACCGCCTTGGCGCAACTGGACCGGGCAAGCCCCCTGGCGCCATCCTCGGCCGCGTTGTATACCGCACTCAACCCGACGGGCCAGGTCCTTGCGGAGTCGGCCGCGTGGAGTTTTGCGTCCGGCCTCACGGTCGAGGCGTGGGTGAAACCGGAACGGTTGGGGGGTGGCGGTGCGCGCTTGGTGGACAAGATCACACCGGGAGGCAGTGACGGCTTTTTGCTGGACACCTTTCCGGGGAACAGTCTCCGGTTCATCTGCGGCCCGACGGTTCTTCAGCAGGCGAACGCGCTGCCGGCTGGGCAGTGGAGCCATGTTGCGGCCGTAGCGGATCCGGAGGCGGGAGGTAGCCGGTTGTACGTGAACGGACAGGTCGTGTCGGATGGCGCTGGGGCAAGCGTGCGCGACGAAGCCGCTTACGTCAGCCAAATGTACCACTTGCAACGGTTCATCACGGCGTGCGCAGGGCGGGGCGCCTACCCGATCAAGTTCAACGGCTCGCTCTTCACGGTTCCACCCGGTCCCACGGAGGAGGATCCGGATTATCGCCGCTGGGGCCCAGGTTATTGGTGGCAAAACACCCGGCTGCCGTACATCAGCTTGTGCGTGTCGGGCGACTTTGACCTTCAGCGGCCGCTCTTCCGGATGTACGCCGACGAGCTCTTGCCGTTGTGCCGGTACCGGACGCGGCACTATCTCGGGCATGCGGGGGCGTTCTACCCGGAGTGCATCATGTTTTGGGGGGCGGTCTTCAGCGACACCTACGGTTGGACCCCATTCGAGCAGCGCCCGGACAAACTCCAGGACAGCGGCTGGCACAAGTGGGAATGGGTGGCGGGGCCCGAGCTCGCCTGGATGATGCTCGACTACTACGAACACACCCTGGACAACGCGTTCCTGCGCCAGACCGCGCTTCCCTTTGCCGGCGAGGTCCTGACCTTCTTCGAGCAGCACTATCCTACAAATGCCCAGGGGCGGCTCGTCATGCACCCTTCGCAAGCCCTGGAGACGTGGTGGCGCTGCACCAACGCCATGCCGGAGCTGGCGGGGTGCATCGCGGTGACCGAACGGTTGCTCGCTCTGCCCGCCGATCTGACGCCCGCATCCGACCGCGAGCGTTGGCGGCGGTTGCGCGCCCAACTCGCGCCCATCCCACTGCGCGAGGTCGAGGGCCGCAAAGCCCTCGCCCCTGCCGAGTTCTTCGCCGACAAACGCAACATCGAGAATCCGGAGCTCTACGCGGTCTTCCCGTTTCGGCTCTTCGCCTTCAACCGGCCCCACGCGGGCTGGGCCCAGGCCGCCCTTGAGCATCGCTGGGACCGGGGCCATTCGGGCTGGCGACAGGACGACATCTTCATGGCGTATCTTGGGCTGACGGAGGACGCGCGCCGAGCGGTTGTCAGTCGTGCCCGCACCCACGATCGCGGCGAGCGTTTTCCGGCCTTTTGGGGACCGAACTACGACTGGACGCCCGACCAAGACCACGGCGGGGTGTTGATGAAGGCCTTTCAAGCCATGCTTCTCCAAACCGACGGGCGGCAGATCTTCCTGCTGCCGGCCTGGCCGAAGGGGTGGGACGTCGAGTTCAGGCTGCACGCGCCGCAGCGGACGGTGGTTGAAGGGACGTACCGCGAGGGGCGAATGGTCGCCATGAAGGTCACGCCGGAGGCGCGTCGGGCCGACGTCGTGTTGCCCCCATGATGGGGGGGCGGCAGGGGATGCTCTGAGTTTTATGCCTCCACAAGTTGCGAGCATTGTCTTCCACGCCATTGGCGCCGCAGCGGCGGCCTGCTGTTACGCGCCGCAGAAGAAAGTCAAAGGCTGGTCCTGGCAATCGTACTGGCTGGCGCAAGCGATGTTCTGCTGGCTCCTGTTGCCGATCGCCAGCGCCTTCCTGACGGTGCCGGGTTTCTGGCTGGTGGTGCAGACGGCGCCGCCCGATGCCATGGTGCGAACGTTTTTGCTGGGGATCGTTTACGGCGTGGGCGGCACGGCCTTCGGGATGGCGATTCGCTACGTGGGTTTCTCGATCACCTACGCCTCGGCGATTGGCATTTCGACGGTGGTGGGCACCGCTTACGCGATTACCAAGGGGGACTCGACCCTGGCCGCGGCCGGCGCCAACGTGCAGGCCTTCCTCGACCGGGCGGGTGCGAACTGGGTCGTGGTCGGCATTGCCATTGGCGTGGTGGGCGTCGCTCTGTGCGGCCTGGCGGGGCGGTGGAAGGAACGGGATCAAACGCAGGGCGGCGGTTCTGCCCCTGCCGACCGGAACCTGTTGACGGGGTTCGCGCTCTGTGTGCTAGCGGGGGTGCTGTCCGCGGTGTATGGCATGTCGCTGACCGAAGGGGCACCCATCGCCAAGCTGGCCGAGGAACGCGCCGCGGGCCATACGGTCCTGGGCATCGACGCAGCCACCTTTGGCAGCAACGCGATCTATCCGTTCTCGAATGCCGGCGCGTTTCTCACGACCGCGCTCTATTGCCTGTTTCTGCACCGCCGACACGGGACCCTTGGCGAGCTGGTCGCGTTACCTCGAGAGGCGTCGCGGGGGCGGTTGGCCCGCAACTGGGCGCTGGCGATCCTGACCGGCTGCCTTTGGTACGGGCAGTTCTTCTTCTACGGGTTCGGCAAGTTCTACATCGCGCAGGTGGCGGGGTTCGAGCAGACGTGCTGGGCCATTCACATGATCTTGTTGATCCTGCTCGGCACGCTCATCGGCGTGATCTTCAAGGAGTGGAAAGGTTGCCGCCCGCGTACCCACGCCACGCTGGGGGTGGCCTTGGCCCTGCTCATCGTGGGCAAGCTCCTGCTCGACTACGGGAATTACCTCGGCACTCGCGTCGCCAACTGAGCCGAGCTCGGCCCCGGCGTCCGAGGTTGCCGCAGCCGCGGGCGGGGTGGAGCTGCTGCGCTGTGTACTGATTAGACTTCGGGAAAGACGACGGTCGGCAGGCAAGGCGCGCAGTCCTCTGCGCGCAGCAAACCGTTGTGGACATGGGAAGTGTTGACGCCAAGGTGGCTGGCCCACATGGGGGCCATGAACAGGTAGGGCGAGGCTCCCGCCGAGCCGCCCACTCGTTACCCAACGAACAAGGACACCGGTAGGGCGCGACCGCTGGGCGCGCCGAACCAGCCAGGTCACCGGGCCCGAGCGGCCGGCCCGGCGGTCCGGCCCTACCTCTAGCTGGCAGTTCAAGGACAGCCTTGAAGCCAAGGTGGTTGGCGCGCATGGTGGCCATGAACTGGGCGGGCCCGTCGCGGCTCGGCAGGAGCCTCGCCCTACCGCATGAATCACTAGCGGGGCGCGCCGAACGGTAGGGCGCGACCGCTGGGCGCGCCGAACCAGCCAGGTCACCGGGCTCGAGCGGCCGGCCCGGCGGTCCGGCCCTACCTCTACCTGGCGGTTCATGGGGGAGCGGCGCGCAGCGGAGTGCGCGCCCTACCGGCGGCTTGTTGTCACTCTTGGTGACGCCTGAGAGGCCTGCCCTCAGCCTTTTGCGCGCAGTTCGGCGCGGTACATCCAGTTGAGCAGGAACAGCGCGCCGAGGAGGAAGAGCGGTCCGGAAATGACCGCGTACGCGGACCAGTGGAACCGGCCCCAGGCCTGGACCAAGTAGAGTACGCCCAAGGCCGGGAAGAGCAGGGCCCCGGTCCATTCCCAGCGCCAAGCTAGGGCGAGCAAACCCAGCAGGATCCCGGTGGGGATGAGGTGGATCGCCAGCGCCAGGGCGGTGTCCCAGAACCCGTTGTGCTCGTCGAACACATCCAGCGCAAACAGGCTGATGAAGACGGCGAACAACAGACAGAGCGCCCGGGGCGCCCAGAACAGGCCGCGTCGTTGAACTTGCAGTAGCGTCATGTGCCCATGCGGAGGTTTCATCGTGGGCCATGACTGTAGGCCAAGCTCCACCGGTAGGGTAATCGATTCTTCAACATCTCGCATCGAACCGAACGATGCACCCTCGGGCTGGGGTGGCCGTGACAGCATGCGAGACGCCCGCTCTCCGTTGGAGATGGGGATGCGGACCGATGGGGAGCGATGCAGCGGGCGAGACGCCCGCTCTCCGTTGGAGATGGGAATGCGGACAGATGGGGAGCGATGCAGCGGGCGAGACGCCCGCTCTCCGTTGAAGATGGGGATGCGGACCGATGGGTTCTGACCAGAGCGGCTTGGTCCGGGACCCACTCGAATCTTGTCAAGGGCGAGCGATCACCGCAGTCTCTGGAACCCATGAACCCGCCGTCGTTCGTCGCTGGTCGTTCCCGGCCCAAGCAGGGCCTCGGCTGGCTGCAGCACCCCCTGTTCAACAAAGGCACGGCCTTCACCGAGGCGGAGCGGGATCGGTTGGGTCTGCGCGGCCTGCTGCCGCCGCGGGTGTTCACGCTCGAGGAGCAGGTGGTGCGGGTCTTGACCAACTTCCGCAAGAGACCGAACGACCTCGAGCGGTACGTGTACTTGATGGGGCTGCAGGACCGGAACGAGACCCTGTTCTATCGCGTCCTGATGGAGCATCTGGCCGAGATGCTCCCGATCGTCTATACCCCAACCGTGGGCCGGGCCTGCCAGGAATATGGCAGCATCTTCCGCCGACCGCGGGGCCTGTATGTATCGGCTCAGGATCGGGGACGGGTGCCACGACTGCTGCGGCACTGGCCGCACCGCGAGGTTCGGGTGATCGTGGTGACGGATGGGGAACGCATCCTCGGGTTGGGCGATCTGGGTGCCCAAGGCATGGGCATACCGGTCGGCAAGCTCTCGCTCTATACCGCCTGCGGGGGTGTCCACCCGCAACATTGCCTGCCGGTCACCCTCGATGTCGGGACAGAGAACCCGACGTTGCTCGAGAACCCGCTGTATACGGGTTTGAAACAGAGGCGGGTGCGCGGCGCTGCCTACGACGAGTTGGTAGACGAGTTCGTCGGCGCGGTGCAGAAGGCGTTCCGGCGCGCGCTGATCCAGTTCGAGGATTTCGGCAACGTCAACGCCTTCCGCCTGCTGAAGCGCTACCAGAACCGTGTGTGCGCCTTCAATGACGACATCCAGGGCACCGGCGCGGTCACGCTGGCCGGCATCTACTCCGCCCTCCGGATCACCGGCCGACCGCTGCAGGAGCAGACCATGCTGTTCCTCGGGGCGGGCGAAGCGGGGATTGGGATCGGGGATTTGATCAGCGCGGCGCTCGAGGACCAGGGGCTTAGCCCCGAGGCGGCCCGGCGGCGTTGTTGGTTTGTCGACTCGAAGGGCCTCGTGGTTCGCGGGCGTCGCGATTTAGCCGAGCACAAGTTGCCCTACGCACACGAGCACCCCGGCTGCCCCGATCTGTTGTCCGCCATCGCCGCGTTGAAGCCCAGCGTGCTGATTGGCGTCTCGGGTGTGCCGCAGAGTTTCCCGCAGCCCGTCTTGGCGGCCATGGCGCAACTCCAGCAGCGCCCCATCATCCTGGCCCTCTCGAACCCGACCTCGAAGGCCGAGTGCACCGCGCAAGACGCCTACACGTGGACCCAAGGGCGCGCCATTTACGCCAGCGGCAGTCCGTTCCCGCCGGTGAACTTCGAGGGCCGCACGCTGGTGCCCGGCCAGGGCAACAACGCCTACATCTTCCCGGGTGTCGGCTTGGGCGTCATGGCCTGCGCGGCCCGACACGTGACCGACTCGATGTTCTTTCGCGCGGCCAAGACACTCGCTGGGCAGGTGCGCGAGAGCGACCTTGACCAAGGCCGCATTTACCCCGCCCTTGAACGCATGGCGGAGGTGTCTGCCGCCATCGCGACCGCGGTGGCCGAAGAAGCCTACGCGCTCGGGTTGGCGCGCGCAGCGCGGCCCGAGGACCTGGCCGGGTCTATCCGCGCCCAAATGTACCAGCCAGTCTACCCGATCTGGGCATGAGATCGGCGCTCTCTACGTTGGGCCGGCGCACGGCTGAGCCCCCGATCTCTTGGCTCATGGCCGCCGCGTTGAGTCGCCCTCGGCTCATCAGTCTGGCGGCAGGCTTCACGGACAATGCCACCTTGCCCGTCGCCGAGGTGCAGCAGCTTATCCAGGACCTCATGCGGGACCGGCGTTCGGGTGAACCGCCCCTCCAGTACGGGAGCACGGCGGGGTTGCCCGAGCTCCGCGCGGCCACGGCACAGCGGTTGCTCGACTTCGACGCGGCTGCGCTCGAAGCGCTGCACTCCCGCGCCGCTCCGGACCGAGCCCCGGCACGGCCGCGCGGCCAGGACCAGAACCTCGCACCCTATCCGCCAGACCAGGTCCTGATCACGCACGGATCGCAGCAGCTCCTCTATCTGGTGACGGAGGCACTCTGCGATCCGGGCGACATCGTCTTGCTCGAGGACCCGACCTATTTCGTCTACCTGGGAATTGCGCAGAGTCACGGCTTGGAATGCCGCGGACTCCGGCTCGGGCCAGACGGCCTGGATTTGGATGACCTCGGAGAGACGCTGGCGAGGCTCGATCGGTCGGGCTTGTTGCCGCGCGTCAAGCTGTTGTACTTGGTCAGCTACCATCAAAACCCAACCGGCACCACCACCGCCTTCGCCAAAAAACTGGGCGCGCTCGAACGCCTCCGCCGCTTCGAGCGTGCGGCCGGTCATCCGCTTTACCTGCTCGAAGATGCGGCGTATCGCGAGCTGCGTTTTGGCGGCCAGGACGTCCCCGGTGCCCTGGCCGCGCGCGGTTTTGGCGACCGCGTCCTCTACGTCGGCACCTACAGCAAACCCTTCGCAACCGGTGTCCGGGTCGGGTTCGGTGTGCTGCCGGAACCGGTCCGGAGCGCGGTGGCCCGGCTCAAGGGCAATCACGACTTCGGAACGGCCAATCTCATGCAGCATCTCCTGGCTCGAGCATTGGCCACCGGCCTGTACGAGCGGCATGTGACTCGGTTGCGCCGGCGCTATGCCCACAAAGCGGCCGTGATGACGGCGGCCCTCGAGCGCCATTTCCCGCCCAGCGTCCGTTGGGAGCGGCCTCGCGGCGGGATGTATTGCTGGGCGGTGTTGCCCAAATCTCGATGCACGGGCACGCGGTCGGAGCTCTTTCAGCAGGCGCTGTCTCACGACGTCTTGTACGTGCCCGGCCAACTCTGCTACGCGCCCGATCCCAGGCGCCGGGCCCCTAACCACGAAATGCGGCTCAGCTACGGCAGCGCCACCGCCGCCCAAATCGAGGAAGGCGTCGCGCGGTTGGGCCGGGTCCTCCAGACGGTGTGAGGTCGCCGGCGCCGGGCGCCTTTCCGTCTCGGCGCCTTCGACAGGGGGCGGCCGTGCGTCGCCCGAAGGCGTGGCAGGGCCTGCGGGAACACCCTGTCGACCCTAGCGCTCGACAGGGTCGAGGCGGACGAAATCCAGCTCGACCGCGACCCCCAGGCGGTTGCAGGGATCGAGGCGCAAGCGGGTGATGGAACCGCGCCAGCGACCATTCTCCCTCACGGGCACCCGGTACTCGCGCCAGGTGCCGTCCCCGACCACCGCGAAGCGTTCGCTGGTTGCCTCGCTTTCCGGTAGCCGGCTGGTGCGCCAAAACAGTTGGGCCCGATCCTGGAATGGCCGGCCGTCGGCGCTGCTGAGCTTCAGGCGCACGACCACCGCGGCGAAGTCCGCGGCGCGTGCCTGCAGCGGAGGGCCAAACAGCGCCGGGTCATGGCCTGTGGTGCGGCCTTGCCACACGCCCTCGGCGATCCGCACTCCGGTCAGGTCCATGACGTTGCTCCAGCCTTCGTCGTCGCGCTCGAACTCCCAAGCCGTTTGCCCCGGTACGAGCGCCGGCACGTCGTACGGCCCCAGGCCCACATCCGCCGGCGTCAGATCGACGTGCTCGGCGGGCGCGTCCGTAAAGACTGCGCGGAGGGCATCGAGGTATCCAAAGCCGAACTCTTGGTGCGGCTCGATGTAGGAACCTTCGCCAAACTCGTTCCAGGCTTCGACCAACAACGCGGGCAGCGCGCGCGCGGCCGGTCGCGCCGCCACGAACCGCCGCGCGTCCTCGAGATGGCGCCGCAAGAGTCCCGGTGTCCGGCCGTAACGCACCAGGTGGTTCTCGCCGTGCCAAGGTCGACTGTCCCAGCCGCCATTGAGCGGGGCGAGCAACGGCAGGGGGCCACGCTCGGCCAGGTGCTCCCAGTAGCGAACGTAACCGGGCAACAGCGTCTCGTACGGCGCGAAAAGCTCGCCGTCGGGGACGCCCAGGTGCGGCCAAGTATAGGCGGTGACGATGTCATAACCCTCCGCCGCGGCTTGGCCGGCCTGGCCCGCATCCCCCACACAGGCCGCCAAAAGCAGACCTGCCAAGCCCGCGACGCGACACTCTTCGCGCATGGCCTCGAGGGCAACCTTCACCCCCGCCGCTCCCAGGTCGGCTGCCAACCGATCGGGGCTGAAGACGATCGCCAGAGGTTTGCCTTCGAGGGTGAAGTACTCCGGCCGGCGCAAGTAGTTTGCGATCCAATAGCGTGTCACCGCCCGACAATCGTCGAGCGTCGAGGTGCCCGGGGCATTGTGGTTGGCCCAGAGCAGGCAGAACTTGAGCAGATGCCGGTAACGCGCCCGGAAGTACCCTTCGTGCAAGGCGTGTTCGAGTTGCCGCGCCCCCTGCGACCAATACCAGTCATACGCAAAGAAGGTGATGCCGTGTTCGACGGCCCACTTGATATGCCAATCCGCCACCTCAGGGTCGCCCTCCCGATACCAACCCAACACCGGTTTGCGCTCCGAAAACCGCTGGATCGGATGCCACTGACTCGCGCTTCGCCAACCCGGGAAATAGTACACTCCCACCTCGTAAGGCCCGCGGACTGGCTCGGGCTCTGGCACGTAGTCTGTCCCGTTCACCCGTGGCGGTTGGGTGAAGCGAAGTTGCGCCCCACGCTCCGCCCTCCGGCGGTCGGCAGCCGGTTCCTCCGAGGCGACGCCAGCCGCTGGCTTGAACTCGACGGTCACCGCCGCCGACCCGGTCACCGGCGCTGCTGCGACCAGGGTCCATTTGAACCCGACCTCCGCTCCGGGGGCGAGGGTCGCCACCGGCTCGGCCTCGGGTCCCCCACCCACAACCTGAACGCCCGGCGGCACGGTGATCCGCGCCCGCAGATCCGTCGCCGGCGCCCCACCCGTGTTCGCCACCAGCGCGCCTAGCTTTACAGGGCGACCCACCCGCGCCAATGCGTCTTCGAGCCCGAAAGCAACCACTCGTAAGTGCGCCGGGCCGACCGGTGCGTCGCCCACCCGCAACCAGTGCAGCACCGCTTGGCTCGCCGGTGCGCCCCCTAACCTCAGCCCTAAGGCAATGACCCGCCCGCGCCAGGCGGCCGAAGCCAAGAGATCGAGGTTGTAAATGTGCGCCCGGCCATCCGCCTCGACCAGGAAGCTCAAGCTGTGGAGGCCGCGCGATTCCTCTGTGGCAAACAAGAGCGTGCCCAAAGACGTCCTGCCCGCACCCGCCGCCCCTCCGGCTGCAGCGATCGAGTCGCTCTCGGCCCGGCCCTCGTCGTCCGTGTCCGCCTGAGGCCGGAGCGGCTCGACCGACATACTGAGGGCGACGTGGCTTTGTTCAGCCGCGTCGATTCCCACCGGCGGTGAGAGCAGGAAACTCGACGGCGGCCATTCCCTACAAACCAGGCCTTGAGCTGCCGGTTGGGCCACCACGCCATCGACGCTCTGCCAACCAGCCCAGTTGGCTTCCCTAAAGTCAAAGTCGGCCTTTGCCGGTCCGGTCACCGGTGGATCGGCCGGCGCGATCACGCGGATCGCATCGATGGCGAATCGAGCCGCGTCGTACAGATCGAACCGGAGCCGAACGATCCTCTGTTCGACCTGCCAGAACGGCCACAACCGATAGGTGCGCCATTGGCCATCTCCCCGCACGTTGAATCGCGTGCTCTTGTCCTGGCTGAACCCGCCATAGCGCCCTTGGTCGGTGTTGCTCCAGAAGAACTCCGCTACCCCGTCGCGGTCGGCGTGCAACCGCACCTCGAGGGCCTGCCACGGCGATGCCACCAGGTCCAACCGCGGCACCAGCTCGAGGATGGGATCCGGACCCTGGCCGCGGCAGTGCAGCGCGCCGTCTTCGACGCGCACGTCCACCAGGTGCGCATTGGCGCGCCACTCCTCGGTGTCCCCCGCGCGCGCGAACGTCCATTCGGCCAGCGCGCGCGACTCGGCGCCCCGCCCGGGCGCGGCCGTTCCCCAAGCCAGCAGGGCGACCAGAACCGAGCGGAGCTTCGAGTTGGTGAGGTTGCGCATTGCACTTCGACATTGCCGACTGGCGCGGACCGTGTAAATGAGCAACGCATGCTCAATTACATCTGGCTCGCCCTGATCCTGCTCGCCGTTGTGGTGGGCGGTTTCACCGACCGCATCAAAGAGGTGAGCGACGCCGCCTTCGACGCCGCCAAGACAGCCGTCATGACCCTGGCTCTGCCGCTGATCGGGGTGACCGCCCTCTGGTTGGGCGTGATGCGACTGGCCGAGAAGTCCGGCCTGATCCTCACCCTCGCAAGCCTGCTGCGGCCCGTGCTGCGCCGGCTCTTCCCAGACGTGCCGGCCGACCACCCAGCCATGGGTTCGATGCTCATGAACATGGCCGCCAACATGATCGGCCTAACCAACGCCGCCACTCCCCTGGGCCTGCGCGCCATGAGCGATCTCGAGCGGCTCAATCCCCGACCCGGCACCGCCACCAACGCGATGTGCACGTTCCTAGCGCTCAACACCAGTTCGCTCCAACTCTTGCCCACCACCGCCATTGGCCTGATGGCCGCCGCCAACGCCGTGCAACCGGCCGCCATCGTCGGCACCACGTTGATCGCCACCTTTTTCTCGACGGTCGTCGGCATCACCGCCGTCAAGTTGCTCGAGCGTTGGCCCGGGTTTCGCCTCCCGCCCCTCCCCCAACCGGCCGAAATGGCCGACCGCAACACGCCGGCCATCGAAGCGCAAGCCGGCCAGGCTGGCGCTGCTGCGTCCCCCCCCCCGTTCGGGGTGATCGAGCCCGTGGCCCCTTGGCCGCGTTGGGGCAGTCTGGTGTTGCTGGCCTTTCTGGCGCTCTTCGGTCTGCTCTTTGTGCGCCTGATGCAACAACCAGGCGATACCCCCGAGACCGCCACGATCTTCTTGCGCCTGATGAACGCGGTGTCGCTGCTGGCCATCCCCTTCTTCCTCGCCTTCTTCCCGCTCTATGCCGCCCTGCGCCAAGTCCGCGTGTATGAGGAGTTCGTCGAGGGCGCCAAGGAAGGCTTCCAGATCGCCGTCCGGATCATTCCGTTCCTGGTCGCCATGCTCGTGGCGGTGGGCATGTTCCGCGGCGGCGGCGGCGTGGACCTGATGACGCGCCTGCTGCGCCCGGTGCTCGACCTGGTCCAGTTTCCGCCGGAGCTCTTGCCCATGGCCCTGACCCGACCGTTAAGCGGCAGCGCGACCATCGGGCTATTCGGCGACCTGGTCAACACCCTCGGCCCGGACCATCTCATCACCCGCATGGGCGGCACCTTGCTGGGCAGCACCGAGACCACGTTCTACGTCATTGCCGTGTACTTCGGCGCCGTGGCCGTCAAACGCACCCGGCACGCCGTCGCCGCCGGCTTGCTCGCCGACCTCGCTGGGATGGTCGCCGCCGTGATCGTGTGTCGGATCGTCTTTGGTTAAGCCCGCACCCGCACGCGCGGGTTCCAGAACCTGCGCTCGATCCCGTGGTGAATCCCGTGACCCACCAGGATGGTCACCGCAACGCAGCAGGGCACCCGGATCAGAAGCACCGCCTCGGCGCTCGTGGCGCCCAGGCCATCCACCGCTTCGCCTACCGCCATCGCCACCGGCCAAAATACCAGGTACAAACTATAACACCGCTCCCCGCAGAAACGCAGCGGAGCCAGCAATGCGCTCCGGGAACTCGGGTCGTCCCAAGGCTTCAGGCCCAGGATCAACAGCGCGTAGGCAAAGGCCGCAAAGTAACTCTGGTTGGCCGGCCGCAGCCATTGCCCCGGCCCAGCCACCGCGTGCAACATCCCCACCACCAACGGCAGGGTCGACCACAGCCATCGCCTCGGCGGCATGAAACGCGTCACGTAATAGACCCATACCCCCGCGGCGAACATGAGCCATTTGCCGTCAAGAAACAGGCCTTGAGTGTTCACGCCCGGACTCGGAAACAGAAACTGGACCGCCACCAAGGCTGTCAGTCCCGCGAGCACCCCAAAGAACCAACGCCGCGTCAGCACCAAGGCCATTCCCACCAGGAAGTAAAACTGCTCCTCGTAACAGAGCGTCCAGGCCTGGGGCAGTAACGAGCTCTCCGCACCGCCCCCGAGCCGCCACCGCCAGGTCTCGGTCAAGCTCAGGTTCCCCAGCCATTGCCCGCCGGTCAACGTTCTGGGGCCGGGCATCTCTAAAGCCGCCGCATACTCTGCTCGCTCCACCGCTTCGACCAACCAGATGCCCAGGGCCGACAACCCGACCACCGCCCAGTACGGTGGGTAGATTCGCCGGAACCGGCGCCAGAAGAATCGCCCGCCGGATCGTGGCTGCGAACGCAAGGCGTCCGCCGACGCCGTCACGCAGTACCCACTGATCACGAAAAACATGGGCACCCCCACCCAGCCCCTCCCCAAGACCTCGAAGATCCAGGCCGTCCAACCGCTCAACTCCTCCTCCGGCAGACGTAGTGAGTGAAAAACAATCACCAGCAGACAAGCTAACCCCCGCCACGCCGTTAACGTCTCGTAGCGCGGTGCTCCGGGCGCTTCAGCCCGGTGCTTAACCCCAGTCACTGCGCGGGCTGGCGCTGGCTCCTCGTGCTGCGTTGTCCCCTGACTCATAGGCCGGCTGCCCGGCGCCGGTCTGCACGCCTGCGCCACCTCGGCCCAGCAAGATAGCGCCTCAGCGCCGAGCTCGGGCATCCCGCCCAGGGCCACACGGGCAAGACCCCCGCGATCCAAACTTGGCCTGCCTGCAACGTCTTTCGGAATTCGAGAGCTCTAGCGGCCTGCCGGCCGGCTCTCGCCCGAGGGTGTCCCCAACGCCCAGCGGATACCGCCCAGCAGATGCTGCTGATAGACTTGTGCAACGGCTCTCGAGTTCTTCCGGTCCGCGTCCGAGCCCCAAGCCGGGTCAATCACGTCTTCCCGGTGGCCGAGCGAGGTAAAGAACACACGGCCGCGACCGTACTCCTTGCACCAGGCGATCGGGTAGTCCCCGGGCGCCTTGCTGTTGGGCTCCCGGTCCAGCGTCAACAGCCCGTGGACAGCGCTCCGGTCAAAGTCAGTGAACAAGTAGATCTCATCGTGCACGGTCCAGCGCGCCGGGACCGGTTGGCAGGCAGGATGACTCGGGTCTTGGTTGATGCACTCGACCGTCGCCTGCGCCCCGTGCGACTTGAACGCCGCCCCGATCATGGTCGTGTACGGCGTGGGCTTGCCGGCCTGACCGCTTCGCAGGCTGTCCGTGGCCGCGTGGATTCCGATGAACGCCTTGCCGCCCTTGATCCACTCCAGCAGACCCGGCAAGTCCGGCAGCGGCATTTCACCCGAGGTATTGGCGAAAATCACGCCATCGTACTCCCGCAGCGCCGCCACGCTGAGCTGGCGGGCCAAGGCCTGTTGGATGGCGGCTTTCACCTTGGCCTGATCCGGCTTGCCCGTGGCCGGGTCTTTAAACTGAGGATCGTTCGGCTCGACCCGGCAGAAGTCCACCGTAAACGCGCCGCTGTCGCGGCCCAGCTCCGGCAGGGTAGCCTCGAGCCGATCGATGGCTGGCCCGTGCCGGAACCCCGAGGTGATCGTGACCACGAGCACCTTCTTGGGGGTCGCCCCATGCGCGACCGGCAGCGGCAGGGGCAGCGTTACCGCCACCGCCAAGGCAAGCGCAAGCGGAGTTCTACAGGTGAAGGCGAAGGATCGAGGCCGTCGGTTGGCATACATACTCATACCACGTTGACGTTGACGTTAAGACGTTGTCGTTGTGATTCAGAGGTCCAGAGCAGGGTGGGCGAGCGCCTCAGGTAGATCAAGGCGAAACCGCGAAACCGCGGAGGGGGAAGGGAGATCGCCGACCGTGCGGGCCAATCGCGGGGCGGCGTAGGGCGCAGAGCCGCGAACACCCGTGCCGCGCCGCTAGTACGCAGTAACGCAGTGGTACGCAGTAGTACTGCAAGACCTGAGGCCCTGGGGCCCAGCCGACTGTCAAGTTCTTTAAGACTGGCATATTGAAAAGACTGGCGCCAAAGGGGTTGTGGCGGTCGCCACCGGGAGGGGCAGGTGTCAACGTCTTTAAGACTGGCAGATTAAAACGGACCTGCTGGAGTCAAGGTTGCTGGTTGCGGGACCGGGACCGGGCAAGGACAGTGGTTACACCTGCTTCAGGGCGGCGTCGAGGGCCGCCAGGAGGGGCAGCATCGAGGCTTCGGTCTCATCCCCCATGTTCGAGATGCGGAAGGTGGAGCCCTTGATCTTCCCGTAACCGCCATCGATGAGAAAGCCCTGGTCTTTGACCAGTTTCTGCAGTTTGGGCACGTCGACGGTGCGCCCACCAGATCTGGCGCCGTTGTTGACACAGGTCAGCGTGCGGGACTCGAAGCCGGGCTCGGGAAAGAGGTTAAAGCCGTTGCCGGTGGCCCAATCCCGCACCATCTGGTTGGTGCGACGATGGCGCTCGAACCGGGCCTCGAGACCCTCCTCGAGGATGTCGTCGAGTTTGGAGGCGAGAGCGTACACATGGCCGATGCTTGGCGTGCTGGGGGTCATGTGCTGCTCGGCGTTCTTCTGGAACTCGACCAGGTCGAAGTAATAGCCGCGGTCCTTCGTCGTGGCCGCCTTAGCCAGGGCGGCGGCGGAACAGGCGAAGACCGCCAAGCCGGGCGGGAGGGCCAAGGCCTTCTGCGTGCCGGCCAAGACCACGTCGATTCCGAGCTCATCGAACGCGACCGGGACACCCGTCAGGGAGCTGACACAGTCGACGATGAACATGATGTCCGGGTACTTGCGCTTGAGGGCGCCCAGTTCGGTGAGGGGGCTCATCACGCCGGTCGAGGTTTCGTTGTGGATGTAAGTCAAGGCATCGAATTGGCCGGTGGCCAACTGCCGATCTACGGCCTCGGCGCGGATCGGCGAGCCCCAGGGGACCTGGAGGGCTTCGGCCGGTTTGCCGCATCGTTTGGAGACGTCGAACCACTTGTCCGAGAAGGCGCCGCACATGCAGTTGAGGACCTTCTTGTGGACCAGATTCCGCACGGCGCCTTCCATGACGCCCCACGCCGAGGAGGTGCTGAGAAAGACCAACTGCTTGGTGGCCAAGAGGGCCTGGAGCTTGGGTTGGAGGATTGCGTACAGGTCCTTAAAGCCCTGGCCGCGGTGGCCGATCATGGGCGAGCAGAAGGCGCGGAAGGTCTTTTCGCTGACCTCGACCGGTCCCGGGATGTGAAGTTTGAGGTGTGGCATATTCGATTACGCAGCTCGAAAGCTTTCAGAAGGATCAGGTGAACGCAAGTGGGAGTTTTGGTCGGACGGAGGCGCGGGGCGGTTGGGGTGTCGGGGGTGGTTGCGGTTGCGTGGTGCGAGCTCGGTGGTAACCTCAGACTCCATGCGTTTGGCGATGAGGTTGGCGGCCGGTGGAGTTGCCTTCGTCGGCACCGTGATCTGGCTGTTCGGCGGACCCAACTGGGGCCGGACACGATACGCGATCGACCATGCGACCATCGATGCCGCGACGGGATTGCCTCAGGTGAGTTCCACGGCGACCTTCCTACCGGGGTTGGATTTCCTGGCGTTGGTTTGGGGGGCGAGTGCGACGCTTTTTCTGGTGGCGTTTCTGTTTCGTGTGCCGCTGAAGCCCGCGCCGTCCGCCGTTAAGGCCCGCGTGTCAGGAGTCAAGGTGTGACCGAATGGTCGCTCGCGTGGTCGGCGTCGTGGGTCCCAGGGTGATGGCTGCTGCAGCTCGACGCGGTATGGAGGCCCTCGCCGTAGTGAACGAACTCGACGTAAGCGTGGACGAATTCACGGCCAGCGGCAACGTCCTCAGGTTGGAAGTGCTTCTGTGCCAGCGCCCGCTGGTAGCGATCCCGGAGCCCGTCGCGCAAGTGTTGTTCCAGTCTGGCCTGCAGGGGGGGCGAGGTTCCCGCTGGCCAAGGCTCGGTCGGCGGCCGCTACCGCAGGGTCGACCTCGGCGCCTGCCGGTCTTAGTCCGGTGTAGGGGGCGCCTTCGCCGGCGCGGTGGAGGCGCACCAGGGTCTCGAAGAAATAGCGGTCGGCCAGTTCGCGGGCTTCGGGGCTGAGGGTGCGCACGGCGAGGGTGTGGCGAAAGGCGCGCTCGATCTCCGGCGCATCCGGGGGTTGCACCCAAACAAGGGCGTGGTGGACGTTGGTTTGGCGCAAGGCGCGTTGCGCGGCCTGAACGACCGGACCGTCCATCATGTCACAATGGGCCAAGGCCGCGGAGGGCGAGAAGGCCAGGCTGAGCCACAGGCCGGCCGAGGCGAGGCGCACGGCGAGGTTGAGTCGAGTTTTCATCGTGTTCAGTGTTCGAGCTTCGAGCGGGGCGGCTAGGGTCGTCAGGAGCGGATCATGACCAGCAGCATTTTGAACCGCTGCGGTGCCTTGACGGCATGCGGGACGTTGGCCGGCATGAGGATGAGGTCACCGGCGCGCAGCCGGTGGGTCTGGTTGGCGATGACGATGTCGCCTTCGCCGTCGAGCACCTGAACGAGGGCGTCGAACGGGGCGGTGTGCTCGCTGAGGCCCTGGTGGGCATCGAAGGCGAAGACGATCACGGTGCCGGTGGTCTTCTTGAGGAGCTCGCGGCTGACGATCGAGCCGGCTTGGTACTGGACCCAATCGGCGGCCGGGATGGGGCAGCCGGGTTCGAGTCGGTTGGCGGGGTGCTTGGTTTCGTTGGGCATGGGCATAGGGAGGGTCGAGTTAGGACTCGTTTTGGTTTCCGTGGAGGGTTGGTGATGGTGCTGGGGTTTGTGTGGGGGGGGACGCCGGGCGCAGTTTGCCGTCTTCCATCTCGACGGTGCGGTCGAACACGTCGAGCGCTCGATGGTCATGCGTCACGACCAAGACGCCGGCGCCCTGTTCGTGGGCAACCTGCCGAAAGAGCTCCATGACTTGACGGCCGCGCCGGCTATCGAGGGCGGCGGTGGGTTCGTCTGCGAGGATCAAGCTTGGCCGATTGGCCAGCGCGCGCGCGACGGCCACGCGTTGTTGTTGGCCACCGGAGAGCATGGCTGGGAGGTGGTCAGCGCGGTCGGCCACGCCGAGGTAGTCGAGGAGTTGCAGGGCGCGCCGGCGGGCCGGGCGGCTGGGCTGGTCGTTAATCTCCAGCGCAATTTGCACATTCTGCACCGCCGTGAGGAACGGGATGAGGTTAGCCTTCTGGAAGACGAATCCGAGGCGCTCGCGGCGAAACGCTCGGACGTCGACCAGCGCGCGATCGCCGTCCATCACCGGCACGCCACCGATAGCGATCTGGCCGGCGGTGGGCGGGTTAATCAGTCCCACCGCGGTGAGCAGGGTGGATTTGCCCGCGCCGCTCGGCCCGAGCAACGCCACCACCTCGCCGCGGTCGACGGTCAGGGAGACCTCATCCAGGGCGACGACGCGGGTGTTGCCGCGGCCGTAGATTTTGGAGAGACGGCTGGCGGCGATGGCCGGCGCATGGGTGGGGTCAAGGTCAGGGGGCATCAGGCGAGGACTTGGTTAGGCTCCACCCGGAGGGCCTTAGCGATTCCCAACAGGCTGGCGAGCAAACTGATGGCCGCGACGACGATCGCCAGGGTCGCGAGATCGTCGCCGGTGATCAAGACGCGGCGGGGGAAGCGGGGGAAGATCCAGCTTCCCAGTTGGTAGGCGATTCCGTAGCCGATCGCGCCCAGAAGGAGCGCCTGTTGCAGGATCAGGCCGACGATCATCCGGTTCCGCGCGCCCATGAGCTTGAGCAGGGCGATGTCGTGCACCTTATCGAGGGTGAGCGTGTAGATGATCAACGCCATGATGATCGTCGAGATGATCACCAACAACACAGTGAACAGGCCGATCTGCCGCCGCGCCTTATCGATCAGACCGCGCACGAGCAAGTCGCGTTGGTCGCTGCGGGAGTGCACCGACACGTCCGCCCAGGCATCGAGGGTTCGGACCACCTCACCGGCGTCGGCACCGGGGGCAAGCGCGACCAGCACGGCGCTCACCAGCGGCGGTCCCAAGGCCGGGATACCACTGACCGGTCCGGCGCCGCGATCGAGCAACCCGGGTTGGGCGCGCCCGAGGTCCTGCATTTGCGCTCGATGCCGGCGGGCGGCGCGTTCGAGTCGGGTGGCCTCGCCGGGGAGATCGAACTGAATCGCCTGGGCATCTGGCACGGTAAAGAAGGCGAGGCCGTCACCGCCGGATCCCACCATGCCTCGGGTGAGCCCCACGACGGTGTAGTTGTCCTTGCCCAAGCGGAGGACTTCGCCCAGGCCCAAGCCGAGGGACGCGTCGGCAATCATTTCGTAGTGGGCTTGAGCCAGCCGCCGTCCCGCGAGCAATTGGATCCACTCGCCTTTGTCCTCCGGCCAGGCCAGGCCCTGGACGGTGATGCGCAAGGGCCGGCCGCGGTGTTCGCGTTGGATGGTATGGGCCACAAAGGGCCGGGCGCTCGCCACGCCGGGCACGGCGCGCAGGCGATGTTCGAGGTTGGCGGGCACGCGCGAGATCTCCGCAAACGGCCCGCGGGTGCCGCGCTGGACGACCCACAAGTCGGTGCCGATGTGGTCCACGACCACGAGGGCGTCCTCGATCATGCCCCGGTAGATGCCCCCCATGCCCAGGACGATCATGAGGAGCAGCCCGATCCCCAGGGCGGTCAGGGTGAACCGGCCCAGGTTGTGGCGGATGTCTTGGGCGGCGAGGTTCATAACGCGCGGATGCGTTGGCGGTCGACCAACTCGCGGGCTTGGGGGCCGGCGGCCTTCAGGACCTGCGTGCCGGCGGCCAAATCCCCCACGACTTCGACCAGACGGGCACCCCGCAGTCCCAAGTCGACGCGCTGCCAGCGGGCCTGACCGCTCGTGTTGACGAAGACGCCTGGCTGACCTTGGCGCCAGTGCACGAACTCGCTGGGCACAGTCACGGCCGCCTCCTTGCGCTTGGTCTGGATGAAGACCTCAGCGCGCTGGCCCACCGCCCAGTTGGCGGGCAGGGCGCTCAGGCGCACGTCGACCAGGAACTCCCGGGTCTCGCGGTCGGTCTCACGCCCCAGACGGGCGACTTCGCCCGGATAGGCCCGGTGCGCCTCGGAGCGGAAGACGACCCGGGCGGGTTGTCCCGGTGCCAAGGTGGACAGGGCGGTTTCGTCCACCCAAGCCGAGACCCAGAGTTCATTGGTGTCGACGAGGGTCAGCACGGCGCTGCCGGGGACGACCACATCGCCCGGTTCGCGGTGGCGCCGGACGACCAATCCGGCAAACGGCGCTTCCAATCGGGAGTCTGCCAAGCGCGCCGCTTGGTAGGCCAGGGTTCGCTCCGCGGTCAGGACCTGTCGTTCTGTCTCGATCCCGGCCGCCTGCGCCCTGGCCAAGTCCGCCTCGGACGTGCGCAAATGCTCTCGGGCCTTGTCGGCCTCGGCCGCTGACGCCACGCGATTGGTCAACAGATCGGTGGCGCGCCGGTGATCGACCTCGGCCTGGTGCAGCACCACCTGGGCGCGGGCCTCATCTGCGCGGGCGCGTTGGACGGCGGCACGCGCGGTTTCCAGGGTCGCTTGGGCGATGGCGACTTGCTGCCGCAATTCGGCATCGTCGAGCAGCGCGAGCAGGCCACCGGCAACCACGGCATCGTTTTGATCGGCAGGCACCTCTCGGGGCCTGCCGGCGATCTTCGGGCTGATGGTGGCCTGGACGCGCGCCTCGAGCGTGCCCGTACCCATGACCTCGACGATCACGGTTTCTGGGCCGGTCACATGCACCGCCACGGGCAGCGGTGCGAACTTGAACCGCCAAAGGGCCCAACCCGCTAGCAGGAGGAACAAGGCGACCTTCACCGCGCCACGCACACTGCGGTGTGCCCAGAGCTTTGGCCGCGCCGCTTGGAGGGGCGCGCTGGCCGGGTCTTCGGCCGGGGTTCGAGGAGGAGACGGGTTAGGCATGGCTTGGTTTGGGAGTGAATAATGGTTCACATGAGATGTCCGGCGCGGTTGGCCGTCACGGTCGCCGCATGGCCTTGGCGAAGATCCGCCACGCGCGTTCCGCTTGGCGGGTGACGTCAAAGCCGCCCTCGCTGAGGTGCCAGAGAATGGCGGCCGGTTGGACCAGGCCCAGAAACAGGACCGCGGCGACCGCTGGATCCACACCCGATTGAATGGACCGGGCCTGCTGGCCGGCGCGGATCAAGTCGCCGACCGCCGCCAGGTAGCTTTGGAGGATGGCGTGCATTTTGGTCTTCCGTTCGGCTCGGCCGCTATAGATCTGGTCCGAGAACACCAGGAGCGGAATGGCTTGGTTTTCTCGCAGCAACTTCACGTGCCGCCGCAGCAAGGCATGAAGGGCCTCGAGGGCATCCGCCCTCTCGGCCTGGACTGCCTCGACATTGGCCAGGAGGTGTTCACGAAGTTGATCGAGGACCAGATCTAGGACGTGGTCTTTGCTGGGGAAATGCCGGTAGATGGCCGAGGGCACCAGGCCTACGCTGCGGGCGAGCGCCGCCACACTGAGTCCGCGCACGCCGCGCCGCGCCATCACGTCCAGCGCGGCGCGGGCGATCTGTTCTCGGCGGACCTCGGTCTTTTCTTTCTCGTTCGCCATGATCCGGTCTTTTGTGAATGTGCGTTCACAATATAGGCCGGTGTGGCGGGGCGGTTTTGACTTGGGTCAAGCGCCGCCCGGGTTCGGCTCGATCAGGTCGCGCCGGGGGCGGATGAGGAGCACGAGACCGGTGGCGAGCAAGGCGACGCTGGCGAAGATGCCGAAGATAGCGAGCAGGGGGATGCGGAGGTCGCGCAGGATGCCGAACCACCAGTCGGCAAGGCCGCCGCAACTGATGCTCACCAAGTTCATCAGACCATAGCCGGTGGCGCGCAACTGCGGCGGGGCGATTTGGCAGAGGATGGGCATGTTGTTGGTGTCAAAGAAGCCCCAGCCCCAGCCGAACAGGATCAGAAAGGCAATGGCCACGCCGAGCCGGCCCGTTTGCGGGGAATACCCGACACCGAACATGGCCACGGCGATGCAGACCATGCCGAGAGCGCTGGTGTAGATGCGGCCGCGCTGGGTGCGGCGGGTCCAACGATCGGCCAGCCACCCGCCGCAGAACGCGCCCACGATGCAGGCGAGCATCCAGTAGAGCGTGGCGGAGACGCCCGCCTTGCCCTGGCCAATGCCGAACTCCGCCTTGAGAATCGCGGGCATCCAGTCCCGGACAATCCAGCCGGCCATCGCCGGGAGAGTGAAGTAGAGGACCAGCAAGATGAAGGAACGGTTGCCGAGCAACTCATGGAGCACGGCCGAGGGCGAGGTGCGGGAACCTGGGGCGGCGCCGGCCGCTCGCGGCCGTTGGCGTAGGAGGAACCACAAGGGCACCGCATAAAACACCCCCACCAGGCCGCAGACATCGAACATCCAGCGCCACCCCAGCGCGGGATGATCCGCCGCATAACCGCTGAACCCGCCCACGATCACGCCGGCGTAGATGCCCATTTGGTGTAAGCCCACCGCGCGCGATCGGGTCTGGCCCGAGTGGAAATCCGCGATGAGTGCCAGCGCCGCTGGAATGTAGAACGCCTCACTGATTCCCATGACGGCTCGGGTGAGCAGGAGTTGGTCGTACGTCGTGACGTGTCCGGTGGTCCAGGTCACGGCCGACCACACCGCGAGACTCCCGACAATGACGTGCCGGCGGCTGAACCGGTCTGCCAGGAACCCGCCGATGGGGCTCAGGCCGGCGTAGGTCCACTTGAAGAGCGCCAGGATTTTGCCCCAGTTCGCCTCCGAGCCGATGTCGGGGATGTCGTTCATCACGGAGAACTTCATGGCTGCGAGCATCTGGCGATCGAGGTAGTTGAGCAGGGCCACCGGCACCAACAGCCCGACCACCACCCAGGCATAACTTCGTTTCGTCGCGTCCAGCCATTTCATACACGTGAAGAGGAGACCTCGGGGCAAACGACCGTTCCGGTTCGGGCACCAGGGGATGGTGCGTTCAAGGCGCGGTTCGCTGGGCCCGTCACGGCGCTGTACTCTAGGGGAATGGCGGCGCGGAGGGAACCGGATTTCGGCCCGCCCACTGGCGAACCCGGCGAGCCATCCTCTGGACCGCGGGGACCGCACGCCGACGCCAAGAGGGAAGGGCACGGACCAGCGACGATCGGGGGCAGAGCGAAGCCGGCTAGGGCGGCGCCAGTCCGCGGGCCCAGCTCGGCCAGGCGAGGTCCGATCGGTTGCACCGGCCGCTCCTTGTG
>VHCO01000117.1 GCA_016871715.1 Verrucomicrobiota bacterium
TCGAGCACCTGAGCGGGGCTGAACGGGCCTAGCTCTTGCAGTCCGATCGTGGTGCCCTCCAGACGCCAGAGATGGGGCAGGGGATACTGCCAACACAGATAGGTCCCGAAGCGAGGCGCTTGGGCAGCCAAGCTGCGGTCGACGAAGGTATGCGGCGGCGGGTCACCGGCCAGCAAGTCGATCATCTCGACGCGCTGATGGTCCAGCACGCGTTGGACTTCGAGCAAGGCGACTTCGATCTTCATTTTGGCACGGAACAACACGCGCTCGTCGTTCTTGAAGCCAGGAAAGCCAGCTTGTTCCCAGCGTTGGGCGCAGGTGCTGCCCGCGTCGTCCCGCGCGAAGAACAGGTGCCAAAGTGCAAAGGTCAGAACCTCGTGCGGTTTCAATGAGGTCTGCCAACCGCGCTGCAACTCCGCGGGCAACGCTCCGCGCGCGGCTTCCTCCTCGAGCGCCCGCATGCATTTCCGGTCCAAGAGTCGCTCGATTTCAAGCAACTGACTGTAGTTGGCGGTTGTGAAAGGATTATGAATGCAATCCGACGGGCAGGCATAGCGACTGCCCCGGTTTTCGCCACACTCCGCCGCGGTGATCGTTCTTCCCACCGCGGGGCACTGCCTTCGCTTCGCGCTCTTAGCCATGGTCCATCGTCCTGGTCGGTAGAATGTCAGGCAGCACCCTCTTGGCCAGCCTGAACTGTGCCTGAACCGGACTCGTAGCCTCCGCGGTCTCGTGCCGCCGGTGTTCCGACCGGTGCCTGGGCCGGCTGGGAAGTCGGCGGTACGGGTTCTGCAGAGTGCGTTGTCCTCGGTGCGGCGGAGGCGGTCCTCGAGGCTGGGAGAGGAGGGCCGGCGGAGCTTGACGCGTTCGGGTCCCACTCTACCATGCCGTTTGCTTGGCTGTGACCGACTCGTTTATCACCACGATTGTCAACGTTGCGTTGGCCCGCGTCCAGATGGGGACTGGGGGCGGGGCGCGTCGCGGGCGGTGGCGCCGAAGCGGGCGGGTTGCGCGGGCGTTGGCTTTGGCGGTGGGAGTGGGTTTGGGCGCGCTGGTGGGGGTGGCCGATGCCGCGTTTGGGCCGTTGTATCACGAGTTCCGAATGACCCTGGCACCGGGGGAACGCGTCGAGGCGTCGGGGCCGTTGTGGAGTCGGGAGCAGGAGGGCCCGCGGCGGACGGTGACGTTGGCGCCGTGGTGGTCGCGCCAGGTCGATCCGGAACTGGAGTCCGAGTCGGTGGATGTGCTGTATCCGCTGTTTACATACGATCGGTATGGCCAGGAATACCGGTGGCAGATCTTTCAGCTTCTGAGCGGCAGCGGGGGCGGGCGGCAGTCGGGGGCAACCGCGCGTCGGTTGACGGTGTTTCCGCTCTGGTTTCAACAGCGCTCGACCGACCCGGCGATCGAGTACACGGCGTTCTGGCCGTTCTACGGCCGGTTGGCGAACCGGATTTTTCGCGACGAGATCCGCTTTGTGATGTGGCCAGCCTATGCGCAGACGCGCAAGCAGGACGTGGTGACGGACAATTACCTGGTGCCGGTCTTTCACCGGCGGCGCGGGGATGGCTTGAGCGGCTGGCAGGTGTGGCCGTTGGTGGGGCAGGAGCACAAGGTGCCGACGACGCAGACCAACGGTTTTGGCGAGGTCGAGGTGGTGGGTGGCCACGAGAAGTTATTTGTGCTGTGGCCGTTGTTCTTCCACAACGACCTCGGGGTGGGAACGACCAATCCGGTGCAACAGCGTGTGCTGTTGCCGCTGTTCAGTTCGCAGCGCTCGCCCTTACGGGATTCGCGCACGTATTTGTGGCCTTTTGGGCTGACGATCACTGACGATCGCGAGAAGCAGTACCGGGAGGTGGACCTGCCCTGGCCTTTGGTGGTGTTCGCGCGGGGCGAGGGCAAGACGGTGAACCGGGTTTGGCCGCTTTTTAGCCAGGCGCACACGCCGGTGCTTGCGAGCGGGTTTTACCTCTGGCCGCTGTACAAGTACAATCGGGCGCAGGTGGCCCCGCTGGACCGGGAGCGGACGCGGATCATGTTGTTCTTGTACTCGGATTTGACCGAGCGGAACACGGAGACGGGCCAGGCGCTGCGCCGGACGGATTTGTGGCCGTTGTTCACGGCGCGGCGCGATCTCGACGGGCGCGAGCGGTTGCAGGTGTTGGCGTTGCTCGAGCCGCTGTTGCCCAACAACAAGAGCATCGAGCGGAGTTGGTCGCCGTTATGGGCGTTATGGCGGTCGGAACGGGACCCGGCGAGCGAGGCGGCCAGCCAGTCGTTGCTCTGGAATCTGTACCGGCGAGAGACGACGGCGGAGACGAGAAAGTGCTCGCTCTTGTTCGGGCTGATCCAGTATGAGAGCGGCCCGGAGGGCAAGCGGTGGCGCTGGTTCCACTTGTTCGGGAGCGGCGGCTCCGGTCGGCGGGCGGGGGCGGGAGGGGATGGGTGAAGGCGCGTTTGAGGCGAGCGGTGGGGGTGCGGGAGTGCGTTGGGGCCCTGGGGTAGGCGGGATGGATGGCGGGAGCGGGTCAAGCATGTTTCAAGACATCGGCCAGATGCTGTTACTGTTGGGGCGCACGGCGCGAGCGCTGCCGTTGATGGTGCGGCACCGGCGCAAGGTGTGCGAGCAGTTGTTCGAGATTGGCAACGCCAGTCTGCTGATGGCGTGCGTGTTGTCGCTGTTCATTGGGGGCGTGCTGGCGTTGCAGACCGGGCCGGTGTTGGCGGAGCGGGGGCTGCAGGGGTTCATTGGCCAGATTGTGGGGCTATCGATGTGCAAGGAACTGGCGCCGGTGATGATGGCGGTGTTGATCGCCGGCCGGATCGGTTCGGCGATGGCGGCGGAGATCGGCTCGATGCAGGTCTACCAGGAGATCGACGCCCTGCGGACGATGAACATCAGCCCGATCCATTTCCTGGTGTTGCCGCGGTTGGTGGCGATCATGGTGGCGTTGCCGGTGTTGGTGGTGTTCGCCATGCTGGTGGGGTGGTTGGGCGGCGGGTTGGTGGCGGTTTACAACTTCCAGATTGGCATCTCGTTCGAGGCCTACTTCAACAGCCTGCGGGCCGGCGTGGATCTATTGGACGTGGTCAACGGGCTGTTGAAGAGCGGGGCATTTGGGGTGGTGATTGGGGTGGTGGCGTGTCATCAGGGGCTGCAGACGATTGGCGGTCCGCGGGGGATTGGGCGTTCGGTGACCAAAGCGGTGGTCAACTCGATCATTCTGATCTTGATCCTCGACTACTTCTTGACTCGCCTCTTGTTGCACTTGGATTGATGAACTCGGCCCGTCATCCCGGCGTGAGTGTGCAGGTGCGCGGCTTGCGCAAGAGCCTGGGCGGTCAACCGGTCCTCGACGGCCTGGACTTCGAGGTCGAACGGGGCGAGATCTTCGTCATCATGGGCCCGAGCGGCAGCGGCAAGACGGTGCTGCTCAAGCACCTGATCGGACTCGAAACGGCCGATGCGGGGGAGATCTTGATTGGCGGCGAGCCGATCCAGGCGCCCGGCATGATGGATCGGTGCCGGATGGCGATGGTGTTTCAGTCGGGGGCGCTGTTGAACTCGCTGACGGTGGGCGAGAACGTGGGGTTGTACCTGGCGGAACATCGGCTCAAGCCACCGGAGGAGATCGCGCGGGTGGTGGCGGAGAAGCTGGCCTTAGTGGGGCTGCAGGACGCACGCGACAAGATGCCCGGCGAGCTGTCGGGCGGCATGCGCAAGCGCGCCTCGATCGCGCGCGCTCTGGTGATCGAGCCGCAGTTGATTTTTTATGACGAACCGACGAGCGAGCTGGACCCGCTGATGGCGGTGACAGTTGCGGAGGAGATCCTGAAACTGAACCGGCGGTTGCAGGTGACGTCGATCGTGGTCACGCACGACCGGGATTTGGCCTTTGGGATTGCGCACCGCATGGCGTTGATCGACGCGGGGCGGATGGTGTCGATCGGCACCCCCGCGGCGATTCGGGCCCATCCGCATCCGTTGTTGCAGAGGTTTTTGTCCGCCGACTTCCGATTCCACCCCGAGCCCATGACACCATGAGAAACACCCTCGAGACCCGGTTGGGCATCTTTTTTGCGGTTGCCCTGATTGCTGCTGCCGTGATTCTGGAGATGATCGGCGGCTTAGAGTTTTTGCGGGGCGGCCTGACCCTCCAGGCGCGCTTCGCCAACGTTCAGGAGCTCAAGGTGGGGGATCCGGTCAAGATGGCCGGCAAACCGATCGGCCGCGTGCAGGAGATCCGGTTTGACCGCGACCGCGTTTTGGTGGTCATGCGGATCACGGATCGCACCGCTACGGTGCGGACCGATTCGACCGCGACGATCAAGTTCACGGGGTTGATGGGGCAGAACTACGTGGCGATCGCGCTCAGTGGCGGCCAGGGTGCTGTCCTGACCGAGGGCCAAACCCTCGAGACTATCGAGGCGCAGGACATCAGCGCGTTGGTGTCCAAGTTGGACGGTGTGGCGGGCGACATTCGCAAGATCACGGGCAATCTGACCGATGTCGACCTCAACGACTTGATCGCGCCGTTTGGGGATTTCCTCAAGGAAAGCCGGCCGCACATCATGAGCATCTTGACCAACGCGGAGGCGGTGTCGGCGCAGGTTGCCTCCGGGCAAGGCACCGCCGGCAAGCTGATCTACGACGAAGCGCTCTACGCCTCCGCCCTCAGCGCGGTGACGAACTTGAACGCGACCGCGGACGATCTGCGGGCGACGATCAACGAGGCGCGCACGGTGGTGACCGAGGTCAACGAAGGGAGAGGTTCGTTGGGCAAACTGGCCAAGGACGAAAAGCTCTACGCAGAGACGGCCGAGGCCATGACAAATCTCAGGGAGATTCTGCAGAAGATCAACCAGGGCCAAGGATCGGCCGGCAAACTGGTCAACGACGAGAGCCTCTACAAGAACGCCAAAATGACACTGCAGAAGCTCGATAAAGCCACCGAGGGTCTCGAGGACCAAGGCCCCTTGAGCGTGCTCGGAATCGCGGTCAACAGCCTGTTCTAGCCCGAAGGCTCAACATGGAGAGTCGATGGGGCAGCAGCCGGGGGTTACTTGCGCCCGCGGCGGTAGCCGAGCCAGGCCAACCAGCCCAGGCCCGCCAGGCCCGCGAGGGCGGAGACGGTGGGTTCGGGGATGGCCTTGAAGGTGGCGCTGAGGTAATTGTTCGGCGCGCCGTCCGCGAGGGCCCAGGTATCGTTCTGGGTGAAGTTGCCCGGGGCAGTGCCGTACCACAACGAGTTCACCGCGCTGCCGACCGTCACGCCGGAGGCCGAAGCGGGCGTCGAGGCCGGATCGGCGCCGGTCGAGGAGCTAATGACGTAGGTGAGGGTGTCCGGAACCGCCAAGCCCCCGAACTGGAAGGTGAGCACTTTGCCAAAGACAGGCGTGAGCTGCTCGGAGGTGGCGGAGCCGAGGAGGCTACCCGTGTTGGGGTTGGCGCCCGCGTAAAGGTCGAGTGTGAACCGAGGGCTGCCCGAGCCGAAGGCCAGCAGCATCATGTCGACGGAGACGAGCTTGCGGTCGGTGCCGGAGAACGTGACGGTGTTGCCGATATGATCGCCAGCCGGCCGGCCCGGCGTGCCGTTATCCCCGAGGGCAACCGCGTTGTAGAGCGTACTCCCACCCGGGCCGCTGACCGTGTAGAGCGGGGCGTCATAGATGATCGACTGGGCTTGAAGTTGCAGACCCAGGGCCGCGACCCCGAGCAAGGTCAACCCGAGTTGGCCGCGCCGGATGGGCAGGCGCGCCCCGCTTGCCCTGACCACCGGTTGGGCAAGCATCGTTCCGCTGGCTTGGCTGTTCGTTTTCATGGCGCTTACAGTTTCGATTCCGTGCCGTTACCGCATCTACCGATTCCGCACGCCCGGCAGCATGTTATAGAGTTCCGACTATTTCAAGGCTAATCTGCGTCCGGGGCAGGCTCATTGCCCCCCCACCGTGGCGCTGTCCGCCGGGGCTGTCGGGTCCGTTTCCCGCAGGGGACCGGGGAAGTCATCGTTGCCTGTACTTGTAGCGCCGGTTTTCCAGCCGGCAAGGCGGCGGGTGGTCTTGTAGCGCCGGTTTTCTAACCGGCGAGTGGCGCTTGCGCTGGCGTCGAGTGGATCGGGCGGGGGCTGCCTACTCGTGCTCGAGTCGGGGCGCGGGGCCGGGTTTGGGGCGGCGACCGGGAATAATTCTGCCTGGCCTATTGCAGAGTTGGCGCGATCTGGTAAACAGTCGCAGGATTTTTGTGGATCAACTGCGAGTATGAATCATGGTGCTAAAACGACGGATCGCGCGACCCGGGCGGTGGTGGCGGGGGGTGAGCCGCAGCCACGGCTGGGTCCGCCGCCCAAGCAGGGGCTGTATGACCCGCGCTTCGAGCATGAGGCGTGCGGGGTGGGTTTTGTGGTGAACGTTAAGGGGCGGCGATCGCACGAGGTGGTACAGCAGGCGATTCAGGTGCTATTGAACCTGAACCATCGCGGGGCGTGCGGGTGCGAAAGCAACACGGGGGACGGGGCGGGGATTCTGATCCAGGTGCCGCACGGTTTTCTGCTGAAGGCGTGCGCGGCGATGGGTTTGATGCTGCCGCCGCTGCGGCAGTACGGGGTGGGGATGGTGTTTTTGCCGCCGGACCTGGGCCAGCGGCGGAACTGCGAACGGCTCTTCGAGGTGGTGGTGGCGGAAGAGGACCAGGAGGTTCTGGGTTGGCGCACGGTGCCGACGGACAACTCGATGGTGGGGCCGACGGCGCGGGCTTCGGAACCGTTTATGCGTCAGGTGTTTATTCGGCGGAACGCGAATTTGGCGGACGACCTGGCGTTCGAGCGGAAGCTGTATTTAATACGGAAACGCGCGGTGCGGGAGATACGCAACTCGGGGCTGCAGGGCAGCCATTACTGGTACATGTCGAGCCTTTCGTACAAGACCATGGTGTACAAGGGGATGCTGACCTCGGAGCAGTTGCCGCAGTATTATCCGGACCTGATGGATCCGTCGTTGGAGACGGCGTTGGCGCTGGTTCACTCGCGGTTTAGCACGAACACCTTCCCGAGCTGGGAGCGGGGACATCCGTACCGGTATGTGGCGCACAACGGCGAGATCAACACGTTGCGCGGGAACATCAACTGGATCCATGCGCGGGAGGCGATGTTCAAGTGCGATTTGTTTGGGCCGGACATCAAGGCCATCTTGCCGATCATCAACACCAACGGCAGCGATTCGGCCATGTTCGATAACGTGCTCGAGTTGTTGGTGATGGCGGGGCGGTCGTTGCCGCACGCGATGATGATGATGATACCGGAGCCCTGGACGAACCACACGACCATGAGCGACGAGAAGAAGGCGTTTTACGAGTATCATAGCTGCCTGATGGAGCCGTGGGACGGGCCGGCCTCGATCGCCTTCACCGACGGGGTGCGGATCGGGGCGGTGTTGGATCGCAACGGGCTACGGCCCTCGCGCTACTATGTGACTAAGGACGACACGGTGGTGATGGCGTCGGAGGTTGGGGTGCTGGATCTGCCGCCGGACCGGGTGCTGCACAAGGGCCGGTTGCAGCCGGGTCGCATGCTGTTGGTGGACACGGAGGAAGGCCGCATCATTTCGGATGAAGAGATCAAGCATCAGGTGGCCTCGAGCCAACCGTATCGGCGGTGGCTGGACCAGCACATGGTCGAGTTGGCCCATTTGCCGGATCCGCCGCACTTGCCGGAGCCGGACCACGAGACGGTGTTGCAGCGGCAGACGGCCTTTGGGTACAGCTTCGAGGATCTGCGGATTGTGATGGCGCCGATGGCGCGGGACGGGGTCGAGGCGGTGGGCTCGATGGGCACGGACACGCCTTTGGCGGTGTTGTCGGAGCGCCCGCAACTGTTGTATTCGTATTTCAAGCAGCTCTTCGCGCAAGTCACCAATCCGCCGATTGACTGCATTCGGGAGGAGATCGTGACCTCGACGGAGACGACGATCGGTTCGGAGGGGAACCTGTTGGAGTCGACGCCGGAGAGTTGCCATTTGATCGAGCTGAAGACGCCGATTTTGACCAACGAAGAGCTGGCCAAGCTACGGCATGTGGCGCAAGGCGATTTCAAGTCGATCACGCTACCGATTCTGTTCCGACCGGGCGAGGGCGGTTTGGGGCTCGAGAAGGCGATGGACGCGCTCTATGCCAAGGCGGACCGGGCGATCGAGGAAGGGGTGAACATCTTGATCCTCTCCGACCGCGGCATCGATGCGGAGAACGCGGCCATACCGGCGTTGTTGGCGGTGTCGGGGTTGCACCATCATTTGATCCGGAAGGGGACACGAACGCGTGTGGGGCTGGTGCTCGAGTCTGGGGAACCGCGGGAGGTGCATCATTTTGCGTTGCTGATCGGGTACGGGTGCGGGGCGATCAACCCGTTTTTGGCGTTCGAGACGTTGGACGACATGATTCGGCAGGGGTTGCTGAAGGGGATCGACCACAAGAACGCGTGCAAGCAATACGTGAAGGCGGTGGTCAAGGGGGTGGTGAAGGTGATCTCGAAGATGGGGATCTCGACGATTCAGAGCTATCGCGGGGCGCAGATTTTCGAGGCGCTGGGGCTGAACCAGCGGTTGATCGACCGGTATTTTACCTGGACGCCGTCGCGCGCGGAGGGTGTGGGGCTCGAGGTCTTGGCCCAGGAAGTGAGCGCGCGCCACCGGCGCGCGTTTCCGGAGCGGCCGCTCAACGGGCATGTGCTGGATGCGGGGGGGCAGTATCAGTGGCGGCAGGACGGCGAGCATCACCTGTTTAACCCTCAGACGATCCACAAGCTTCAACAGGCGGTGCGGACAGGCCGGTACGCGACCTACCGAGAATACGCGCGGTGGGTGAACGAGCAGGCGGAACACCTCTGCACGCTGCGAGGTTTGCTCGAGTTCAAGGCTGGCACGCCGGTCCCGCTCGAAGAAGTCGAGCCGGTCGAGCGCATCTTGAAGCGGTTCAAGTCCGGCGCGATGAGCTACGGTTCGATCAGCCAGGAGGCGCACGAGACGTTGGCGATTGCGATGAACCGGATAGGCGGCAAGAGCAACACGGGCGAAGGGGGCGAAGACCCGGCCCGCTACGAGTGGACCAACGAGCTGCAGGACTCGAAGAACTCGGCCATCAAGCAAGTGGCCAGCGGCCGGTTCGGCGTGACCAGTCACTATCTGGTGCATGCCCAGGAGCTGCAGATCAAGATGGCGCAAGGCGCCAAGCCCGGCGAAGGCGGTCAACTGCCGGGGCAAAAGGTGTACCCGTGGATCGCCAAGGTCCGGCACTCGACGCCCGGGGTGGGTCTGATTTCGCCGCCGCCGCACCACGACATTTACTCGATCGAGGATTTAGCGGAGTTGATTCACGATTTGAAGAACGCGAACGAACGCGCGCGCATCAGCGTCAAGCTGGTGGCGGAGGTGGGGGTGGGCACGATTGCCGCCGGGGTGGCCAAGGCGCATGCGGACGTGGTGCTGATCAGCGGTCACGATGGGGGGACGGGGGCGTCGCCGCAGACGAGCATCAAGCACGCCGGGCTGCCGTGGGAATTGGGGGTGGCGGAGACGCACCAGACCTTGCTCTTGAACAACCTGCGCAGTCGGATTGTGATCGAGACCGACGGGCAACTGAAGACGGGTCGGGATGTGGCGATTGCGGCGTTGTTAGGCGCCGAGGAGTACGGCTTTGCCACGGCACCGCTGGTGTCGATGGGCTGCATCATGATGCGGGTGTGCCATTTGAACACCTGCCCGGCGGGAGTCGCTACGCAAGACCCGCGGTTGCGGCAGCAGTTCAAGGGGAAACCGGAGCACGTGGTCAACTTCATGCGGTTCGTGGCCACCGAACTGCGGGAGTGGATGGCCCAGCTCGGGTTCCGCACGGTGGACGAGATGATTGGGCGGACGGACCGATTGGAACCGCGCAAGGCGGTGGCGCATTGGAAGGCGCGCGGGTTGGATTTCTCGCAGATTCTGTATCAGCCGAACGTGCCGGCGGAGGTGGGACGCTATTGCCAGGTGCCGCAGGATCATGGGCTGGACAAGTCGCTGGACAAGACGGTGTTGTGGGGGTTGTGCGAGCCGGCACTGGCGCGGGGCGAGAAGGTGCGGGCCGAGGTGCCGATTCGCAACGTGCACCGCGTGGTGGGGACGTTGGTGGGCAGCGAAGTCACCCGCCGGTACGGGCCCAAGGGATTGCCCGACGACACGATCCGCCTACATTTCAAGGGGTCGGCGGGTCAGAGTTTTGGCGCGTTCATCCCGCGCGGTCTGACCTTCATTCTCGAGGGCGACGCGAACGACTACCTGGGCAAGGGTCTCTCGGGGGGGCGGATCATTGTTTATCCGCCAGCGGGATCGACCTTTCCGCCGGAGGAGAACATCATCATTGGCAACGTGGCCTTCTACGGGGCCACCAGCGGCGAGGCGTACATACGGGGGATGGCGGGGGAACGGTTTGGCGTGCGCAACAGCGGTTTGCGGGCGGTGGTCGAGGCGGTGGGGGATCACGGCTGCGAGTACATGACGGGCGGGACGGTGGTGGTGTTGGGTTCTGCCGGCCGGAATTTCGCGGCGGGGATGTCGGGGGGGACGGCGTACGTGTTGGACGAGGCGGGGGATTTTGCGCGGCGTTGCAACCTGCAGATGGTGACGCTGGAGCGGCTCGAGGAACGGGCGGAGATCGAGGAGGTGCGCCAGTTGATACAGCGCCACGCGGAGTCCACGCGCAGCCAACGTTCGCTGAAGTTGCTGGTTTTGTGGGAGGATTACGTGCCGCGGTTTGTGAAGGTGATGCCGAAGGACTACAAGCGGATGCTGCAAGCGGTGAAACGGGTGAACGACGCCGGGCTGAGCGGGGAGGCAGCCTGGATGGCGGCGTTCGAGGAGAACGCGCGCGATGTGGCGCGCGTGGGCGGCGGTTAAGCGCGTTGGCCTTGCGGCCGTCAGGTCATCGAGTTGCCGCGGGCGCCTCCGTGGCGGGGGGAGGGAACGGCCGGAGACAATTTATGGGTAAACCGACGGGTTTTCTGGAATATCTGCGGGAGTTGCCGCTCGATCGCGATGCGGCGGCTCGGCTCGATGACTGGCGTGAGTTCCACTCGGCCTTGCCGGTGGCCAAGCTGCAGGAGCAGGCCGCGCGCTGCATGGACTGCGGGATTCCGTTTTGTCACACCGGCACGCTGCTCAGCGGGATGGCGTCCGGCTGCCCGATCCACAATCTGATTCCGGAGTGGAACGATTTGGTCTACCGCGATCTGTGGCGGGAGGCGTTGGAACGGCTGCACAAGACGAACAACTTCCCCGAGTTCACCGGTCGGGTATGTCCGGCGCCGTGCGAAGGCTCGTGTGTGTTGGGCCTCAACGCGCCGCCGGTGACGATCAAGCAGCTCGAGTGCGCGATCGTCGATCGCGGCTGGCTCGAGGGGTGGGTGGTGGCCGAGCCGCCGGCGGTGCGCACCGGCAAGCGGGTGGCGGTCGTCGGCTCGGGTCCGGCTGGGCTCTGTGCGGCCGCGCAATTGAACCGGGCGGGGCACACGGTGACGGTGTTCGAGCGCGAGGATCGGCTGGGCGGGCTGCTCATGTACGGGATCCCGAACATGAAGCTAGAGAAGGACCAGGTGCAGCGGCGCGTGGAGCTGTTGGCTCAGGAAGGCGTGCAGTTCCTCCCCAACACGGAGGTGGGCCGCAACTACCCGGCGCAGCGGCTGTTGCGGGAGTACGACGCCACGGTCCTTTGCACTGGCGCCACGCAACCGCGGGATTTGCCGGTCGCTGGGCGTTCGCTGGGGGGCGTCCATTTCGCCATGGAATACCTCACGGCGAACACGCGGCGGTTACTCGCCGGCCAACCGCACGAGGGCGACTTGTCCGCCGCGGGCAAGGACGTCGTGGTGGTCGGGGGGGGCGACACGGGGACCGATTGCGTGGGGACGGCGCTGCGGCACGGTTGTCGGAGTTTGGTGCAGCTCGAGATCTTGCCGCGGCCACCGCAGGAACGGGCGCCGGACAATCCCTGGCCGGAGTGGCCCAAGGTGTACCGGATAGACTACGGGCAAGAGGAGGCGGCGGCGCGTTTCGGCGCGGACCCGCGGGTTTACCTGACGACGGTCAAGGAGTTTGTGGGCGACGGGGCTGGGCGGGTGCGTGAACTAGTGACCGTGCAGGTGGGCTGGGAGAAGAACGCGCAGGGTCGCTACGTGCCGGCCGAGGTGGCGGGGAGCGAGCAGCGGCGGCCGGCGCAACTGGTATTATTGGCGTTGGGCTTTTTGGGGCCGGAACAGCCCCTGCTCGAGCAGCTCGAACTGGCGCGGGACGAGCGCTCGAACGTGAGCGCCGAGTTGGGCCGGTACGCGACCAATGTCAAGGGGGTGTATGCGGCGGGCGATTGTCGGCGAGGCCAGAGCCTGGTGGTGTGGGCGTTTCACGAGGGCCGCGGCGCGGCGCGGGAGGTGGATCGTTATCTGATGGGGAGCACGGATCTGCCGTGAGGCGGGGGCCGGTGGCGGGTTAGGCCACGGCCTTGAGGATGCGGGGCAGGTCGACGTGGCGCCCGATCAAGTCGCGGATGAGGGCGATCTTGCCGGCGTCGGAGGGCCGGGTCTTCACGGTCAGGTCATGGACCTTCGAGGCGACGCGGTAGCTCTCTTCGGCGGCGAGCAGGACGGGGAAGGGGAGCGCCTCGATCACGCGTTTGACGCTGGGTGAGGGTTGTTGACTGCCGGTCAGGATGATGCCGGCGAGACCGTCGGTGCTTTGGCCGAAGAGGGTGGTGGCGGCGGCCAGGATGATGTCCTCGCGGTCAGCCGGGGTGATAACCAAGACGCCTTTCTTGAAGTAGTTGAGGGCTTCGCGCACGCTCATGGCGCCCACGACGACCTCCTCGACCAGGTTCAGGTACTGGCGACTTTGGTTGAGGGGGGTGAGGCGCAGTTCTTCGTGGATGACCTCGAGGGTGGGGCTGGAGAGCACTTGTTGGTGGGGGAGGACCCCGAGCAATTCGAGGCCTTGGCGCTTGAGCCCCTTGCGGGCGAACTCGGCGATGTAGTCGAGTTTTTCGGGCAGGACCTTGTTGAGGATGACGCCGATGATCTCGACGCCTTCCTTCTCGAAGAGGGCTTGGTTGACGCAGACTTCGTCGATCGGTTTGCCGATGCCGCCCTGGGAGACGATGATGACCTTGGCCTCGAGCAGTTTCGCGACGCGGGCGTTGGACAAGTCGAACACGGACCCCACACCGGCGTGGCCCGAGCCTTCGCACAACACGAAGTCTTTTTCCCAAGCCACACGGTCGAAGGCTTTGAGGATCTTCTTGACGAGGGCATCGTAATTGGCGGACTGGAGGTACTTGCGGGTGAAGTCGGGCTCGATGGCGATGGGGCTCATGTCCACCAGGGGGCACTGGAGGTGATAGACCCGATCCATGAGGATGATGTCCTCGTCGATCTTGTCGGCGTCCACGTTCACGAAGCGCTGCCCGACCGGTTTGATGTAGCCGATACGCGGGTGGAACTTCTGCAGGACCGACGCCAGACCGAGGGAGGTGGTGGTCTTGCCCTCGTTCTGGCGGGTTGCGGCGATGTAGAGCCTTGGGGTGGTGGCGTTCATCGGGCCGCCGGACTACTCGCCGGGCAGGCGTGTGCCGGCCCCCGGGTAGAGGAGGTGGTAATCGATGGCTTGGACGCCCACGATGGCGGCGACGCCGAGGATGTCGTGGGCGTTCGAGCCGCGGGAGACGTCGGCGGCGGGCCGGTCGAGCCCGAGCAGGATCTGGCCATAGGCGTGGGCCCGCGCCACATGCCGCAGCAGCTTGCTGCCGATGTTGCCGGAGTTGAGGTCCGGATAGATGAGCACATTGGCTCGACCGGCGACGGGGCTGTCCGGCACCTTGCGTTGGGCGATCTCGACGTCCAACGCGGCGTCGAGTTGCAGTTCGCCATCGAACTCGGCTTCAAGCCCTTTGAGGCGAGCGCGCTGGGCGGCCAGGGCGGTGGCGGCTTGGATGCGGCCGATCGAAGGGTGAGTGGCGCTCCCTTTGGTCGAGTAGGAGAGCAGCGCCACACGCGGGCGCACATTCAACAAGTGCCGCGCCAAGCGCGCGGTAGCCACCGCAATATCCGCCAGTTGATCGACGGTCGGGTCGGGAATCACGCCGCAGTCCGCCATAAAGAGGACGCCGTCTTCGCCGAAGCGGGAGTTTTCGACCTCCATGATCATGCAACTGGAGGCGGTGGGGGTTTGGGGTGCGACTTTGATGATCTGGAACAGGGGGCGCAGGACGCTGCCGGTGATCTCGTTGGTGCCGGAGACTAGGCCGTCGGCTTGGTGCATGGCGACCATCATGGCGCCGAAGTAATTCGGCTTGATCATGGTCTCTCGCGCCTCGGGTTCCTGGACGCCCTTGGACCGCCGCAGGAGCAGGAAGCGTTGGACGAAGGCATCCAACTCGTCGCTCTCAGGCGGGTGAATGATGCGGATCCCTTCGAGCGAGACGTTCAACCGCTCGGCGGCCGCCTTCACGCGCGGTCGCTCTCCCAGCAGGATCGGTGCGCCCAACCGCAGCGAGTGGAACTGTCGCGCCGCCTGCAGCACGCGCGGCTCGGTGCCTTCCGGGAAGACAACTCGCTTCGGATGCCGTTGCAGTTTCTCGATGACGCCGCCGATAAAGCGCATGGGACAGTAAGGTACTGGCCGAGGGGCAAACTGCAACGGCGAAACCGGCCGGGCGAGGGCGCTACCGGGCACCGCGCCCGCGGCCGCGGTAGGCCCAAAGGAAGAAGATCCCGACCAGCGCCACGGCGGCCGCCAGGCCACCCCAGAACAAGGGCCACCCTGGCTGGCCTGGGCGCTGAGCATAGGCGAACCACCAGCCGGCACCGAGGTAGCCGACCAGGCTGCCGACGCCTGCGGTCATGAGGCTAAAGAGGGCTTGGGCCCGGACGCGCCACTCGGCGTGCACCCGTTGGTCCAGGTAGATTTGCCCGGTGATGAAGAACAGGGTAAAGGCGAAGCCGTGCAAGGTGAGCCCCAAGAGCACCCAGCCCGGCTCGGCGAGCGCATAGAGGCCATAGCGCAGAAAGCCGAAGCCCAGTCCGGCGGCGATGGCCCACTTGATGCGCCAGCGTCGCAGCACGGCGGCGAGGCCAAACAGAGCCACAATTTCCGTGGTCTGTCCCAGGGTGGTCCAGGCCGTGGTATGGTCCAGGCCCAGGTGCCTCAGGTAGGTCGGGGTGTACGGGTAAAATGCGGCGAGGGGAACCGAGAACAGCGCCGCGGTGAGGAACACCACGCCATGATCGCGCTGTTTTAGCAAGGCCAAGGCGTCCCAGCCCAAGCGCTGCCGGAGCGTGAGTTTTTCAGGAAGCAGCGGGGGTGGTGGACACGGCAACCTCAGAGTGAGGCAGCCTAGGAGGAGCCACAGACAGGCCGCGGCGTAGGGGGCGCGCGGCGAGGCGTCGGCGTCCAACGCGCTGACCAGCCAGCAGCCCGCCATCCAGCCGAGGGTTCCCAGCGCGCGAATGGGGCCGAACTGGCGGGGTGCATCGGTTAACCGGCGCAACACCAAGGACGTTGACAGTGCCCAGGTGGGCGCGGCACACAGGGCCATGACTTGGATCCATCCCAGCACCCACCAAGGATGGGCCCCCCACTCCAGGGCGGTGGCCACGGCGGCGGTGGCCAGGGCGGTCGCCCAAGCCAACGCACTGAGGACCCGGGCTGGGGCCGCGTGCCGATCGGCTACTGCGCCGAACACCAGTGGCGAGACGAAGGCGGCGAGGGCGCCGGTGGCAAAGGCCAGCGGCTTGATGGCCTGCAGCCCGTGGGCGTCGAGCACGGTCCCGAGCGGCACAAACCAGGCGCCCATCGCCATGGCGTGGAGGAAGAACACACCCGATAACTCGACGAATTCGGTCCACTGGGGATCCCGTTGCACGGCTCCAGAGACACATGGCCTTCTGCAGAATACAAGCCCGCAGGTAGGTCCATCCTTTTGCGCTTGTTTCCTGGTCTGGGGATGTGGAGATTGCGCGGCAGCCTGATGGCGTTGTCGAATAACTTATGCAAAAGACTCCCATGCAACCGTATCGTTCTTCTCGAAGCACGACGCCGCGCGTGAACCGGCGCGGCCTCATCAAGTCTGGCGCTGCACTGGCGGCGGCGATGGCGCTGGGCGGGCCGACCGGAGCGCGGGCGCGGGCGGCGGAGGTGGGCGCACCGGGGGTGCGTCGTGGGCGGATCAAGCATTCGATTGTGCATTGGTGTTTCGAGACGGCTGGGGAGAAATGGACGGTCGAGCAGACCTGCCAGGTGGCCAAGGAGTTGGGGTGCCTGAGTGTCGAACTGGTGGCGGCGGAGCACTACCCGACGTTGCAGCGGCACGGATTGAAGTGCGCCATTGGGCAGATCGACATGAACCCGGATCCGCCGTTCGTTTACGGGTTCAACAACCCGGCACATGGGCCGCGGGTGATGAAGGCAACGCGGGAAGCGATCGATGCCGCGGCGGCCTTTGGGGTGCCGAGCGTGATCTGCTTCACGGGTTACAGCGCCAAGGACCCCGCCCGGCCGAACGGGGCGCACTGGTCGAAGGAGCAGGGGGCGAAGAACTGCGTGCAGGGCTTCAAACAGATCGTGGGGTACGCCGAGCAGAAGGGCGTCACGCTGTGTCTGGAGATGCTCAACACGCGCGAGGACACCCACCCGATGAAGGGGCACCCGGGCTACCAGGGGGACCACACCGACTACTGCATCGACATCGTCAAGCGGGTGGGGTCGCCGCGGCTGAAGCTGTTGTTCGACGTGTACCATGTGCAGATCATGGATGGCGATGTGATCCGGCGCATCCGCCAACACAAGGACTACCTGGGTCACGTGCACACAGCGGGGAACCCGGGCCGGGGCGAGTTGGACGACCGGCAAGAGATCAACTACCCGCCGATCATGCGGGCGTTGGTCGAGGTGGGGTACGGCGGTTACGTGGGCCATGAGTTCATCCCCACGCGCGATCCGCGCCAGGGCCTGCGCGAGGCGGTGGCGTGGTGCGACGTGTAGGGCGGGCGGCAGTTCGGTCCCGAATCCTTAGCGAGGTGCTCGAGGGCTGCCATCGCGGGTGACACCCGGCAGGCTCCCTGTGGGGCGCGGATCGTCAGATCCGCTTGGCGGACGTGACCGTCCCCGCTCCGCCTCGCTTAGGATTCGGGGTACGGTGCGCCTCATGCCTTTCGGGTTGCGCCTCGGCGGCTGGAAGCGCATGTTCGGGGCGATGAAGACCATGATGACCTCCCATCGACCTGGGATCGAACCCTCGTTGCCCGCCGCGCGGGCTCGACTCACGGCCTCGCGCCGGATCCTGCTGGTGGCCGGTTTGGCAGCGGGTCTCGCGGCGGGGTGCTGCTGCGGGGCGAAGCAGGGCGGGGCCAAGGCTACGGGCGCCGCGAAAGCGCCTGGGGCGACCGCCGTGGATGAGACGGAGCGGGTGGCGTTGACGGGGTCACACCTGCGGCAACCGGTGAAGCGCGCGGGTACGATCACCGATGGCGCGCAGAACGTGGTGGTGATGGACCGGACGGCGATCGAGCGGACGGGGGCCACGACGCTCGAGGAGTTGTTCGGTCGCCAGACGCCCTTCCGGTAAGCCGCTCGGCGCTGCGGTGTGGGGTGTGGGGAGGCGCGCCTCGGGATGAGGCGCGCGGTGGGATTGAAGCAAAAGGGGCGGCCGTGGTGGCCGCCCCGATGCGTTGGGAGAGAGACGCTTGCCGACTAGAACTTCTTGTTCAGGCTGGCATAGACGAATCGGCCGCGGAGGTCGTGGGTGTCGCGGTCGTAGTTGTCGGCAAAGGCGGCGCGGACCAGGGGCGGGGCCTCGTCGGTGAGGTTGAGGACGCCGATGGTGGCTCGGATGTCCCAGGGCAACTGGTAACTGACCTGGGCGTCGTAGGTGATCCACTCATCCACTTCGCGGTCGAAACCGGCGGCGGCATCGTCGCGGTAGCTGCCGACGTAGTTGACGGTGAAGCCGACCTCGAGGTTGCGGTAGTTCCAGAAGACACTGCCGTTGCCTTTGACGCGGGGCAAGCTGCCCAGGCCGAAAGACTGGCTGGGATCGACGAAGTCACCCAACCGATCGCGCAGGCCGGTGCCGGGCAGGTCTTCCTGCTCGAACCGGGTGAAGTACGACCAATAGCTCGAGAAGGTGAACTTCCCGGCGGTCTCCGTGTCGCGCTCATAGATGAGGGACATGTCCAACCCCTCGACGATGCGGCGGCTGAGGTTGAGGGTCGGCGCATAGACGGCCCGGTAGGTGGTGGTGGCGGCGTCGTAGTCGATGTTGGCCGCGTAGGCGGCGGCCGGGTTGCCGGGGCCGCCGGTGGCGTAGTTTTGGTCGATGATGAACTGATCGACGCTGGCGGGGACGTTCTCCTGGGAAACGCGGAAGAAGTCGACGCTGGCGGTCAGGCCACGGACGTAGCGCGGCGAATAGACGAAGCCGGCGGTGTAGTTCTGGGCTTCGGTCGGCTCGAGGTTCGGGTTGCCGGAGTAGAAGGTGCGGATTTGCTCGAAGGCGGTCGGGTCGCCGGCGGCGAACTTCACCGGGTTCCGCAGTTCCGGGTAGCTTTCCTGGGCCGTGGCGTAGAGATCGCCGAAGGTCGGCGCGGTGAACGACTCGGAGTAGGAAGCGCGCAGGGTGAGGGTTTCGTCGATCGGCATCCATTTGAAACCCACCTTGGGGTTATAGGTATCGCCGAAGTCGGAGTAATTCTCGAAGCGGCCCGAGTGGTTGATGGTGAAGCGATAGAACCCCGGGATGGTGGCGTCGAGGCCCAGGACGGGGATGTTCAGTTCGTAGAAGGCGCTCCAGACGTCGCGCGAGCCGCTGTAGGGCTTGTCGCCGTTGAAGCCGACGACATCGTTATAGATGAGGGTGGCATCGGGCCTGTGCCAGCCGCGTTCCTGGCGGTGCTCGGCCCCGAGCGCCACGGCCAGTGGGCCGGCCGGCAGATCGATGACCTCGCCATCGACCTTGGCGTCGAAGGCGAGCAGTTGATCCAGGTCGAAGGTGTAATGATCGAGCCGGATCGAGTCGATCACGGCGGCCGAATTGGCGGCGTAGCCGAAGGGGTTGAAGGCGGTCGCTGGGTTGGTCGAGTTGACGGCGGCCTCGAGTCCGGCCCGGCTGATGTCGTTGCCTTGTTTATTGACGCCGTCTTGCGAGGTGTAGAGGACGGCGGCCTCATAATTCCAGGTGGTCTGGGCGATGCGACCGCGCAGGCCGGAGACGAACCGGATGATGTCGTAGGCGTTCGAGTCGGTTCGCGGGCCCAGCTCGATGGGGCGGTAGGACATGCGGTTGATGGGCACGCCGAACACGTTATAGGGGTTGGTGGCTGGAATGACGATGCCGGTGGGGCTGGTGGGCGTCTCGTTGAACTGGAAAACAATCGGCGTGGGCGCCAACTGGTTGTAGCTAAAGCTGTGCGTGTAGAAGGCTTCGGTGAAGAACTTCATCTGTTCACCGAAGAGCTGGTGTTCGCCGTTGCCGAAGATGCTGTAACGTTCGGCGTCGCGGATGGCCGGGGTGTAGTAGGGGTAGGGGAACCGGTCGGTGGCGGCGTTGAACAGGCTGTACTGGGCCGGAGAGGTGCCGGTGGTGCCGGGGGCGCCGCGGTAGACGACGCCGGTGAGGAGGTCGCTGCCGGCGGGCGCCAGCGTAGTGCGCACGCGGCCGGGGTTGCTCGTGCCGCTGGTGTTGCGCGGGTCGGTGATGTCCGGGGCGGAGCGCTCCCGGTCGCCGCTGTAGAGCGAGTTGGCCTGGTAATAGGTGCCGCCGACCAAAACCGAGGTTTTCTCGGTGGCCATGCCGGTGATGAACGAATAGCGCTGTTCGCCGGAGTCTTCTTCGGTGGTGTTGCCGTAGCGGGCGTCGACTTCCGTGCCGGTGAAGTCCCTCTTGAGCTTGATATTGACCACGCCAGCGACCGCGTCGGCGCCGTAGATCGAGGAACCGCCGTCTTTGAGGACTTCGATCTGTTCGATGGCGCCCAAGGGGATGGCGTTGAGGTCCTGGTTAGCGGTCCGGCGGCCGTTGATCAGGAGCAGGGTGCCGCCCGGGATGCCTCGGAGCGCGATTTCGGAACGGCCGGAGCCGCCGTTGCCCCGCGACATGCCGAAGTTGCCGCCCCCCACCGCCGACGGCAGCTTCTTGCTGATGATCTCGAGGTTGCCGCCACCCGATTTCTCGAGGGTCTCGGCCGTGAAGATTTCGACCGGCGGAATCGCGACGGTTTCCGCCGTGGGGATGTTGGAGCCGGTGACGATGACCTTCTCCATCCGCTCGGCGTCCATGGGGGCGGCGCCTTGCGCCTGCGCGGTGGCCACGGATGCACCGGGCACACCGAGGGCCACGGTACAGGCGAGGGGTAGGGCTACCTTGTGGGGGGACTTCGGACGTTTCTTCATAGGTTGGTCTATGCGGTTGTTACGTGCGCTCACGCGAACGAGTGACGGATTCGGCGGGATTGAATCGGAAGGGGCAGGGGGGCTCAAGAAAAAAAATGCGCCAGCAAAAAAACCCCGAATCCTTAGCGAGTGGATCGAGGTCGCCGGTGCATCCGCATGGGAAGGCTGTGGACTCTTCTCTGGGTGGGCGAAAACGGTCCGGGAGACCCATCCGAGGGTGTTTTGGGAGCTCACCCAACGAAAAAGTCGACTGGGAAGGTAGCGCTTGGCGTTGCCGGGGGGCAAAGCCGGCCAGCGCCCAAAGCTCCGCCTCCGACCGCAGCCTGGGTCGTGTGTCTCCGGCGGACGGCAGGGTCCGCACCCGGCACCTGGTTCAGCCCGAAGGCGCCGAATCGACCTCTTCCACTACCGGGCGGCCGATGGCCGATGGCGATTGAGGGACAACCGCCTTTGGACGCGGAGCCTGTTGGCCAGAGCACGAGTGAGCAGCGCTACCTCCTCGTCATTCAAGTCGGACTGGATGCCGGTTAGAAAACCGGCGGTACAGCGCCCACCGCGGCTGTGGCCATCGGCGTGCAACACCCGGCAGGGCTTGCCGCACCGCTCCCACTCGGTCCGGGGCGAGGTACGTGATGTCACTCCCCGGCGCTCGAGCTCGATGCGCTCTGCCCTTCGCTACTGGCCGCAGGGGGCTCGATCATGGCTTGGGGACTGTCTGCCGCCGCGGGAAGCGACGTGCGAGCGACGCAACGCGCCCGACGGCCTCGGTCCCGCTCTCGGCTTGGGCCTGTTTGGGCAGCGCGGCCAGCATCTCCTCGCACCCGCTCCACTCGATCTGCTCGAAGAGCACCGTGCGCCCTTCAATCGTCTCCCACCGCTTGACCACAGGCGTGTACGTGCCGTCCGCCTCGGCTTGTGCGCCCAGCCGAAACGCTCGGCCAGGGCCCATCCGGTAGCTGCTGAAGTGACTCATGGTTCACCGCAATGGACTGCCCATCGCGGCAAGGTAGGGCGCGCAGTCCTCTGCGCGCCGCGGCCTCGTAAGTCCACCCTGGTTGACGGCGCGCAGAGGACTGCGCGCCCTGACCTGACCTGCCCGCACCAGGCGGCCGGCTACTCGGCCAAGGCCAGATTCTCACCATGGTCAGGCTTCGTCTTCACCCATGGAGCGGCAGAGGGTCAGCCGAGGGATCGTGTCCGTACCACCCACCTCATCAGCACGCCGCCCACCGCCAGCAACAGCCAGGTCGAGGGCTCGGGGATCACTGGGAGCAAGCGAAAGGACTGCAGGCCAATCAGCGGCTCCGGCAGAGCGGGCAGCGATCCACCAGGGTCGCCCCCGCCCTTCCTGAAGAGCGCAGACTCGCCGTAGCCCCCAAGCCCTCGCGCCACCGCAGCCTCATAGGTGTCCCCAACACGAGTCTCCCACGCGCGAAGTTGCAGCCAAAGCACGGCGCCTGACGAGACGTCCGGTGATACCACGGTGTTCCGGCCGGGGGTGTTTACTAGGTAACCGTGACTGGCGAACGGCAAAGCTAGCCGTACCCGCTCACGCGAGCCCTCCCAGATGCGCAGATCGTAAAGCGGGCTGAGCGAATCTTGGGTCGTTCCCCCATACAATTCCGCACGATACTCCGTCCCATCGAGCGGCCGTCCAGCACCGTCGAACACCGGTGCGTCGACACTATCCCACACCAGTCTGTTGGCCAGGATGAAACTGGACTGGGCCTGGCTCCATCCAAGCAGCACGGCACAGAACACGAACATGATAGAATAACGCGTTTTCATGGAAAGTGGTCTTGGAACGTCGAGCTCAAGAAACGAGGCCTCAACGCTTGCCATGCTACGGTGTGGGCCAAGTCATTCGGACGGAGAAGATATCCGGCTGCTTCCGCACGGCGAGCGTTCCCCGGGTATCGTTCCGGTTATCAGACCACACCACGTGCACCCGCACATCGTCCGCCCAGGCACCGTTGTACTCCCCGACATGACCGGCATAGGCGCCTAACGTGGGAATGCAATCCTCGTTCGGATCGCCAAAAGGCAGCGGGACCCCAAACGGCGGATAGACGGGATCGAAGTATCCCAGATCGTTATGCGTGATCAGCGTGCCGGCGAACACCGGAGGGAAACTTTGCGTGCCGATCCGAAAGTTGAAGAGCGACTGAAGCGACCCGCTGGTCGGCAGGGGAATGACCACCCCATACACGTCGATCAGCGAGTTGTTGGTTGGGTCCAACCGCCGATCATACCAGGCCATGAATAATCTGCTTCCGTCCGGCTTGACCGCCATCGCCGGCATCCACTGGTCGTTGGATGTCGTGTCGTTGTTGACCCGTACCCGCGGTGCCCAGTTCAGGCCATCGCTCGACTGCGTGAAATAAATGTCCATCTGGTCGGCCCCAACTCCTTTGTCCGGCAGCGCCACGTAGAGATGCCCGCTGGACGGGTTGACCGCTACCACGGGCATGGGAAAGCCGCGCAGCGAATCCTCCGGGTCCGCTACGTTCGACCGTTTGAGCGGGACAACCCAGTCCGGGTGTGTCACAGGGCAGACAGTCACCGGCGATCCCAAAGCTGGCGGGGTGCTGAACGCATGGCCCGCACTGGTACCCAGGCTTAGCGCCTTGATCGTGAGGTTCCCAGCGCCAACCGGATCGTCGCACCAAAACAGGAACACGGTGTGGTCGGGTCTGACGACGATGATCGGCGCACGTGCATCCACGTTCCCGTCGGTCACTCGAACCGCACTACTCGTCCAGACACTCCCTTGGCCGTCGGTCGACCGCGCGATCCACGCTCCCTTGCTCTCCAGGCGACCAGTTACCACGGCGAACACATCATGCTGCCCGGTTCCCTCGTAGTTATCCACCGCAAGCCAGGGCTTGTCAGCTCCCGTCACATTGGCCGCGAGGGTCGCCGGGGTCGAAAAGCTGAGACCTCCATCGGTCGATCTCCATAGCCTGATGCCATACCAGGAGTCCGCGAAGCGGCTGGGGTTGCCAGCAAGGTACACGGTCTTGTTCGCCTCGTCCACAGCAAGCACCGGATCGCCAAAGTCCCCTCGGTCGCCTGGGTCCGTTCCGGGCTCCTTTCCAGGAAGCGGTGGCACATGGCCGTCCTCGAAACTCACGCCGCCGTTGCGCGACACTGCGTATCCCACAAAGCGCGGAGTACCGGGAACGCACGTTGGGTTGACCTGCCCACCAGCGTGAATGCCCTGATTCGAGTCGACGTAGGCCACCACGACATTGTGCTCGAGCACGACGAGCGTGGGCTCGAACTGGCTGTTCTGTTCGTTGCCGTAGTCCTGGGCTGGGTCGTTCACCATAACATTGAACGTCAGCTCGTACTCCTGAAGGTCACCCAAACCAATCCCATCGGTGTTCGCAGAGTTGAAGGACCATTCACCGGTGTCGGCTTGGCCGTTGCCGTTGCGGTCCTCGACGTAATCCTGGAGCGTATCCCCGTCCGTGTCCACCGGCACACCATTGGCACACGCCACGTAATGAAGGCCGATGTCCACTTGGGTGCCCGCCTCCTTTCCGAGGTCGTTGTTGACCGTGTAGTGGTAGAGGCCGGCGGCCGCCGCGCTGCGACTGCCCTGATTGACCAGCGGGCTGCTGGGACCTTGATAGTGCCTC
>VHCO01000118.1 GCA_016871715.1 Verrucomicrobiota bacterium
TGCGAGACCCAAGCCATCAAGACCGTCTTCGGCCCGCACGCGCGCCGATTAGCCGTCAGCTCCACCAAAGGCGCCACCGGCCACATGCTGGGTGCCGCCGGCGCGGTCGAAATGGCCATCTGTGTCAAGGCCCTCGAGACCGGCGTCGTGCCGCCCACCATCAACCTCGAACACCCCGATCCGCAGTGCGACCTGGACTACGTGCCCAACACCGCCCGCGAACTGCGCGTCGAGGCCATCGTCAACAACTCCTTCGGCTTCGGCGGCCATAACGCCAGCCTCGTCGCGCGCCGCTTCAACGGCTAGCCACGCCACGCCGCCGCGTCGACCACAGCCCGTACGCCAGCAGGGCCGCCCCGGTCACGCACGCATATTGGTGCGGCTCGGGTATCGCCAGCGTAATCCGCGATTCCAGCTCCAGCGGCGTAGACCCGCTGCCTAACATTACCAGGTCTCCCTCCCGCGCGCTTGTCCACAGTCCGGCCGCCAAATCGTACGTGCCCGCCAACCGCAGATACGCGCCGCTGACCGCCGGATCCGGAAACAGGTAGCTGCTGGCCTGCAGCTTGCCGCCTCCGTACCGGTCGTTCAGCGGCAGCTCGTACCCGGCCGTGCCACCGCCCACCTGCGCCGTGCCAATCCCGGTCCCGAACCACACCGCATCGATCGGCGCCGAACCACTCGTCAGCAGCGTCCCGCTGAAAAGGGCTACTCCATCCGCGTTGGCTCCTCCATTCCCCAGCACGCCGCCGCTGCTGGGATTGCCCAAACCGTCGCCCGGCGTGGTCGCGGTGTTCAGACTGCGGATCCACAACGCCCCGGACAAGTCCGCGCTGCCGCTCCCGTTGAGCCGTTGGCCAGCACCGCCCACATAGAAGACATCGCCGGCCGCAACGGTGCCTGCGGTCAGATCGAACTTGTAGGTCAGACCGCCGCCGGCGGCCCATCCACTGCTCTGGGCCGTGCCGTTGTTGGCCACCACGAGGGACATCGGTGTGGCCGTAAAGTCGACCGGCGCCAACGCCTTGAGCTGGATGTACTCGAAATTGCCATCGCTGCCGTTGGGGTTAGCCAACAAGCCCGAGATAGCCACCTGGGCCAGCGTTGAAGCGTTCAGGCCCGACACAAACGCGAGGTAACGATATAGGGTCTTCATACTCCTTGAGTGTTCCTTTCCTGGAAGCCTCCCGGCTCCCGATCCTCCGCGTCAACCTGTCCACCCGCTCGACCGAAAATGCAAGCGGAATCTTTCGCCGCTTGAGCCACAGCGCTTCGCCAGGCATGCTGCCGCCCGATGAATCGTATTACCGCCCGGTTCGATTGGCTCCGCCGCCAGCGGCAGAAGGGGCTGATCGTCTATATCGGGGCCGGCGATCCCGACCTCGAGACCACCGGTCGACTGGCCCCCGCTCTCGAAGGCGTGGGCGTGGACGTGCTCGAGTTGGGCGTGCCTTTCAGCGATCCGCTCGCCGACGGTTTGGTCAATCAGTTGGCCGCCCAACGCGGGCTGGCCTCCGGCACCACACCCGCAAAAGTCCTAGCGACCGTCGCCGCGTTGCGCCGAGTGTCTCGACTGCCCATCGTCCTCTACCTCTACTACAACCTCGTGCATCGCCACGGCGTGTCCGCGTTCGTGGAGCAGGCCGCCGCGGCCGGCGTGGATGGACTCCTGCTCCTGGATCTGCCGCCCGAAGAAGCGGATGCCTACGACGCCCTGATGCGCGCCGCCGGGTTGTGCGCCATTTATCTGGTGGCGCCCACCACCCCCGCCGAGCGCATCCGCACCATCGTCGCGCGCGCCAGCGGGTTCGTCTATTGCGTCTCCCGCGAGGGCGTCACCGGTATGCAGCCGCAGGTGGCCCGTTCCGTCGCCACGCTGACCGCTGCCGTCCGAGCGCACACCTCGCTGCCGGTCGCGGTCGGCTTTGGCATTTCAAACCCGGCACAGGCAAAAGCGGTGGCAGCGCACGCCGATGCGGTGGTCGTCGGCAGCGCCGTCGTTCAGCAAATCGCGCGCTGGGGCAAGACCGACGAGTTGGTACCGCGGGTAACGGCCTTTGTTGGCGAACTGGCGCAGGCCATTCGATCCCCATGAAGAAGCAACCAGCACCCCCCGACCAACGGTTTGCCGTGATCCTCGCAGGCGGACGCGGCGAGCGTTTCTGGCCCGTCAGCCGCGCCCACGCGCCCAAGCAACTGCTCAAGCTCTTCGGCGCCCGCTCCCTCCTCCAACAAGCCGTCGATCGGGTCCTGCCCCTCGTCCCCAAGCAGAATCTCCTGGTCATTACCGGCGCCGAGCAACTCGCGGAAGTCCGACGGCAACTGCCCATGTTGCCCAAGGGAAACCTGATCAGTGAACCCTGCGGCCGAGACACCTGCGCCGCCGTCACGCTGGGCGCCGCCTTGGTCGGTGCTCGCGCGACGACGGCGGTCATGGCCGTGCTGCCCGCCGACCATGTCATCGTCGAGGCCAAACGCTTTCAACAGACGCTGGCCGACGCTTTCGATCTGGCGGGACGCGGCCAGGTCATCGTGACCTTGGGCATCAAACCGACCGAGCCCAACACCGCCTATGGTTACATCCACGTCGGCCCGCCTCTCCCCGCGCCGCACGGGGCCAAGCCCTACCGGACCACGTTCTTTAAAGCCGAGCGCTTTGTCGAGAAACCTCCCTACGAGCGCGCCCTCGAGTACGTCACCAGCGGCCATTACTGTTGGAATGCCGGCATGTTCATCTGGTCGTTCGTGACGATCGCCGAGGGCCTCGCCCACCATGCCCCCGACATGGCCCAAGCCTGCCAGCGCTGGTTCCAGGTCGCCGGCACGCCTAAACTGGCCCGTACCCTCGCCGCCGACTATCCCGCCCTACGCAAGATCTCGATCGATTTTGCCCTGCTCGAACCTGCCCAAAACGTCGTGGTCGCCCAGGGCGACTTCGGCTGGGACGACCTGGGCTCTTGGACCGCTCTGGCCCGCCACTTGAAGGCCGACCCCGAGGGCAACTGCGCGGCCGGCGACTTCCTCCACGTAGACGCGGCGCGCAACATCGTCTTCGACGCACGCACGAGGAACCGCGCCTTGACGGCCTTGGTCGGCCTGCGTGACGCCGTGGTTGTGCACACCGATGACGCCACCCTGGTGGCCCACAAAAAGGAGGTCCAGAAAGTCAAGGAGTTGGTCCAACGGCTGACCGCAGACCCACGGCGCCGCAAACTGACCTAGACCTCCGTCGAACGCGCTGCCCCAGCAGCCCGCAACCGACAAAAAAGGCGCGAGTCGCTCGCGCCTTTCGTGAATTCAATTGGTCGCTTCAGCTAGGCTGCCCGCCGGCGAATCGCCCACCACCCCAACGTCCCCAACCCGGCCAGGGCCAGCAGTTGCAGCGAGGTCGGCTCGGGAATCGCCAACACGCGCGCACCGAAGTTGGCAAAGACGGCGCCGCCATCGATCTGAGAGAGCGTCCACGTGCCGCCGTTGTTTCGCCAGAAATCGTTGAAGCTCGTCCCCACAGTCGGCGGATTGTAGATCAGCAGACCACCCTGCTCATTCGGCGCCAGGCCGGAGAACTGAACCGTCCAGGCCATGCGATCGGACGCGTTGATGTCCAGACCGCCGATGTCGATGCGGTTATAGCCGTTCTGACCGATCGTCAGCGGGATGGTGAAATAGTCCGAGCTGTCGAAGAGCTCGGTCCCCGGCGTCGCCGCAGTCCGCCCGAAGGGGATCGAGGTCGTCGGACCATCCAGCGCGTAGAGCCTCAAAACCAGAGTCTTCGTCGAGGCCGGTATCAGCGTGGGCGACACGAAATATTCGAACGAAAACTCCGTGATCTTGTACACACCCCCGGAGATGCCGATCATGTTGACTTCATCGCCAAACTCTCGGTTGTCGTAGAAGATGTTGTTCTGCCAGTGGGTCGTGTTGTCGTAGACGATGGCGCTGCCTTGTGCCCAGCTCCCCACGGCTGCCAAACCCAAAGCGAGGATTGCCAGTTTGCCACCGAAGCGGACGTTCGTTTTGGTCATATGCTTACCACGTTAAAAAGGACCCAGATCCCAGTTCGGTACTATTCTCAATCAAAGTGACGACCGCGTTCTACTTTCTTACGCGGTTGCCGTCAAGGAATAATTTCGCTTTCTGTGCCTTGATTGTCCCCCACCCTAACCAGCCCAAGTCCCATCCTCCGACGGAGTTAAGCCGACGCCGCCGACGCCGCTCACCGCGAGCCAGCCGGTGCGGGGGCCAAGCCCGGAGCCGGGCCCGAGACACCAAGCGATCTCAGTTGGCCGCGCACGATCCGCTCGACCCAGCCGATCTCCAGTGCGCTGAGCCCAACCGCCCGGGGATCAACCCCAAATGCGCCGAACCAAAGCTCCTGGAACGGTCGCCACCCGAGTCGGTTGCGCAAGTGCTCCTCGAGATGGACCATGTGACCTGTCCCATAAAAAAGGGCCACACTCGCCGGGGCCGGCTGCAGCCCCAAGACCTCCTCGAGATCGCTCAAGACTCGGCGGTTGCGCTCCTCGATTAAGACTTGGGCCAGCCGCTGTAAACCCGGCGACACCCCGTCCAGTTCCGGCAGTTTGCCCTCCGTCTGGCCCAGGAGTTCGATGAACGCGAGTTTGGCGGCCGCCTGTAAGCGCGCACTCGACCCCATCAACGCCACCCCGAGCCGGGCCAACCCACCCAGCAGACCCGTCCCCTGCATCACCTGCATCAACTGCCGGAACTCCACCTCGCCAGGCGCAGGCGCAACGGTCGCCCCCGATTCCCCACCCGAGGCCTTCCCTGTCGCCCCATCGGCCACCTGCGCCCCCGCCAGGAGCCGCCTGAGCTGCTCCAGACTCAAATCGCTGTGGCGGAAATGCGGCCGTGTGTAATCCATCGCCTCGAGCTGGTACTGGAGGCCAAGGGCGTTGGCGAGCGCCTTCTGAATCGAGTCGCCCGAACCGCCCCCGCGCGGGAAGGGCGCACCGTCCGCCCCCACCCCCTCGAACAGCACCACCTCCTGCCGCTCCAAGAACCGCTGCAAACTGAAATAATAATCCCGACTACCCAGGTGAGTCGCGCCCACCAGCCAAACCACCGGCCCCCGCCGGCTCGCCGGCCGGAACGAACGCGCCGCTATTTCGAGTGTCGCAGCCCCTTCCGCCGTACGTTGAACCCGTAAATAGGGTGCCGGCGCAGCCGGGGCGGCAGCCGGACCCGACCCGGTCGCACAGCCAATCAACGCAAGCGCGAGCAGGCCCTCCCACGCCACAAACCCGTTGGACAACGTTCGGAGGAAGCCCCACCCGAAAGGCCGATGGCCAGCTTCAGGCCCAGTCACCGGCGGCAACACACAACCGCCACACGGCGAGGCTAGGCAGCGCGCCTGCCCTCCCACAACCCGGAGTTCCATGCTGGCTTTCCCATCGTGCACCGCTCTCGCATAGCTCTCCACGCCCCAACCGTCAAGCCAGCCTCGACCCCATCTACCCCACCGGAATCCTTAGCGAGGCGGAGCGTGGACGGTCAAGTCCGCCAAGCGGATCTGACGATCCGCGCCCCACAGGGAGCCTGCCGGGTCTCACCCGCGATGGCAGCCCTCAACCACCTCGCTAAGGATTCGGGACCCCACACCACCCACGCGACCTCCCCTGGGTGTCTTCAGGGTTGAATCGGAAAGCCGCAACCGTTCAAATGCCCGCCGCCAGCCTATGAAACGACACTACCTTGCCTGCGACCTCGGAGCGGAGAGCGGACGACTCATGCTCGGCACCCTCGAACGCGGACGACTCGCCCTCGAGGAACTGCACCGTTTCCCCAACACGCCCATCCAGGTCGGCGCCTCCTTGCGGTGGGACGTGCGGGCCCTCTTTGCCGAGCTGCAAACCGGCCTGCGCGCCGCCGCCCAACGCCGCCTCGAGATCGCCAGCATCAGCACCGATTCGTGGGGCGTCGACTATCTCCTCTACGATGCCCAGGGCGCGTTGATCGAGCCCACGTTTCACTACCGCGACCCTCGATGCGCAGGCGGCGTCGAGCGCGCCTACCGCCGTGTCCCGTGGCCCGAGATCTTCGCCGAGACGGGCCTGCAATTCCTGCCTTTCAACACGATCTTCCAACTGGCTGCGGAAGACCCCGAGCGCCTCCGTAAGGCCCGCCTGATCCTGGGGGTGGGCGATGGATTCAATCACTGGCTTTGCGGCGAGGGCCGTTTCGAGGAATCCCTCGCCAGCACCACCCAACTGTACGACCCGCGCCGCCGCGCCTGGTCCCAACGGCTCCTCGACGCGCTCGAGTTGCCCGCCGCAATCTTTCCCCCCATCGTCCCTTCAGGCACCCGCTTGGGCCCGCTCCGCCCTGCCCTCGCACAGGCGACAGGGCTGGGCAACCTCGCCGTCGTGGCCAGTTGCTCCCACGACACCGGCGCCGCCGTCGCGGCCGTCCCCGCCCGCGGCGAGGGTTGGGCTTACCTGAGCTCAGGCACCTGGTCGCTCATGGGGGTTGAACTCCCGGAGCCCATCCTCTCCGCAACGTGCCGCGAACTGAATTTCACCAACGAAATCGGTTTCGGCGGCTCGGTGCGTTTGCTCAAGAACATCAGCGGGCTCTGGCTGGTCCAGGAATGCCGCCGCGAATGGGCCCGCGACGGCCAGGACTACGACTACCCCACCCTGATGAACCTGGCCGCAACCGCCCCGCCCTTCGTCTCCTTGATCAACCCCGCCGACCCGCGCTTCCTCAGCCCGGGCGACATGCCCGCGCGAATCGCCGCCTTCTGCCTCGAGCACAACCAACCCGCCCCCGCCCATCCCGGCGCCTTCGTCCGCTGCGCCCTCGAAAGCCTGGCCCTGTTGTACCGCCGCACGCTGCGCCTGATCGAGCAACTCATGGGACGCCCCTTGGACCGCCTGCACATTGTCGGGGGAGGTAGCCGCAACACCCTGCTGAATCAGTTCACCGCAAACGCCCTCGAACTGCCCGTGCACGCCGGACCCGTCGAAGCCACCGCCGCCGGCAACCTCCTCGTCCAAGCCATCGCCCTAGGCGATCTGCCGTCCCTGGCCGCGGCCCGCCAAGTGGTGAGCGATTCCTTCGAGTTGGCGACCTTCCGACCCGCCGACCTCGATTCCTGGCGCACCGCTTATGCCCGGTTCGAACAGTTGCTCGGTTAGCCGACACTTGATGTGGGTCAATTCCGCGCCCCTCCTCAACCCATAAGGTTAGCCTGCGTCCCGCGTCCAGGAGTGGCAGTGGAGCGAGTCGGACGACCAGCCAGCGCCAGACTGGCCAACGGACCGTCAGCCACGCCCCGCCGCGCTCTGCATGGCTCGCGCGACCGATTCCGATTCAACGACCGCCATCATGAAACGCCTGCAGACCTGCTTCCGAGCTCAGGCCCTGGCGCTGGCCGCCAGCGCTGCCGCCTACGCCCAGACCGCCCCCTCCACGGCCGCGACGGCCACCCTTGCTCCGCCTGCGCCAACCCCACCCACACCCCCCAGCGCCGGCTTCGTCAACGACTGGTTGCGCGCACAAGACGAGTTCTTTGGCGCCTGGGACCTCGGCGGCCAATTCCGGCTGCGGTTCGAGCACCGCGAGAACCTCGCCATCGCGGGCGTGCCGGGGGCGATCGACTTCCGGGCGGCGGGCGCCGATCACGGCAACAGCTACTGGCTCTATCGCACGAAGGCCCACCTCGGCTATGCGCCTACCTCCTGGGCCAAAGCCTTCGTCGAGGGACGCGACAGCGGCGTCATCAACGATGAGAGACTTCCCAGCCCGGAGGCCGATCGCACCGAACTCCACCAGGCTTACCTCAGCCTCGGCCACGGCGCCGCCGGACCGTGGACGCTCAAGCTGGGCCGCCAAGAACTGGCTTACGGCGACGAACGCCTCATCGGCGCCTTCGAGTGGAACAACGTGGGCCGCGTCTTCGACGCGGTTAAGCTGCGCTTCGAACGCCCCGCTATCTGGGTCGACGGCTTCGTGGGTCGCGTCGTCGTCCCCGACAACCACAATTTCAACACGCCCAACGATTACGAGTACTTCTACGGCCTATACGCCTCCTCGCGCACCGTCATCCCCACCCAAGAAACCCAACTCTACTTCCTCGGGCGCAACGCTGGCCTCCAATCCCCATCCGCCCAAACCGGCGCCCTCGCCGGCCTAGCCTCCCCCCGCGATGTGTACACCGTCGGCGCTCGCGTCAAGTCCCTGCCCGGGCGGTTGGGCTCCTGGGACTATGCCGCGGAAGTCGCCGGCCAGTTCGGCCGCTTCAAAGACAGCGCCGCAAGCCCCAGCCTCGATCACGAAGCCTTCGCCATTCACCTGGGCGGCGGCCACACCTTCAAAGACGGTCCATGGTCGCCGCGGCTCGGCCTCGAGTACAACTTCGCCACCGGCGACAGCGACCCCGCGGACGGCCAACACGGCACCTTCGACAACCTCTTTCCCACCAACCACAAGTTCTACGGGTACATGGACCTGTTCGCCTGGCAGAACCTCCATAACCCGCGCCTGTCCCTGAGCGTTAAACCCACGCCCCGACTCACGGTAACTCTGGATTATCACCTCTTCTGGCTGGCCGACACCCACGACAGCTTCTACACCGCCGCGGGCGGGCGGCGCGGCGGGTTGGCGCCCACCGCGGGCGCTGGCTATGGCATCAACCCGGAGTACAGCCGCTTCGTCGGCTCGGAACTGGATCTGGTGGCCAGCTACACCCTCAAACCCTGGGCCAGCGGCCAAATCGGCTTCGGCCACTTCTTCGTTGGCGACTATGCCAAGAACTCCTTGGCCGCACCCGGCTTCGGCGCCACCGATGCCAACTGGGTTTATGTGCAAGGCGTCTTGAGTTTCTAGCCCTCGGGCTGACCTGGTCCACCCCAACGCCCGTCAGCCACGGCTCGGGCGGCGCGTCCGCCGCCGCCACCAACCGTACACCAGACACCCAGCCGCCGCCCACACCGCCACCGTCGCCGGCTCCGGAATGACGGCTAGATCGGCGAGCATCCCGCTCGAATCGCTGTACCCGACGATCGGCAGACTGTGCAGCGTCGCGCCCGTAACCTTGTCGATCACGTACAGGCTGTACCCACCGCCGCTCGCGCTCTCCGGCACCGCGTACAGCACATCCGCCCCCGGGTCGTAGGCGATCTGGCTCCACGCGCTCAGCGTCTGACTCACCACCGTCACCCCCACACCCGGTGTCGACAAGTTCCCTCGCCAGAACCCTTCCAGGAAATTCGCGTCGCCTGGGTGATCCACGTACGTGTAACCCCACAGCTCGCCCGTGCCCGGATGCACCGTCAGATCGCCAAAATCGTTGAAACCTAATGGATACCCCCAGCCAGACGTCGGCGCGGCCATGGTCCCTCCGTAAATGCTGGCCGACGCGATCGCCGTACCCGCCGGGTTCAGATTGACCTCCGCCAAAAATGCCGAGGGCGCCCCAGGCGTCCACGTCCAAGGCGCCGGCGGGACCGTCTCCAAGGCGGCATAGTACTTCCCCTGGTAGAACGTCGCACCGCTGTCCATCGTGTAGCTGCCCAGGTGCGCGTACCCGCCTAGCACGACGTCCAAACTGCCCAGCGAGCTGAACACCCCGCTGCCGAGCGAGTAAGTGTACAGGCTCCGGGAGGTGGCGTGGGCGAAGATCAGTTGGTGCCGGATGGGGTCCAGCGCCAGGGCGTTCATTCGATCCGACGCGCCCCAACCGGCCACCTCGCTCGCCGTAATGTCGAACAACCGCGTCGCCACACCCGTGCCGGCGTGGATCGACCAGATGTCATTGCCCACCGCGTAGAGCGTCGTGCCTCCACTCTGCGCCCAACCAGCGCCCGACATCACCATCACGACGAACACCAACCGGAAAATAAGCAGGAAAAGGCGAAACGAAGCTGGCAGGTTTGGCACCGCTTTCACGAAGGCGCATCATGTCGAGAGCCGGCCCCCGAGTCAAGCAACGCCGCGACCGGCAGCCACTTCAATCTTGACGCCCACCCCCACCTTCCCAACAGTCAGGCTCCAATGGGTTTCGGAGAAGGTAACGAGTCCCTTTATCGGTTCCCAGGCGCCGCGTTCATCCTCGGGCCCGAAGGCCGGATCGCCGCCTGGAACCTTGCCGCGGCTCGCCTGCTGGGGTGGTCCACCGGCCGGGTCCTCGGCCAACCCTGGTGGGCCAACCTGCACGCTCAACTCCAGATCGATCCCGCTCGCGACCTCGCCGCGGCCGGCACCGCCGATCAGTTCACCCGGGAGTACCTCGTGAACCGCCCGGACGGCGACGTCGCCTGGTTCGAGTTCAGTTACCTGCGGCTGCCACCCGGCACACCCCTGGGGGGCGAGTGGCTGGTGTGGGTCGCCCCCCGGCCCAGCGAGGCCGAGAGCCCGGCGGACCCCAGCGGCCCACCAACCGCGTTGCTGGCCAAAGTGTGCGAGGCGGTCCAGGAAGCCGTGGTCGTCCTCGACGCCGAGCGCCGCGTTCTGCTGTTCAATCCGGCCGCGGAACAGGCCTGCGAATGCGCCTGCGGAACGGTGCTGGGCCAACACGCGGAGAACCACCCCACACTGGCCGCCATTTTGGCGCTGCTCGAGGCCGCTGTCCCGTCTGGGGAGGCGCGCCTGCCGCGCCCTGCCGCGGCCCTGCAAGTGCAACGCCCGAGCGGCGGCATGCTGGCCTTTGAAGGCCAGGTGCGGCGCGTCAAGGTGGGAGGGGGCGAGTACACGGTGGCGATCCTGCGTGACGTGACGCTGCGCGAGCAGCGGCAACAGGCGATCCTGCAGTCGCAGAAGATGCTCGCGATCGGTTCGCTGGCGAGCGGCGTGGCGCACGACTTCAATAACCTGCTCACCGCTATCCTCTCCCACCTCGACCTGGTGTCCTCGGCGCCGGAATTGCCGGATAGCCTGAAAGAAAGCCTCACCTACGCCCAAACCAGCGCCCGCCGCGGCGCCGAACTGGTGAGCAAGTTGCTGGCCTACAGCCGTCATACCGAGGCGCAAATCGATACGCTCAGCCTCCATGACATCACCACGGAGGTCGTCGCCATGCTGCGCCATAGCATCGACCGCCGGATCCAAATCCGGCACGAAGCGCTGAGCCCAGACTTGTGGCCCGTGCGGGGCGACAGCAGCCAGTTGCTCCAGGTGGTGATGAACCTCTGCCTCAACGCGCGCGATGCCATGCCCAGAGGCGGCGACCTCAGCCTGCGGCTGCAAAATGTCCACGGCCTCCGACCCGATGCCTCACCGGGCGGCGCCGCGGACGACTACGTCCGGTTGAGCGTCAGCGACACCGGAGCCGGCATGGCGCCGGAGGTTCGGGACCGCCTGTTCGAGCCGTACTTCACCACGAAAGCAGCCGGCAAAGGCACCGGCCTCGGGCTCTCGATCAGCTACAGCATTGTGACCGAACACGGCGGGTGGATCGAGGTCCAGAGCGCCCCCGGCGCCGGCAGCCATTTTCATGTGTTCCTGCCGCGCGCCCGCCAGGTCCAAGAAACGGCCCCGGAAGCTCAGCTCGAACCTCCCACCCTGACCATCCACTCTTTGGAAGGAAGCGAACGCATCCTCGTCGTCGACGACGACGAGATGGTCCGACTGGTGGTGCGCGCCGTGCTGACCTACCGTGGGTACCAGATTACGGAGGCGGCCGATGGCGAGGAGGCCGTGCGCAAGTTCAGCGAGGCGCCCCAGGGTTTCGATCTCGTGCTGCTCGACCTCAATATGCCGCGCATCAGCGGCTGGGAGGCCATGGCCCGACTGCGCGAGCTCAACCCGCGCATCGCCATCATCCTGCTCAGCGGCGACCTGACGGAGAGCGAGTTGGAGCGCGCCCTGAAGTTTGGCGCCGTCGAATTCCTCAACAAACCGTTCGACAACCCCGATCTGGTGCGCTTTGTCCGACGCGTTCTCGACGAACGCCGCCGCTCCTCGCCAGCCTGAAGCCACACCCCGGCGGACGGCCGTAGGCTGGCGTAGACTTGACCGTCCGGGGTGTCAAGGGGTCTACTGGATTCGCTTGAAGAAAGCCCTTCCAGGCCTGGCACAGTGGGCCCGCCTCGAGCGCCCAACGCGCGGACTGCTCATCGCCTCCTTGCCGCTGTGGGCCGCCGCCGCCTGGCTCGGGACGCGCCCGGCAGGTCTGGCGGAGGTGCCCGGGTTGGCGTGGGTGGTGTGCGGGCTGGGAATCGGAATCGCCCTGGCCTGGGCAGCGAGCGCCGCACGCCAACTCGAAGCCCGCCGAACTGCCGAACGCCAGTGCGCCGCGCTCCAGGGACTGGTCGAACAACTCCGCGCTTCCGAGGCCCGACTCCACAGCATCCTCGATTCCATCCAGGACGTCCGCTTCAGGGCCGACCCCCAACGGGTGCTCCAGGCCGTCAGCGCCGCCGCGCGCGACCAAACGGGCTACGACCCGGCGGAATTGATCGGCCGGCCGCTCGCGGATTTGTTCGCCCAGCGTGCCGATTTCGAGCGGTTAAGCGATGCGGTGCTCACCCAGGGTAAAGCGCTGGAGTTCGAGTTCTTGTTGCGGCGCAAGGACGGCCAGGGCGTCGCTGCCATGGTCAGCGTGACCTCGGAATTCGAGACGGGCGCCGCCGCGGGCTGGAGCGGCACGCTGCGCACGATGGCCGCGCAGCAGCGCACCGAACAAGAACTCGTGTGCGCCCTCCAGCGCGAACGGGAGTACGCAGAGCTCAAGAGCCAGTTCGTGGCGCTGATTTCCCATGAGTTCAGAAACCCTCTCGGCGTCATCCTCTGGTCCGCGGACATGCTGGCAAACTACTGGGACCGGCTCGACCAAGCCGCGCGCGAGCGCCAGATCGCCGACATCCTCGCCGCGGCGCGGCAGATGGCCGGGCTGATGGAAGAGGTGTTGCTCTTGGGCCGGTTGGAGGCGGGCCAAGTGACCCTGCGCACCGACGACCTGGACCTGCGCGCCTTGTGTCAGGGCATCCAGGACGAAGTCTTCACCGCCACCAATCAGCGTTGCCCCATTCACTTGGCCCTCGATGGGGTGCCGTCCACCGTCCACGCCGACGAGCACCTCCTGCGGCACATCCTCAGCAACCTCCTCTCCAACGCCGTCAAGTACTCCAACCCAGGCAGCCAAGTGGACCTCATGGTCGACCGCCAAGCCCACGAGGCCATCTTCCGCGTGCGCGACCGCGGCATTGGCATCCCCGCGGCCGACCAAAGCCGCCTCTTCGTCGCCTTCCAACGCGGGCAGAACGTCGGCCACCGGCCCGGGACCGGCTTGGGCCTCATGATCACCAAGCATTGCGTCGAGTTGCATGGCGGCACCATTGCGTTCACCAGCGAGGAAGGGGCCGGCACCAGCTTCACCGTGCGCCTGCCGCTGTTGCGGGAGCGCGCCGCCCTGGAAAGCGCCCTGGAAACTGGCTGACAAGCGGGTCCCATTCTGGTTGGATGCCTGCTTGCCGAGCCCATGAAGCGCGTCTTGGTGATCGAAGACGATGACCTGCTGCGGGAGAAACTCCTCACCATCCTGCGCCTCGAGGGGTTCGAAGCCGAAGGCGCCCGCGACGGCGCCACCGGCCTGCTGCAAGCCCAGCGCCTCCCCTTCGACCTCATCCTCTGCGACGTCATGATGCCCGCCTTGGACGGCCACGCCGTCCTGCAGCACCTGCGCAACGAACCCGGCACCGCCGGCACACCCTTCATCTTCCTCACCGCCCGCGGTGAAAACCACGACGTCCGCAAAGGCATGAACCTCGGCGCCGACGATTACCTCGTCAAACCCGTCGAGCGGGAAGACCTCCTCGAAGCCATCCGCGCCCGACTCGGCCGCCGCGAACAGTATCAGCAGGTCCTCGGGCGGTTCCGACCCGACTTCGCTTCCCCGGCGCCGTTGGAGGCGTTGGGGCTCACACCTCGCGAGGCGGAGGTGCTGCTCTGGCTAGCGCAGGGAAAAACCAACTCCGAAATCGGCGTCATCCTCAACATGAGCCGGCTCACCGCCAAGACCCACGTCGAACACCTGTTCCGGAAGCTCAACGTGGAAACCCGCAACGCGGCCACGGTGCGTGCCCTCGAGGTCCTGAGCGTCCAACCGCCCTAACCCTCTAGCCCTCCGGCCGTGTCGCCGGCCACGAGCGGCGCGCTCAGGAGTAAGATTCCCAAAGGGCCTGCCTCGAGGGCGCGTAGACCCGCTGGATTTGGCGTAGGTTGCGGCGCGAGCGCTCGACCTGCTGCTGCTGGCTCCGAGCCGCCAACCGCTGGTCCGCCAGCAACTCCCCATTCCGCATCTCGAGTAAGATCAGCTCGTCCACCAACCGGCGGACCTGCGGGTCGATGTCCCGCGCGGGTTCACCCGGCACCCGCTCCTCGCTCACCCACCGTTCCGTCGCGCTGACAATTCGTTCCTGCAAGGCTTGCTTGGCGTCCTGGCAGCGACTGACCTGCGGCCAGGCGGACGTCTTGATCGCGTCGGCTTCCGCATCCGACCAGACTCGCCACTCTTGGTATAACCGCAGCAGATCGTTTCGCGCGCTCATGGCAGGGGGGAGGGCGCCGGGGGGGGAGGGTCAGGCTTGGGCCAGTAAGGTGTTGGCCTCACGCGGCGTGGCGCTGCGCCGGGTCTGTTGCTCGAGCATCTGGGCCCAGGCATCGCGCAGGACAAGCAACCGGCTCATGACTTCTCGGATGCCGGTATCTTGTTTGCGCTGGTTGCTCTGTTGCAGGCGCCAGTCCAGGTAGTTGTAGAGCCGGCGCAGGTTCTCGGCAAATTCGCCCCCCGCCGCCAGGTTCAGCGACGAGTTCAGCTCGCCCAAAATCTGTTGGGCGCGCAGGATGTTGTTGTTGATGGTGGTGTTGAACTCCAGGGGGTCGTCGTGCCTGAACCCAACCAACGCTCGCTCGAGAAACCGAATCGCTCCTTCGTAAAGCATCAACACCAGTTGGCCCGGCGAGGCAGTTTGGGTGGCAACTTGCCGATAGGACTGCCAGGGGTGGCTATGGGGCCTCATATTAGGTGTGTCCGTCCCCAACCGTTACTCGGCGGGTTCGCTCTTGCTGAACTGCATGGCCAGCAAGTTGGCCAGCCGCCGAATGGTCTCGGGCGGCGGATAAACGCTATGCTCCACGAGCGCCTTGCCCTTGGCCACTGCCTCAGGCCGGCTGTCCGGAACTTGCCGGTACTCGTTGTTGAGCGCCTCGCTGCTGGCGAAGGTGGCTAAATGCTCGCTCTGCGCTTTGCCGTGCCGTGTGACCGACTGGAGGGGCGCTGCCCACCCCACCGGGCCCGCTGCCATGTTCGGATCGATCTGCATACTACGCCCTCTTTCTCATTAGCAGGCAGTTGTGGCCGCTTTTTTTCATCCTGCAAGCTTATTCGGCAGATTTCCCAAAAACTTGAGCCCTTCCCTGCCGCCTTCTGCAAAGCCTTCACCGGCCCGGCAACGTCGCGAACAACGTGCTGGCCGCATACTGGCCGAAGCGGCGGGGCGAACTGAGCACTCCGTGCGAGTCCGCCAAGGGCCGGTTGTCCTGCAGGTGCCGCTGATAATAGCGCCTAGCGCCGTTGGCTACCGCCGACTCGCCCGCGTCCAGCACCTCGTCCACCGCCCATATCACCGGCGGCTGCTGCTCGTCCACCAATTGGAAATGCCAGCCCACGATCAAAGGCGGGTAGGCCCGGTAGTTCGTCAAGCGACTGAACAACACCGCGTCACACCCCAACTCCGTCCGTAAGCGCCCCAGCAAATCCGCCGGCAGCGGTTCGTCCGCCGACCACGCCCGCTTGCCAGTCCAGAGCTGCAGTTGCGCGCCAGACACCGCGCAGAGCTCGAACCGCTTCTGCTTGCTGAGTTCCTGCCAGAGGATCGGCTCGAGCACGGCCCGCCCCGCCTCCAGTTGCGCGTCATCGCGCCCCACCGTCATGGGGAGCACCGCCACCCGCCGTAGTTCCCGGGAGAGGTAGGGCGTTCGACACAGCACGTTGCTGGGCCGGTACTCCGGCCCGATCACCCAGTCGCCTCCCCGCGGCGGACTCGAGCAGCCCGCCAACAAGACCGCCATCAATCCCAACCTCCACCCCCCCCAGGCCGCCAAGGGGTGCCTCCGAGTCCGATCAGGGCCATGCGTCGGAGCTTTCATCCAGCGCGCGTCAACAGTCGTTCCAGTTCGCCCAGCCACGGCGCCAAACGCTGATCGAGCAAATCCGAGAGCTCAAGCGCGTTCTCGCGCGCCAACCCATGGCTGAGCTGGACCAAAATGGCGCTCAGTCGCTCCAAATGCTCGAGCAGGCCCACCGTCCGGGCAGCCGCCGGCACCCCCGCCGCCGTGGGGCACTCCTGTAGCAGTCCCAAGTTCGCCACCACCGCCTTCAGGTCCGGCAGCAAACGCCGCCACAATCGCTCGACCATCGGCCACTCGTTGATCGTGGCCAGCAGCGCCAGCTCCTCCGTGCGCTCCCGCAAACGGGGCAAACACCGCCGCACCCGCCACACCAGGTCCGCCACCACCGGCGGATCGCCCGCCAATCCGCTCGGCGCCTCCGCCACGGCGCTTGCCTGAGTGGGCAGGGGCAGCGCGGGGATCGCCACCGCATCGATCGAAAGGCCGATGAGGATGCGCTCCTTGCGTTGGGCCAACTGGTCGAGCCGGCGGCGCACCACGGTCAAGTGCTCGAGCTCGTCGGGGCCCAAAGGCACGATTTCACCGTCCAGCGTCACCTGGATTCCCGGCCCCGACTGAGGGGTGTGGGTCTTCATGGTCACACGTTGATTATCGGCCGGTCGGCGCGGTCATTGAGCCCAAATTCGCCCGTCGGTCAGCTTGTGCTGGACCCAAACCGCTGGAGCAGGAACTGGAGCTGTTGGTTGATCCGGGCCTGGGCCTGTTCCATCGCGATGAAACTGTCCACCATCCGCTGGCGCGTGCTCTCCAGCAGCCGTTCCATGTCGCTAACCTGAGTGTCGATATCGCTGGATTGCTTGTCGAGCGTGCTCCGCCGCGCGATTAGGCTGCCTTCGTCTCCAACCACCCGCTCCAAGTAGGTGTCCAACTGGACTGCCAGGCCATTGGTCGAGTTGCTGAACAACTGCCGCACATCGTTGAGCCGGCTGGCTAAGGCCGCATCCAACTTCGCAGAGTCAGCCACACGCAGCGAATTGTCGTCGCTGTTGGTCGCGATGCCCAGATCTTCGAGGTGATCCATCGTCGTATCCAACCCGCTCAGTTGCGTGTACAGCGTGGCGCGCAGTTGCGTCGCCAGGTCGAAGGCGTCCCGCTCGCCCGCCAGGGTGCCCGCCGTGACTTTCCCGGTCGCGTTGGTGCTGCTCTGGGTCAGGCTCTCGATTTTGCTCTGCAAGGTGTTGTAGTCGCTGATAAACGACTCGATCACACTCCGCACGCTGGCCGAATCCGCCGTCAGGGTGATCGTCGTGCTCGTCTCGCGTAGGGCCGTCACCGTCAAGCCCGTGATCCCCGAGCTCTCCTCGGTCACTGTGTTGGACTGGCTGATCAAGGAATCGCCTCCGTTGACCGTGTAAATCAGGTCCTTGCCCCGCACCAGACTGCCCGAGAGCAACCCGCTCGCCTGCAGGAAATTGCCCGTCACATCCTCGACCGCAATCCCCATGTCCCCGGTCGCGCGGTTGGTCAACACCAACCGATCGTTCAGCGTGTCGTATGTCGCCACCACCCCAGCGCTCGAATCGTTGATCCGCTGTAAGACGGCCGCCGTGGTGTCGGTGCTCGCGTTATACGTAATCGACACCCCGTTGACCTTGAATTCGCCCGCGCCGCCGCCCCCGTCCGATACCGCCACCGCGTAAGGAGCCGCTGCCAAGGTCCTGGTGCGGTCGATCCCGCCCAGGGCGGTCAGACTGGTCACGCTGGCCGTGCCGTTGTTGTGCAGCTCAGCCAACCGCAGGAAATTGCTCGTGTCCGTGGCGCTTCCCAGTACGACTGGCTGTGTGCCGGTGAGCGTGATCTTGTCCGTGGCACTGCTGTAGCTGGCCTGCACCACCCCCCCTGTGGCGGTCGCGATCTTGTCGAAGAGCCCCTGCATCGTGTCGCTGGTCTCGACTGTCACCTGCGCCCCGTTCACCGTGAACGTCCCCGCCGTGACCGCGCTGTGGAAGTTGGCCCCGCTCACCAACACCCCGCTCACATCGTCGCTGGTGTGCAGCGGCGACGCCACCCCCGCCGTCCCCTGCCGCACCGCCGCGGTGGCCAGTTGCGTGAAGTTGAACGTGTAAGCCCCCAACGTGGCCCCGCTCGCCGCGCTGGCGCTGGCAACCGTGGTGTCACTCACCCCGACCGAGCGCCCCTGGTAAAGGCTGGCGGTGTTGAGCGTTTCGATCCGGTTCCGCAACACGTTGATCTGCGTGACGATGCTCCCGTAGGCGTTGTTCCGCTCCTGGATCTTGGTCTGGTCGGCCCGCAACCGCCGTTGCGGAATCCGCTCCACGTCCATCATCTTGTCGATGAACGTCTGCCAATCGAAGCCCGAGGCCAGACCTGATATGCCTAGATCCATAGACCGTGTGCCCAGTCAACCGGACATCGGTGGGTCTATCGGCAGTTCCCCCCCCCGGCCTTAGCCCGCCCACCCTCCCTCGCCCTCCCGTCCACCCCCCCCTACGCCGCCCCACCGCCAGGCCCTGCCCAGGGCACCGCGCCGACGAAAACTCGGGTGGCGCCCCCGCGCCACCCGAGTGTGCCACCAATCCGAGCGTTGAGCCGACGTTACGACAACAGCCGCAACGCCGACTGCGGACTGGCGTTCGCCTGCGCCAACATCGCCGTGCCTGCCTGAACGAGGATGTTGTAGCGGGCAAATTCCGCGCTCTCCTGGGCCACATCCACATCCTTGATGCGGCTGTTCGAGGCGATGAGGTTATCCCGCAGGATGCTGAGTTGTTCGCTGGTGTAGCTCAACCGCGCTTGCATCGCCCCCACCGTCGAGCGGTCGGTGGCCAACTGCGTGATGGCCGCCTTCACGTTCGTCAACGCGCTCGCCGCGGTCGTGGTGGTCGAGATGCTGGCGCTCGTCGCATTGGAGTAGGACGTCGCCCCTAGGTTGATCCCGGACATGTCAAACGTGTTCCCCTCCCCGTCCAGCGTCACCCCCAAGTTCGTCCCGCTAAACAAGCTCACCCCGTTGAAGTCCTTCGTCCCCACGTTGGTGATGTACGCGGCTAACGTCGAGAACTCCGAGTTGTACAACGTCCGATCCGCGTCCACCTTGGTCACGTCTTGACTCAGGACCGCTAACTCGCTCATGCGATCCAGCGCCTTCTGCACCTTCTGCAGGAAACCGTCCCGCGTCTGGTTGAAGGACATGGCATTGCCCACGTTGCTGTTGGCCGCATCCAGGCGATGCACCTGCGCGTCGAACCGTAAGGATACCGCCAAGCCCGCCGCGTCGTCTTCCGGACTGATAATCTTCGAGCCCGAAGACAACTTCGCGAGGGATTTGGCCAGTAACGCCGACGATTCCCCGAGCAAGCGCGCGCCTGTCAGCGCCGACGTGTTTGTGTTGATGACCATAAGACTCCTTCCTTGAGTCACCCCCGTGCGGGGGGTTTGCTGATGCTGCGGCTTTCCCTGCCGCGTGGCGAGCTTCTCCTGCGGGCACTCGCCGTTCTCCCGGTTGGCTCTTGTGGGCTGCCAACCGCCCCGTCTTGCGACGTCTCTCTATCGGCAGTCTCGCCCCCAACTTTAGCTCGGGCCTGCCTAGCGAGTACCCAATACCGCCGCGCCCAAAACCGTCTCCCCCGCACACCCGCGCCCAACAAAACTCGGACGGCGCCCCCGCGCCGTCCGAGTGTGCTCCAACCAGCCCAAGCCTTGAACCGACGTTACGACAGCAGTCGCAGCGCCGATTGCGGACTGGCGTTTGCCTGCGCCAACATCGCCGTGCCGGCCTGTACGAGGATGTTGTAGCGGGCAAATTCCGCGCTCTCCTGGGCCACGTCCACATCCTTCATCCGGCTGTTCGAGGCCATGAGATTGTCCCGCAGAATCCCGATCTGTTCGCTGGTGTAGCTCAACCGCGCCTGCATCGCCCCAACCGTCGAGCGGTCGGTCGCCAACTGCGTGATCGCCGTCTTCACGTTCGTCAACGCCGTCCCCGCCGCCGTCGTGGTCGAGATGGTCGAACCGGTGGCGCCAGTGTACGAAGCCGAGCCGAGGTTGATCCCCGTCATGTCAAACGTGTTCCCCTCCCCGTCCAGCGTCACCCCCAGGTTCGTCCCGCTGAACAAGCTCACCCCGTTGAAGTCCTTCGTCCCCACATTGGTGATGTACGCCGCGAGCGTCGAGAACTCCGAGTTATACAACGCCCGGTCCGCGTCCACCTTGGTGACGTCCTGGCTCAGGACCGCCAACTCGCTCATCCGATCGAGCGCCTTCTGCACCTTCTGCAGGAAACCGTCCCGCGTCTGGTTAAACGACATGGCGTTGCCCACGTTGTTGTTGGCCGCGTCGAGGCGATTCACCTGCGCGTCGAACCGCAGGCTGACCGCCAAACCCGCCGCATCGTCCTCCGGACTGATGATCTTCGAGCCCGAAGACAACTTCGCGAGGGATTTGGCAAGTAACGTCGACGATTCCCCAAGCAAGCGCGCGCTCGTCAGGGCCGACGTGTTCGTGTTGATGACCATAAGACTCCTTCCTTGAGTCACCCCCCGTGCGGGGGCTTTATTCACTGGCGGCTTTCCGTGCCGCGAGGCGGGTCGCTCCTACGGGTGCCCACCGTGTGCCCGGCCGGCTCTTGCGGGCTGCCGACCGCCCTGTCTTGCGACGCCACCCTCATCGGCACAATCCAGGATTTCTTAAACCCAATCGCCCCACACACCCCAACGCCGGCACCCCCACCAACACAACCCCCTCCCCGACCGCATCCCCAAACCCAAGCTCAGATCCCCATCAGCGGCCCCGTGCTGTCTCCCAGCCGGTCCACCGAAATCCCCATGCGGTCCAGCAGACTTAAGTACAGATTGGTCATCGGCGTGTTGCGCGGAAACCGCACATGACGGCCCGCCTGCAGCCGCCCGGCGCCGCGCCCGGCCAACAACACCGGCAGCTCGTCATGGTTGTGCCGGTTCCCGTCGCTGATCCCGCTCCCATACACGATCTGACAATGGTCTAACAGAGTGCCCGAACCCTCCTTCATCCCAGCCAACGTGCGCAAGAAACCCCCGAATTGGGTCACATGAAAGCGGTTGATCAGCGTCAGCTTCTCTTGCTTCGCGGCGTCGTTGCCGTGGTGCGAAAGATCGTGATGCCCCTCTCCTACCCCCAGAAACGGATACGGCCGATTGCTGCCGTCATGGGCCAAGATAAACGTCGCAACCCGAGTCGTGTCCGTCTGAAATGCCAACGCGATCAGATCGAACATCAACCGCAGGTGGTCCGCATAACCGTCCGGTATCCCCGAAGGCTGCGCGTAGTCCGGCAAGGCCGCCTGAAACTGCCCCGACCGCTCGATCCGCTGCTCCACATCCCGTACCGCCGCCAGGTACTCGTCCAGCTTGCGCCGGTCCGTCGCCCCCAGCCGCCCGCGCAATCGCCGCGCATCGGCCCCGACAAAATCCAACACGCTCTGGCGCGTCGCCCGGCGCCGCGCCCGGCTCTCGGCACTCGCCTCCCGCTCCGGGCTCGCGAACAACCGCTCGAAGGCCAGCCGCGGATCCACCTCGGGCGGCATCGGCGTGCTCGGCGTCTTCCACGAAATGTTGAACGAGTAAGCGCAGCTATACCCCGAGTCGCAATTGCCCGTCTGCCGGCTCCGATCGCAGCCCAGCTCCAACGACGCCAACCGCGTCAGGTGCCCCACCCGCGCCGCTGCCACTTGATCCACCGAAACCCCCACCCGAATGTCCGCCCCATCCGTCTTCCTGGCCTGGCAACCGGTCAGAAAGGTCGCCGACGATCGCGCATGATCGCCCGCGCCGTCTCCGTTCGGCCGGGCCTTGTCGTGCGTCAGCCCGGAAAGCACCTGGAGCTCTTGGCGCCAGGGCTCCAGCGGCGCCAAGATGGGCGGTAACTCCGCCAGCGGCCCCTCCTGCGGCGGCGTCCAGTCCGCCATGTTCGCCCCGTTGGGAATGAATAGGAAGGCCGACCGACACGGACGCCCCTCCTCGAGCGCCGCCTCCGCCCGCCGCGACGCCATCGCCTCCAGCCACGGTAACGCCACTGCCGTGCCTAACCCGCGGAGGAACGTGCGCCGCGGGATCCGCCAAGAACGAGTCATCAGGTTCATAAAATCGCTTAACCACACCAAACTAGGCCGACTAAGAACCGCCCGCAAGGGCCGCCCCATCCCCTCGCCGCTGCTGAAACGGCACACTCCCCACCACCCCCCGCACCAAGGCCGAAAACCGATACTCGCCCCGCACCAGGTCCTGCTCCAAGTCGTCCAGGGCGCACTGGTCGGAAGGCTCGAGCCCACGCCCCAACGCGTAAGTGAGCAACTTGGCGCTGAGGCAACGCAAAAACTCCCGGCGCTTGGCCTCGACCAGCAGCCTGCGCAGTTCGGCGGGCCCTTGAAACCCTTCACCCGAAGCCAGACGCCCCGCCGGGTCGATCGCATACTCCCCATCCCGCTCCCGCCAAGCCCCTACCCCGTCGAAGTTCTCGAACGCGAACCCGATCGGATCCATGCGCGCGTGGCACGAGGCGCAGAGCGGGTCGGCCCGGTGCTGCTCCAAACGCTGGCGCAACGTCCCGCGCAACTGCGCAGCGCTCGTCTCCTCAAGCTCCGGCACATTCGGCGGTGGCGGCGGCGGCGGTGTCCCGAGCACATTCTCCAGCACCCACTTGCCCCGCTTCACCGGCGAGGTGCGCGTCGGATTCGAGGTCAACGTCAAAATGCTGCCCTGGGTCAACACCCCCCCGCGCCGCGAGTCCGCCAAATCCACCAACACAAACTCCTCCCCCACCACCTGCGCCCAACCATAGTGCCGCCCCAACCGCGCGTTCGCGTAGGTCCAGTCGGCCTCGATAAACTCCAACACGCTGCGGTCCTCGCGCAAAATCCGCTCGAAAAACAACTCCGTCTCCCGCCGCATCGCCCACCGTAACTCCTCGTCGAACCCAGGGTACACCTCCGGATCCGGCCGCATCTCGTCCAGCTTCCGCAATTGCAGCCATTGACCCGCAAAACTCTCCACCAATGCCCGCGACCGCGGATCCGCCAGCATCCGCCGCACCTGACCGTCTAACTCCGCACGTAACTGGCCGCGCTCGGCCAACCCGAGCAACTCCTCGTCCGGCATCGTGCTCCACAAGAAATACGAAAGCCGTGACGCGAGCGCGATCTCGCTGACCGGATGCACCGCCACCGGATTGTCCGGCTCCGGCTGAAACTCGCCCCGGAACAGAAAATGCGGCGACACCAGCACCGCCAAGAGCGAAACCTTCACCGCCTCCACATAGCTCTGCCCATCAGCCGCCGCCGCCGCGTACAGCGTCAGTAACCGCGTCACCTCCTCCGCCTCGACCGGCCGGCGAAACGCCCGCCGCGCAAACCGCTCGACCAATGCACGCGCTGCAGCATACCGAGCCTCGACCGTGGGCTCGCGCGGCACGCTCACGACCAGGCCCCCAGCACGCTCCGATCCCGCCGCCTCGATCGCCACCACCACGATGCCCCGCTCCAAGATCCGTTCCGCCGCCCGCAAGTACTTCTCCAACAGAATCGGCGAGAGCGACAACACGTCGCCGATGTTGTCGAAGCCGTACCCCACGTCGTCCGCCGGAAAATCTTCACCTGGCTGAAAGTCGATCCCCACTAAATCGCGAATCGTGTTGTTGTACTCGGTGCGATTGAGCCGGCGCAGCGTCACGCGCCCGGGGTCGGGCGCCGAACGGTCGCAGTCGTACAGCACCCGCTCGAGCCAGCCCGCCATGCGTTCCCGCTCGGCTAGGGTCGGTTGCGGACGCCCCTCCGGCGGCATCGTCCCACCCCGCACGTTTTTCAACACCGCCTCCCATACCGAGCGCGCACGCCGCACCGCCACCACCCCGTCCACCCCATCGTCATCCCGCAAATCCAACCCGCCCCGCCGCCGCCCACCGTGACAGCCCAGACAGTACTGCCCCAACCACC
>VHCO01000119.1 GCA_016871715.1 Verrucomicrobiota bacterium
CATCGACTTGAACGCGGTGCGGGCGGGATTGGTGGAGGATCCGAAGGATTACCGGCACTGCGGATACGCGGCGGCGGTGGCCGGGGATGCGAAGGCGCGGTCGGGTTTACTGAGTTTGTACACGGGCGGCAGTGGTGGATCGACTCGGGGCGGGAGTGCGGCAGCAGGGGCGGCTGAGGCGGCGGGGCCGGCGGAGTCAGAGGGGGGAAGGGCCCGCGGGCAAGATGCCCGCGCTCCGTTCTTGACTGGTCCGCAGGCTGGAGCGGGGGTCAAGGAGTCGGGGGAGTCAACGGTGAAGGTGAAGGAGCGTGAGTGGAAGGAGGTGGGAGCGGAGTATCGGCGGCGGTTGTTTGTGCGCGGGGGGGTGTCTGGGGGCGGCGGGAAGGTGGCAATGAGTCGGGAGCAGATTAAGCGGGTGTTGCAGAAGGGTGGGGAGTTGAGTGTGGGCGAGGTGTTGCGGTTGCGGATTCGGCACATGACGGACGGCGTCGTGCTAGGATCCAAGGGTTTTGTGGATGGGGTGTGGTTGGCGCATCGGGAGCGGTTTGGGGCCAAGCGGCAGAGTGGGGCGCGGCCGATACGGGGCGGGGGCGCACCGCTGATCGGACTCACTGCGTTGCGGGACTTGCGCGTCGCGGCCATTTCGTGATCGAAGGACACTGGGCTGCTGGGACGATTGCGCCGGCGAGTGTCGTGCAGCGGACCGCAGAACTCAGAGTCAGGTGGGAGGCGGTCCCGGAGCCGTCTGCTTGCGGACCCGTGGCGGGGTCGAGAACCGGGGGACGGTGATGGCCTGGGTCACCGTCGGAAGACCGTAGGAAAATGAGTTGAAATGGGCCGGCGTTTTTGAAAGCGTCGGCCCCCGCGAACAATGAATCATATGAAGGCAACGCTCGTAATGACTTTGACACTGGGCCTGCTGACCCCGGCGCTTGAGGCCGCCGACAGCAGCGCGTTCAAGAACGAACAGGAGAAATTCAGCTACAGCATCGGGATGAGCCTCGCCGATAGCTGGAAGCGCAACGACATCGAGGTGGATGCCGAGGCCCTTCTACGCGGGGTTAAGGACGGGTACTCCGGCACGACCCAGCTTACCACCGCCGAGGCGAGGGACATCCTCAACGCCTTCCAGCGCGATCGCGCGGCCAAGGCCCAGGAATTGCGCAAGCTCCAAGGCGACCGCAACAAGACCGAAGGCGAGAAGTTCCTTGCCGAAAACAAGGCCAAGCCCGGCGTCAAGGTCAAGACCGTCACCCTGCCCGACGGCCAAGCCCACGAACTCCAATACAAGGTCCTCGCCGAGGGCACCGGCGCCAGTCCGGGCCTGACGGACCGCGTGACCGTTCATTACAAAGGCACCCTCACCGACGGCACTGAGTTCGACAGCTCCGAGAAACACGGCGGGCCCGCCACCTTCCCCGTCAACGGCGTCATCAAAGGGTGGACCGAGGCGCTGCAACTGATGAAGCCCGGCGCCAAGTACCAACTGTTCATCCCGTCCGAACTCGCGTATGGCGAACGGGGCTCCCCGCCCACCATTGGCCCCAACGCCGCGCTGGTCTTCGAGGTCGAGTTGATCTCCGTCTCGTCCACCGAGGCCGCTCGCAACGAACCCGTCACCAGCGACATCATCAAGGTCCCCTCGAAAGAGGAGATGGAGAAAGGCGCGAAAATCGAGGTCATCAAGGCCTCCGAAATCGAGAAGTACAAGCAGATGGAAAGAGAGAAGGCCCAGAAGGCTCAGCCGAAATAGTGGCCGCGCGCCGCACCCACCGCGCGCTCGGTCTGATGCTCGACTGTGGTTAGGCCGCCCCAGGGCGGCCTTGCTTTTTGACCGCCGGCTCCGGCTTTCGCCATTCGCCACCTAAGGCGCACCGCCGAGCACTTCCTCGACCGCTTCGGCGAGCGCCCCCAGCACGACGCGCAGTTGCGCCTCACTCATGCAATAGGGCGGCATCACCACAACCACGTTCCCGATCGGCCGCGTCAGGACGCCCCGCCGCGCCATCGCCTCGCAGACTCGCGTCCCCACCTGCTCGGCCCAAGCGAAGGGTTCCCGCGTACGCCAATCCCGCACCAACTCGATTGCCGCGACCAACCCCGCCTGCCGGACATCGCCCACCTGCGGCAATGCCCACAACTCCCGCAAACCCTTCGCCAATGCTGCCTGCAGTCGTCCCCGAGCTCGGCGCGAACCCTCGTCCTCGAGTTCCTCTAGGCTGGCCAAGGCCGCCGCAGCGCCGAGCGCATTGCCCGTGTAACTGTGCCCGTGGAAAAAGGTCCTGCACTCCTCGTACTCACCCAGGAACGCCTCGAACACAGCCGTGGTCGTGAGCGTCGCCGCCATCGGCAGATAACCGCCCGTCAACCCTTTCGCCAGCGCCGCAAAGTCCGGCTCCACTCCCTCCTGATGACACGCCAGGAAGCCCGGCGTATCCGTGGCGCGACCGAACGCCGTCATCACCTCGTCCGCGATCAGCAAGGCGCCCTCACCCCGCACCCGCTCCGCCACTTGTCGTAGCCAACCCGCTGGGTGCGCGATCATGCCCGCCGCGCCCTGCATGAGCGGTTCGACGACCATCCCCGCGTACGGTTCGCCGCGCTTGTGCCGGGCGGTTAAGCGCCGTTCGACCTCGCCCACGCATTCCCAACGACACTGCCGGTACAGCCGCGCATCCATCCGTTCAGGGCCAGCCCGGTTAAACCGACAGCGGTAGCAATAGGGCGCCATCACCCGATCCGACTTGAACAGCAGCCCCGCGTAAGCGCGGTGGAAGAGGTCAATGTGGCCCAAGCTCACCGCCCCAACCGTGTCTCCATGATACCCTCCCGCCAACGACAGAAACCGCGGCGCGCGCGAGCGGCCGGTGCGGCGGGTGAATTCGTACGCCAACTTCAGCGCCACTTCCATCGCCGTCGAACCGTCATCCGACAAGAACACCCGCGTCAGCCGCGGCTGCCGACGCGCCCGCGCCCCGCGCCCCGGCAACGCCGCCATCTGCACCAACCGCTCAGCCAACTTAGAGGCCGGTTCGTTCGCCAAGCCCAACGCCGACGAATGCGCAATCCGCCCGAGCTGGCGCCGGAGGGCGGCGTCGATCCGCGGGTGCCGATGCCCATGAAGATTGGTCCAAATCGACGCGTTGGCGTCCAGGTAGGCCCGGCCGTGCACGTCCCACAAGACGGCGCCCCGACCGTGCACAATGACGATCGGCTCGCGCCGCAGCCAGTCGCGCATTTGCGTGAACGGATGCCACAGGTACTTGTGGTCAAGCCGAGCCAACGGATGCATGCAAAACCCTCCCGCCTTGAACCCGATCGCTCAACACCGCCAGCGCGCCGCTTAACACTCGGACGTCCTCCTCGCTATGCGCCGCACTTACCGTCAGGCGCAACCGCGCCGCCCCGCGCGCCACCGCTGGGTACCGGATCGCCGGAATGAACACCCCGCATTCGTGTAAGACCGCCGCAGCCGCTACCGCCGCGCCCTCTTCCCCGACGAGCAGCGGCACGATCGCGCTCGCGGGATCCTCGACCGGCCAACCGCGACTCCGCAGCGCCTGCCGCACCTGCGCCACTCGCGCCCACAACTGCTGGCACCGGCCTGCGCCTTCGATCGAGCGCACCAAGCCGATTCCCGCCAAGGCCGCTCCCGCCGCCGCGGGCACCGGTGCGGTGCTGAAGATGAAACTGCGGGCCCGATTGACCAAGTAGTCGATGAGGCAGCGAGACCCAGCCACGTAGCCGCCCGCCGCCCCGAGCGCTTTACCCAAGGTGCCCATCTGGACCTCGATCCGATCCCCCACACCCAAGGCCTCCGCCAGACCGCGCCGCTGCGCGCCGTACAACCCGGTGGCATGGGCTTCGTCCACCATGAGCCACGCCCCGTAACGGTCCTTCAACTCGACCAACTCGACCAGCGGCGCCTGGTCGCCATCCATCGAAAACACACTCTCGGTCACCACCAGCACCCCCGGACCCGGCCCACCCTGCGGTCCACGAGCCTGACCTCGGCGGCCATCTGCCCAACGGAGAATCGCTTCGAGTTCATCCAAGTCGTTGTGCCCAAACACGCGTAGTTTGGCGCCACTGAGCCGCGCGGCGTCCACGATCGAGGCATGCACCCGCTTGTCCAACACCACCACATCCGCCTGCCCCACCAGCGCTGGAATGGTCCCCAACGCCATGGCGTACCCCGAGGAAAACGCCAACGCGGCCGGCGCACCCTTGAACTCTGCCAGAGCGCCATCCAGGTCATGGTGGACCGCAAGCGAGCCGCAAACCAACCGCGCGGACCCCGCCCCAGCGCCGTACTGCTCGAGCGCGCTCCGCGCCCCCTCCCGCAACGCCGGATGATGCGCCAGGCCCAGGTAATCGTTCGACGAGAAGTTTAATAGCGTGCGACCGCCCCACTGCACCCGCGCGCCCTGTGGGGAGTCGATGCGCCGTAGCGCGCGCTCGAGCCCGGCCTGCCGCAACGCCTCTAGTCGCCGCTCGAGTTCAGCATTCAACCCGCTCATCGCCCCCCACTCTACGGCGGGCCTGCCGCCAGTGGCAACCGCGACCCGGATTCTCAGCGGGGGGGTTGGCGGCGGCCGTCTCGGGGGAGTTGTGCCGGGCGCCTTGTAGGGTCCGAGTCGCCAAACCCGCTTGGCGGATGTGGCCGTCCGAGCTCCCTCGTCGCTGAGGATTCGGCAACTGCGACCCGCCCGTCATTCCGTGGTGGCCCGGCGCGGGCCGCTTTGGTACCTCTTGTGGGCATGAAACATCGCGTTTGCCTGGTGTTCAGTTGGCTGACCGCCTCCGGTGTCCTCTGGTCAGGTTGGGCCGCACCCATCGGTCTCGAGGCCCTGTATCGACTGGACCGATTGCCCGCCTTCAAAACCTCCGTCAAGATCGGTTCCGTTTCGAGCTACGACCGCTCCGGCGGCAACGACGACGGCTTCTCCGGCAAGTACTCGTTCGTGCGCCGGGACGAACAGGGAGTGGTCCTGGCGGACCTCCAAGGGCCTGGTGTCATCTACCGCCTCTGGACCCCCACCCCCACCGAGGACATCATCGAATTCCTCTTCGATGGCGAAACCGAGCCGCGCGTGGCGGTCAAGTACCGCGATCTGTTTCTGGGCAAACACCCCGCCTTTCCAAGACCGCTGGTCGGCTTCGGCGCTGGCGGTTACTACAGCTATGTCCCGTTGCCCTACGCCCGATCGTGCGTCGTGCGCGTGCGCGCGCCGAAGGTCCAGTTTTACCAGATCAATTATGCCACCTACGACCCCGCCGAGAACATCCGCTCCTGGAGTGCCACCCCCGACGCGCTCTCCCAGCAACAACGCCAGCAAACCATCGACCTGTGGCACCGCACCGGCAGAGACCTCAGCCAGTTCACCGCCCATCCGAGAATCCTCATCCAGTCCCACCATCAGACCGTCCGCCTCGCCCCGCACAGCTCAGCCCAAGTCTTTCACCAGGCCAAGGGCGGCGGGCGGATCGTCGGCTTGCAGCTTTGGCCGGCCAGCCAGATCGCCAGCAAAGCGCGCGACCTGCTACTAAAGATCTCTTACGACGGCGACGAACCCGCTGTGCTCGCTCCCCTCGGAGATTTCTTCGGCTACGCCTGGGGTCAGCCGGCCGTCCAATCCCTCTTGGTGGGTACCACCGGCGAGACCAACTACTGCTACTTTCCCATGCCCTTCCAGCGGAGTGTGACCGTCGAGTTGGTGTCCGAGCGGAACGAGCCGGTCGAACTCGGCGCCCAAATCAGCGTGGCCGCGCTACCCCTCCAGCCCAATGAAGGCAAGTTCTACGCCCTTTGGCACCGCGAAAACCCCACCCGAAGCGGCCAGCCCTTCACCTTCATCGACACCGCCGGCCGCGGCCACCTCGTCGGCGTCATCCTCCAGTCCCAGGGCTTCGAGTCGGGCAAAACCCACTTCTTCGAAGGCGACGACCAGACCACCATCGACGGCGAGTTGGTCGTTCACGGCACCGGTTCCGAAGACTTCTTCAACGGCGGCTGGTACGACGTGCCCGATCGATGGGAGAAACGCCTCTCCTTTCCCCTGAGCGGATGCCTCGGCTACGCCAAACACCTCGGTCGCACCGGCGGCTACCGCTTGTTCCTCGGAGACGCCTATGCCTACCGCCAAAGCCTGCTCCAAACCATCGAACATGCGCCCGCCAACAACCTACTCCCCACCGACTACGTCAGCGTGACCTACCTGTACTCGGAACCGCGCCCAACCGCGAGCTTGACCGTGCCGCCCTTGTCCGAGCGCGCCGTGGTCGACTTGAACGAGCTCATCTTCCCCGCCGGCTGGCAGACCCCCATCTATGCCTGGTCTTTCGAGCGCGCAACCCTCACCCGCAAGAAAGAGCGAATCGGCCAGGAAGAGGTGCGCTTCCTGTCCCTCACCGCCACCGAAAGCGATTGGTTCGGCCCCCACTTCCTCTCCCCCGTCTGTGAGGTGCCCGCGGCCGGGCCTTACGCCATTTACATCGAGGCCATGAAAGGCCCCGCCCAAGCCCACGTCCAGTTGTTCCAGAACGAAAACCCCGTCGCGCCCTCCGCGGACCTTTACGCCCCGGAAATGGCCCCCAGCGGGCGCCTGTTCCTCGGCCAACTCGATCTCGCCGCCGGCCACAACAACCTCATGTTCAAACTGGTCGGTAAACACCCTGACGCCTCCGGCCTGGGCCTGGATCTCATCCTCATCATCTGCGTGCGCGTTCAGCCGAACGCAGCCACACCTCCCTGAGCCCCCCGCCCACCCTCAGCACCCCTCGCCCCCAAGCTAGGCGCTTAACCCAACATGCTTGGCCCACCTTCGAACGCCAGTCCCCTAGACGCCCATGCACTTTCCGGATTCCTTTGCGCTGCCTGCCGTGTTTACCTGGGGCCTCGATGAAACCCTTCGGTCTCGCCCATCTCGCCACCGGACTGTTGGTCATCTCCACCGCCACGGCCGCCGCCAACCCGCCGACCGCCAAACCGAACCTCCTGGTCATCCTCGCCGATGACCTCGGCTACGGCGATCTGCAGTGCTACAACCCGCAGCGTGGTAAAATCCCCACCCCGCACCTCGACACGCTCGCGGCGCAAGGGATGCGCTTCACCGACGCGCATTCCTCCTCCGGCGTCTGTTCGCCCTCCCGCTACACCCTGCTCACCGGCCGCTACCACTGGCGCACCCGACTCCAACGCGGCATCGTTCAGCTCTGGGAACAACCCCTCATCGCGCCCGGGCGACTCACCGTGGCGGACTTGGCGAAACAACACGGCTACCGCACCGCTTGTATCGGCAAATGGCATCTGGGTTGGCATTGGCCTATCCCAGCCCCACACCGCCCGCACTTCACCGGCTTCGGTGGCCAAGCCGGAGGCGGCGGCGCAAACCTCATCACCCAGGCCACCGACGCCCAACGCGCCGCCTGGCGCGAGGTGTTCTCTCTGCCCATCGGCGGAGGCCCGCTTGCCGCGGGCTTCGACACCTATTTCGGCACCGACGTCCCGAACTGGCCACCCTACTGTTTCATCGAGAACGACCGCTGCGTCGGGATCCCCACCGCCTTGCTCCCCGCCGATGAACTGCGCCGCAACCAAGCCAGTATCCAGGGCCCCGCACTCCCCGACTGGCAACTCGAACCGATCCTGCCCACCCTCCGCGACCGGGCCTGCGCGTTCCTCACCAACACCGCCCCCCGCCCCGAACCGTTCCTCCTCTACCTGCCGCTGACCACGCCCCACACACCCCTGGCGGTCAACCGCGAATGGCAAGGCCGCAGCGGGCTCGACAACGACGCCGCCGATCTCATCATGGAAACCGATGCCGCCGTCGGGAAGGTGCTCACCGCCCTCCACCAGAGTGGGGCCGCGGACCGGACCTTGGTCTTGTTCACCAGCGACAACGGCTTCGCCCCGTACGTCGGCGCCCGGGAACTCGAGGCCCGCGGCCATTTCCCCAGCGGCCCGTTGCGCGGCTACAAGTCGGATGTGTGGGAAGGCGGACACCGCGTCCCCTTCCTGGTCCGCTGGTCAAAGGTCGTCAAGCCCGGCAGCGTCTGCACCCAACTCGTGCATCAAGCCGATCTCATCGCCACCTTCGCCGACCTCCTCGGCGTCCAGTTGCCTGCTGCCGCAGGCGAAGACAGCTTCAGCCTCCTGCCGCTCCTGCTAGGCCAAAACCAACCCACCCGCCCCCAGGCCGTCAGTTGCGCCGCGAACGGCGTCCCCAGCCTCCGTCAAGGCCCGTGGAAATTGGTCCTCGCACCCGATGCGCAGACCGGCACCGCCGCCCACCTTTACAACCTCGCTACCGACCTGGGCGAAACCACCAACCTGGCCGCCGCCCAACCCCAACGAGTCGCCACCCTAACCGCCCTCCTCGAAGAGCTCATCCAAAACGGGCGCAGCACCCCTGGCCCAGCCCAAACCAACGACGCCCCCCTCCAACGCTTCGCTCCACCAACGGCCGCACTGCCCAACTCGCACCCTGCCGAGCGCTGAGCTCTCCCCGCTGTCCACCTTCTGGTTCGCCCCCACCCGCATCGTCTGGCCCTGGGAGCCACCACGTTTAGGGAGGACTTCAACCTCGACTGGCCCCCCCACCACGGCCCGCATCGACGAGTCGGTGCCGCCCGGCAACAACGACATCCATGGCGGCTTCAGCGCTGACTGCTACCAAGGGTTTCGCCACAGTCTGTGTCACGGCTGGGCCAGCGGCCCCACCGCCTGGCGTAGCCAGCATGCCCTCGGCGTCTCACCCATCGAACCGGGCTGTCGCCGCGTTCCTGTCGCGCCGCAACTGGGCGACCTGCAGTGGGCTCAGGGCGCTTATCCGACTCCCTTGGGCCCCATCCGTGTCCGGCAGGAACGCAAACCCAACAGCGCCATTGCCTCCCAGATCGAAGCGCCGGACGGAATCCGCCTCGAACGCTGACCGCTGGCCGGACAGACGCAACTTCCCCCCCAAGAAGACCAACCCACCCCCCGCAACTCCGCCTGGCCCTCGTCTTCGCGCACCTCCGCCATGAGGGCGACCGTCCTATTGCTACTCCTCTTTCTTCCATGATTTTAGTAGTTGACACCTGACTATCACCATCACGATCCCTCGCCGCTCTCGGCTAGCTCGATCGACCCTGGATCTCGCTCCAGTTCAAACCGCTCCGGAATGCTATGATCGATGATCGCCCCCACCGGACTACCTAGAGCCCCCCACACAACCCACGGCCAAGGAACAACATAGGTTTTGTTTGACAGGTATATAGAACTTGACACGGACCCTTGGCGTTGGCGCGAGCGTGAGTGGAGCCCTCTCTCCTGCAATCGAGGCGGAGTGCGATCACCGCTGCAGGGGGTGCGCCTGCGAAACGCCGCCTCGGAATCGCCGGACGGTGGTCCGCTTCGTTGATTTACTTGTTTCGGGTAGGCAAGGAGGCCATGCTCTCCGCCCATGCGTTTTGGGATGAAGCGACGATGGGCCTGGGTCGGCCTGGCCGTGAGTCTCGCCGCGGCAGGCTGCGTGCTTGCCCAAGCCAATGACGGCGCCGACTTTCATGAAGTCTACGGGCTGTTGCGGACCAACCTGCCGGGGGTCGGCCAGGCTGAATTGGACGCCGCAGCGCTTGCCGGCCTGATCGAGGGCTTCGCCTCGCGAGTCACCCTCGCCAGCAACACGCCCCCGAGCACAACCGCGCCTCCCGAGGGGGAAGGCCCCCTGCTCAGCGAATCGAAACGGTTCGAAGAGCATTTCGCCTACGTACGGGTTCGGGAGGTGGCTTCCGGCCTAGCGGACCGGTTCGGAGAGGCCGTTGCCAGCCTGAGCCGGGGAACCGCGCTGCAGGGCCTGGTGCTCGACCTGCGCTTTGCGGGCGGGACCGATTATGCCGAGACCGGCCGAGTAGCGGATCGGTTCCTAGACGAGGACCGTCTCCTGCTCGAGTGGGGTGAGTGGTCGGCGCGTGCCACGCATAAGACGAACGCGTTCACACAGCCGCTGGTCATTCTTGCCAACCGACAGACCACGGGTGCAGCGGAGGCCTTGGCGGCCGTGCTGCGCCACGTGAACGCGGGCCTGATCATCGGTGCTCGCACCGCGGGCGGGGCTAGCGTTTGGCGCGAATTCACCCTCCAGAGCGGGTATAAGCTGCGCGTGGCGACCACGCCCGTAGCCTTGGGAGACGGAACGCCGATTCCATCGGCGGGTTTGGTTCCAGACATCGCGGTGACCGTGAGTCCGGAAGCGGAGCGACAGTATGTTGCGGATCCTTACAGGGTCTTGGAGCTTGGCCAGGCCAGCGCCGGTCTGCGTGCCAGCACGAACCTCGCGGCGGCCACCAACCGCCCCGTTCGCATCAACGAGGCTGAACTCGTCCGGATGAAACGCGAGGGCTTTGACCTGAACCAAGACACCCCCGCGACGCCCCGACGCCCACCCGCCGCAGCCGTGCCGTTGGTGACCGATCCCGCCTTGGCTCGGGCCCTGGACTTGCTCAAGGGACTGGCGGTGGTGGGTTCGGCGCGGCGTCGGTAGGACCGAGCCTTCGGCCCGGGGCCGCCCCGGCCAGTGGACGTGGGTTGCGGTAAGCGCTAAGGGGCAGCGGCCATGATTTCGCCGTTGACGATTCCGCGGTTGGCCCCCAACGTTCGCCCGTTCGTTCTGGCATGAAGACCGTCCTGTTCGTCTGCACGGGCAACGTCTGCCGAAGTCCCATGGCTGAAGGCTTGTTCCGCCACCTCACACATGAGCGCGGGCACTATGGGGTGTGTTCGGCGGGCGTGGGGGCCATTGACGGCCAACCGCCCAGTCCGCACGCCGTGCGGGCGTTACAGGAACTGGGGGTGGACATCTCCGGCCAACGCAGTCGCGCCTTGACAGCGCCTCTGGTGGAAGAGGCCCACTACATCTTCGGCATGACGCAGGGCCACGTCGATGCCGTGACCTTACTCTATCCACAGGCGGCCGAGAAAACCTTCCTATTGCGCGAGTTCGACGACACCCTCGACCCGTTCGACCGGGACATCGCCGACCCGATCGGGGAAGGATACGACGTCTACCGCAATTGCCGCGACCAGATCGAGCAAGGGATCCTCGCCATGCTGAAGTTTCTCGACCAAACCACCGACGCCGCCGCACCCCCACTGCCGCGTCCGCACGTGTTGACCATTGCCCTGGGAGCCGACCATGCGGGCTACGAACTTAAGGAAACCCTCAAACAACACCTCCAAGGCCGAGGCCTTCTGGTCCAGGACTTAGGGGCGCGTTCGGCTGAGTCCACAGACTATCCCGACTACGCACAGGCGGTGGGGGGAAAGGTGGCGGAGCGAAGCGCGGATTTCGGGGTGTTGGTGTGCGCCTCAGGTGTGGGCATGAGCATTGCCGCCAACAAGGTGCCCGGCATCCGCGCCGCGGTCGCGCGGGACGTCCCCATGGCGCTGCTCGTGCGGCAGCATAACGACGCCAACGTGTTGTGCCTAGGCGCCAAGTTCGTCCCCACCAGCACCGCCATCCAGGTCCTGGACACGTTCCTCGACACCAAGTTCGAGGGGGGCCGACACGAACGCCGCGTGGGCAAGCTCGAGGCGCGTCATGCCGCCACCCTCCGCTTGGCGGCGGTGGACCGGGAGATCCACGAAGTGATTGCGCACGAGCGGCAGCGCCAACTCGAAAACATCGAACTGATCGCCAGTGAGAACTTCACCAGCCGCGCCGTCCTCGAGGCCCAGGGCTCTGTCTTAACCAACAAGTACGCCGAGGGTTATCCCCGGCGCCGCTGGTATGGCGGGTGCGAGAACGTGGATGTGGCCGAGCAGTTGGCCATCGAACGAGCGCGCAAGCTCTTCGGGGCCGAGCACGCCAACGTTCAGCCGCACTCGGGCAGCGGCGCCAACATGGCTGTTTACTTCGCGTTCCTTAAGCCGGGGGACCGGATGTTGACGATGGACCTGAGCCACGGCGGCCACTTGACGCACGGCAACAAGGCCAATTTCTCCGGCAAGTTCTTCGAGATCATCCACTACGGCGTGCGCCGGGACAACGAACGCATCGATTACGAGCAGTTGGCTGAACTAGCGCAGCAACACCGCCCACGCATGATCACCGTCGGCGCTAGCGCCTATCCCCGCCTGATCGACTTTGCCCGACTCGGCGAAATCGCGCGCGCCGTCGGCGCTCTGCTGCTGGCCGATATTGCCCACATCGCCGGGTTGGTCGCGGTCGGTCTCCATCCCAGCCCCGTGCCCCACGCCGATTTCGTGACCACCACCACCCACAAGACCTTGCGCGGGCCGCGGGGCGGTCTGATCCTCTGCCGCGAACAGTACGCCAAGGAAGTGGACTCGCAAACCTTCCCCGGGATCCAGGGCGGGCCCCTGATGCATGTGATCGCCGCCAAGGCCGTCTGTCTGCGCGAGGCCGCTCAACCCGCTTTCCGGACCTACCAGACCCAGGTGCTGCGCAACGCCCAAGCCCTGGCCGAAGGCCTCCAACGCAACGGCTACCGCCTCGTTAGCGGCGGCACCGATAACCACCTCATGCTCGTGGACGTGGGTGCGCGCGGCGGGACGGGCAAGGAGTGCCAAGCGGTCCTGGACGAAGCCGGCATCACGGTCAACAAGAACACCATCCCCTTCGAGACCCGCTCGCCTTTCCAAGCTAGCGGCATCCGGTTGGGCACACCGGCCGTCACCACCCGCGGTATGCAGGACCAGGAAATGGCCGCCATCGCAGACATGATCAGCGAAGTCCTGCTCGACATCAAAAACCTTGACGCGGCTAGGAAGGTGCGCGAACGTGTGCGCGAATTGACCGCGAAGTTTCCCTTGCCTTACTAGGGCAAGCCCGGCAAATCGAGCTAGCTGCTTCTCCGAACTCCCGGCTGACTGCGCCGCGCGTTCGGTGACTCTTTCCGTGGAGGACTCGGAGAGCAGGAGATCATTTCAAATTTCGTACCGTAGTCCTGACTTGCCCTTTTACCTGTTTGTCTTATGCCACGTGCCAAGAAACCAAGGGCCGCCAAGCCCGAGTCCGGCCGACGCCCCAAGACGGCCGGCCCGCCGCCCGCCCGGGGCGCCGACCAAGCCGCCGGCGCTGCCGATGCAGATGGCGAGACGCTGGAGTTGCCGCTGACGACGCGAGGCGCCGTGGTTAGCGACGAACCGGGGGCGACGCCAACCGACCGCCCGCCGCTCGAGGATCGGCTGCCGGAGGATTTGTCCGAGCCGGCCTCCGCCCCCGCCCCGGCCGCTCCCACCCCGCCTGGGGTCACGATCAACATCGCCCAACTCCAGGCCATGTCGATGATCGAACTGACCCAGATGGCCAAGGAATGGGGGATCGAGAACTTCGGCACGATGAAGAAGCACGAGGTCATCTTCGAGATCCTCAAGAAGAATGCCGAACGCAACGGCATCCTCTTCGCCGAGGGCGTCCTCGAAATCCTCGGCGAAGGGTTCGGGTTTCTGCGTTCGCAGAGCTTCAACTACCTCCCCTGCCCCGAAGACGTCTACGTCTCGCCGTCCCAGATCCGGCGGTTCGACCTGCAAACCGGCGACTTGGTGGCGGGCCAAATCCGGCCACCGAAGGAGAAAGAGAAGTTCTTTGCCCTGCTCAAGATCGAAGCGGTGGACAAAGAGGATCCGGATCGGGCCAAGGACAAGACCCACTTCGACAACCTGACGCCGCTCTTCCCGAACAAGCGATTCCTCCTCGAGACCACCACCGACGAACTCTCCACCCGCGTCCTCGACCTGGTCTGCCCCATCGGCAAAGGCACGCGCGGCTTGATCGTCGCTCCGCCCCGAACCGGCAAGACCGTCCTGCTTCAAAAGCTGGCCAACGCCATCATCCGCAATAACCCCGAGTCGTACCTGATCATCCTCCTCATCGACGAACGCCCCGAGGAAGTCACCGACATGGAGCGGACCTGCAAACCCGCGGAAGTCATCAGCTCGACCTTCGACGAACCGCCGGAGCGCCACGTCCAGGTGGCCGAGATGGTCATCGAAAAGGCCCGCCGCATGGTCGAACACAAGAAGGATGTCGTCATCCTCCTGGATTCCATCACGCGCCTGGCCCGCGCTTACAACACCGTCCAGCCGCACTCGGGCAAGATCCTCTCCGGGGGCGTGGACGCCAACGCGCTGCACAAGCCCAAGCGGTTTTTCGGCGCCGCCCGCAACATCGAGGAAGGCGGTTCCCTCACCATCATGGCGACCGCCCTGGTCGATACCGGCTCGCGCATGGACGAGGTCATCTTCGAGGAGTTCAAGGGCACGGGCAACATGGAGGTCCACCTCGATCGCGCCCTGGTCGATCGCCGCATCTTCCCCTCGATCAATATCGAGCGCTCCGGCACGCGCAAAGAAGAGCTGCTTTACCACCCCGACGAACACAGCCGCATCGTCCTCCTCCGCCGGGCCCTGACCGGCGTCCCGCCAGTCGAGGCCATGGAGCTGTTGCTGGGCAAACTCAAAAAGACCCGCAGCAACATCGAGTTCCTCCTCTCGATGGGTAACGTGGCCTGACCGCCCTCCCCCATCCAAGCGCGGTCATGCCGCCGCACCCCGCCCACCCGATCGCCGTGCCCGGCCTCGAGCGCGCCGAGCGCCACATCTTCCTCTGTGCCGAAGCGAGCGAGCCCAAGTGTTGTTCTGCGGCGGCGGGCGCAGCCGCCTGGCGTTACCTCAAACAGAGGCTCAAAGAGCTGGACTTGGCCGGGCCCCAACGAGTGGTGCTGCGCACGAAAGCTAACTGCCTGCGCGTGTGCGTCCGAGGCCCGATCGCCGTCGTTTACCCCGAGGGCGTCTGGTACCACTCTTGTACCCCCGAGGCGCTCGAGCGGATCTTGCAGGAACACCTCCTCGGCGGCCGCGTGGTCCCGGAGTACCTCCTCGCCACGAACTCACAACACCGCCCGGCTCCCGACTAAGACCACCCCAGCATTCTCGAGCTCCGCCAACGCCTCCGGCACCGCCGTTGGGCTCGCCTCCCGCCCGCGACAGGCATCCTCGATCACATGCGTCTTGAGCCCCAAGCCCACCGCATCCAGGGCGGTGTGGCGGACGCAATCCTCCGTACCCAGCCCCAGGATCCAGACCTCCTTGACTCGCTTCTCGTGCAAGTAGTCGCTGAGCCCGGTCGTTCGGCGGGGGTCGGCATCGAAAAAACCGCTGTAGCCGTCAACGTCCGGATCCGTCCCTTTCCGAAACACGCGGTTGATGCGATTGCGCATGAGCCCCGGCGCCAGCTCCGCCCCGCGCGTCTTCTGCACGCAATGCACCGGCAGCAGGAGTTGCCGGACCTTCTTGAGTACGATCACCTCCCCCGGCTTGCGGCCGGGGTGATTGACCGCGAAACTCACGTGGTTCGTCGGATGCCAATCCAGGGTGGCCGCCACCAGGTTGAACCGCCCTTGGAGTTGGTTGGCCAAAGGAATGACCGCCTCGCCCTGGGGCACGGGCAACGCCCCCCCAGGCAAGAAATCGACTTGGAGATCGACCAGAATCAGTGCTTTCATCGCCTACCCACACCCTCACTCACACCCGTCGTTCCAGCGGCCATCGCACGCTGGGCATTGTCCACCCGCGGCCGCGATTGTCCAGCCTCACCGCGCGCGGGCGCACGAGCCCCGCGTCTTTAGCGAGGAGGGAGCGCGGGCGGCCACGTCCGACCAGCGGATCTGGCGCGCCCAACCTCCTCGGCGCGGTGGCCTTGACATTGACATCCCCCCCGTCCATCGCGAACACTCCCCCTTCCTATGGCAGAGCGGAAAGCGACTGAATTAATGGAGCGAATTGTCTCCTTGTGCAAACGCCGCGGCTTGATCTATCCCTCGTCCGAGATCTACGGCGGCATCAATGGCTTTTGGGATTACGGCCCGCTCGGCGCCGAACTCAAGCGCAACGTCAAAGAACTCTGGTGGCGCAGCCTAGTCCATCATCGCGACGATGTCACCGGCCTCGAGGCCACCATCATCATGCATCCCACCGTCTGGAAAGCCTCGGGTCACGTGGACACGTTCACCGACCCCATGAGCACCTGCCGGCACTGCAAGAAGCTCGTGCGCACCGACCAGGTCTGGGAATTGTTGGCCGAACAGCCGTGGGGTCAGGCCATCGCCAAACTCTGCCCCGGCGGCCAATACCAACGCCAGCCCCTCTGGCAATGGGCCCGCGGCAAAGGCATCCGCCTGGCCCCCGGCCTGGCCCTCATCTGCAACCTCGACGCCGTGCTCGCGCGTTTGGATGCCAAGGCGGCCCAGCCCGGCACCCTCCCCCAGACCCCTGAACAGTTGTTCTGCGAGCTCGCCACCCTCGACCCCGCCACCACTGGCCAGGTCACCCCCTGCCCCCACTGCGGCGGTGAACTCACCCCGCCCCGCCGGTTCAATCTCATGTTCAAAACCAACGTCGGCCCGGTCGAGTCCGACGACAACGTCGCTTATCTGCGCCCGGAAACCGCCCAGGCCATCTTCGTGCAGTTCAAGAACGTGCTCGAGACCTCGCGGCAGCGGGTCCCGTTCGGCATCGCCCAGATCGGCAAGGCCTTCCGCAATGAAGTCACCCCACGCAACTTCACCTTCCGCTCCCGCGAGTTCGAACAGATGGAGCTCGAATTCTTTATCCGCCCAGACGAAGTCGTGGCTCAATTGGCCGGCGCCGTGGCTCGCCTCGCCGACCTGAACGGCGCCGCCAACCTCACCCAGCCGCAGCCCAATTGGGGTTGGGAAGTCTGGCACAAATACTGGGTCGAAGAGCGAATCCGATGGTACGAGAGCATCGGCCTTCCCCGCACCAGCCTCGAGGAGTACTGGCAAAAACCTGAGGAACTCGCCCACTACGCCAAAGCCACCGTCGACATCCTCTACAAGTTCCCCTTCGGCACCCAGGAACTCGAAGGGATCGCCGCCCGGGGCGACTTCGACCTCACCCAACACCAGAAGACCAGCGGCAAATCGATGGAGTATTTCGACGAAGAGGCCAAGGCCAAGTACGTGCCCCATGTTATCGAGCCCAGCGCCGGCGTCGACCGCCTCATCCTAGCCCTCATCTGCAACGCCTACACCGAAGACCTCGCACCCGACGACAAAGGTAAACTCGAACCGCGCATCGTCATGCGGTTCCACCCGCGCGTGGCGCCGATCAAGGTGGGCGTGTTCCCCCTCCTCAAGAACCGGCCCGAACTGGTCCGTAAAGCCCTCGCCGTGCGCGACTTGTTGCGGCCGCACCTGACGGTGTTCTACGACGACGCGGGCGCCATCGGCCGACGCTACCGGCGTCAAGATGAAGCCGGCACACCCTTCGGCGTCACCATCGATTTCGACACCCTGGGCGAGCAAGGACCCGAACTGCAGGACACGGTCACCTTGCGAGACCGTGACACCATGAAGCAGGAACGGGTGAAGATCGATGAACTGTTACCCCGGTTGTTGCCACTCATCCGCTAAGCGCCGTCATCGACCTCGCGCCGCCTCGCGGCGCCCTCACTCGAGCAGCCAGTAAATCGCCCCCGCCTGGCCCGCCGCCAGCAGCGCTAGCCCAGTCCACGTGAACCACTCGCGCGCCTGCAAACCGCCCTGCCGCGCCGGGCTCAGCCAGAACTGGATCTTCACTTCCCCCAACTCGAGCACATCGCCGCTGCGCAACCGGGTCCGCCGAACGGGCGCGCCGTTGGCCAACGTCAGTGCCTCCCCCTCCGCCACGACCACAAAACCTTCCACCCGATCCAACTCGAGCCGAGCATGTTGCTCCCAAACCCCGGGCGCTTCCAAACGCAGTGGGTTCCCTGCCGCGCGCCCGATCCGAAAAGGAAACCGGCGAGCCACGACTTCTTGGCCCGCCAGCGTTCCGGACCGAATCTGAAGGAGAACCATCAGATCCAGCGCTTGTTCACGTAGATATTGTCGCCGGGATAAATTGGCAGGTCGTACTTGACGGGATTCTTTTGGGCCTTCTTGCAGTTGACCTTCAGCTTGGTACCGTCGGCCCGGGTGACCTCCACGTCCGAGCGATCCGCAAATTCGTCAAACCCGCCGGCTACATTGATCGCCTTAAGCACCGTCATCTCCCCAACGTACATGTAACGGTCCGGCCGGCGCACCCGCCCACCCACGTAAATCACCCGCTCCTCGAGCTTCACCCCCACCGTCAGCCGGTTGTAGTACTTGGGCACGTACTCGGCTCGTATCTCCGCCTCCAACTCGCCCGCCTTCTTGCCCGCCGCCATCACCTGCACCCCCAGCGGCAACGTGATCATCCCGTCCTCGCGCACACGCTGCTCGATCGTCGGACTCGTCATGGGGATGTCCGCGAAACTGACGCTGATCCGGTCCCCAATCCGCACATAGTCAATGCCCATGCCGCCGTTACCCGATCCCGCGCCGACCCCGCCCGGCGGCACCACCGGGTCCGGCGCCGTAACGCAACCGACCAGCCACAAGCACAACCCGCACAACCATCCCCACGCCTTCATCAATGGCAAACGCTCGTTCATGATTCGCAAAGCATAGACACCGCCCCCAGAGTCGGCACTCAATATTTTGGCTTGATGTCGACGTCGGCCACCCGCTCCCCGCTGCTGGCTGGCGCAGCCGTCTCGGCGAGCGGTTTCCCCGCCTCCCGTTCTGCCGGCGCGGGCTGGGCGGCGGCGGCGTCCTTGCCGTCGGCCGGTCGCTCGCCGCGGCCTTCGTAGCGGTCATAACGATCATAGCGGTCATAGCGCCCGTAACGATCGTACTTGTCCTGCTTCGAGTAGTAGTCGTAGTAGTAGCCGCTGTAGTAGTAGTAATAGGAGTCCTGCGAGATGTTGATGTTGTTCAGCACCACCCCGAGCATCGTCCCGCCCACCTTCTCGACCATCTGCTTGGCCCGAATCGTCATGGCCTGCGGATACTTCCGGTACTGCACAACCAGCAACGCCAAATCCACTTCGCTCGCCAAAATCGATGCGTCGCTCACCCCCATGATCGGAGGCGAATCGAAAAAGACGAAATCGTAACGCCGTTTTACGTCCTGGATGAACTCCTTCATGCGCGTCGAGTTCAACACGCCCAGCGAACTGCTCGGCAGCTTGCCGCTCGGCAAAAAGTCCATCGTGGGCAGCTTGGTCGTCTGAATCACCTCCTCGAGCGTGTTCTGCTGCAACAGGTAGTTCGTTAGCCCAATCGAGTTGGTCACGTTCAAAAACTTGTGCAGACTCGGCCGGCGCAGGTCCGAGTCCACCACCAGCACCCGTTGCCCATTCTGCGCGAAGGTCGTCGCCAGATTGAATATCGTCGTCGATTTCCCTTCGCCCGCCCCGCCGCTGACCACCGTCAGCGCGTTGGTGTCCGGCTTCTTGCGCGAAAAGAGCACGTTGGTGCGCAACACCCGGTACGCCTCGGCATGCGGGCTTTCCGGCCCCTCCTCGATGAGCAGCCCGACGTTTTGCGGGATGACGCCGAGCACCGGCGCCGAGAGCGCCCGCTCGACGTCGTCGATCGTCTTGACGCTCGTGTCCAAATACTCGATGAAAAACGCCAAACCCACCCCCATCACCAAACCCACCATGATCCCCAACGCAATGTTCAACATGATGTTCGGCCGCACCGGGCGAATGGCCGGCTCGGCTTTGTCAATGATGGTCACCGCCCCGGACTTAGGCAGCTCGGCGTCGACTTCCTCCTGCAGCACACGCAGCATGATCGCATCGCGAATGCGCGCCTCGTTCTCGAGGTCGCGCTTCGCCTGGAAATACTCGCGCCAAGCCGTCGCTTGCGTAGCCACGTCCTTCTTGGCCTGCTCGACCGCGTTCCGCAACTCGGCCTGGCGCGCCTTGAGCGAAATCACCTGGTTCTCAAGCCCATTGAGTACCCCGTCCAGGCGCGCCTCGATCTGTTCGTCGATCTTAGTCAGCAGCGCGAGCTTCCGCACCACGTCGGGATGCTCGCGCGAGAAATCTTTCTCGAGTTGGGCCAGTTGCTGCTCCGTGGCCGTATACTCGCTGAGCAGGTTTGGGAGCAGTTGCTCGCCCGGCACCGCCGTGGTCACGGTCTTCCGCAGTTCCTTGCGGTCCAGCTTTTTCAGCTCGTCGAGCTTCGTCGAGTAGAACACGGTCTCCGACTCCGCGCGCACAAGTTCCTGAGCCAGGTTGCTGACCTTCTCCCGTTCGAGAGAGGCCTGGTAGCCAGGCGCCTCCGCCACTGAATCCGGGATGTTGTTGTCAACACGGAGCTTGTCCACTTTGTCCTGGCGTTCCTTAACGTTCGTTGTCGCGAAATCTAGCCGATTGCTGAGCACGCTGATGCCGATAAGCGCCTGTTTCGACTTGATGTTCATCCGCCACTCGCGATACGACTCGGCGATTGCGTTGGCGATGCGGGATGCATCCACCTTGTCCTCGTTGTACACGCGGATCTCGATGAGGCTGGTGTTCCGCGACTGGCGCACGTCCACATCTTTGCGCAGCAGTTCGTAGGTCTCCCGTTCTGACAACGGCTGGGTCTGTTGGTATTTCGCCGCCCACTTCTGCCGGAGGCTCACCGGCTCCGGCCTGTTGACCATCTCGACCAAGTTGGTGTTGACCACCGGATAGAGCACCGAGGTGGATTGGATCGTCTCGAACTGGGTCTGGATGAAGTACGGATCGAACTGCTCGCTCACCTGCGTCCGCCCCAGCGGATCCACATCCGTCACGTCTTTCTCGACCGCAATACGTGTGGTGCTCATGTAGGTGGGCTTGAGCACAAACGTCACGGCGGTCGTGGTGAGGACAACCAACAGGAATACGGCCAAAATCACCGTGCGGCGGATGCGGATGATGCGCCAGTAATCCAGAAAGTGGAGCTGGCTGTCGGGGGGCGAGGCGGTCTTCGAAACGTCCATGAGTTAAAAAAATAGGAGGCTAGATTGGCTCCAGCCTCCCGACACTGGTTCAGAGTTCTGGATTAGTAAGTCGCCCGGACCCCCACGTAAACGCGGTGGCGGTCGAACCCGCGATTCGGGATGTCGGAGTCCAGTTTGTCGTACAAGTATCCCGCCTCAGCGGCGATCCAGCGCGAGATCTCGTAGGTCAGGTTCACGTCCGCCATGTAGTAGTTGTCCGTCGCGGTGTCGAAGGCGCCCTGGTTGAACTCCGAGCCCTGCCACGAACCGCGCACCAACCCGTAGAGCTTGGGCAAAAGCCGATGCACAATGCCCACGTACAACAGGGTCGATTCCTGGTCCAGCGTGGCCTCGACCACCCCCAGGCGGTACATGCCGAAGTCGGTCTGGTTGCGCTGGTGTTTCACGCCCAACAAGGCCCGGCTGTCCTGCGAGTACTGATAGCTCAGCGAGGCGTCCACGTACGGGTTCCAGGTGTTGTCTTCCACGCCCGGCAAGGCGTCCGGGTACGTCGTGTACTGGGCGCCCACTCGCACCTGGGTGTTGAGTGCCGTCGTGAACGAATGATCCACCCCCACAAACCCATAGTGCGATTGGCTGTTGCGCACTTCAGCGGTCGGGATTGCGGCCATGTCCGCCGCCGTCAACCGCGCGCCAGTGGTCGGGTCCTTGATCAAGGGTAGACCGTCCGAGCCGATCGGGTTCAGCAGCAGGTCTTTGCTGGTCTGATCCACCAACCCGAACGAGTACCCCACCAAGGCCGTCGTCGTCGGCTGCACCATCCAACGCAGGTCTGCCGTGCCCAGGTGCTCGATCCGGTCCAACAACGCCGAGCGCGACCCCGCCCCCGTCTGCTCGTAATCGTAGAGCGTATTCGCATACGCCAACCGCGTCCCGAGCTTCTCCGTCAACGCCGCGTCAAAGGCCACATTCGCCCGGTTTCGCACGTTGTTGCCGTCGGTGCGGATGTACGAGCCCTGCACGGCCGTGCTCGGGTTGAGCAGGCTCGGTTCCTGGGCGATCACAAAGTTGTTCCCCAACTCGATGCGGTACCGGTCCGAAAAGCGGTGGTTGAGCCGCAGATCGAACACGTGCGAGTGATCGGCCGAGTTCTTCTTCCGATCCTCGAACCAGCGCAGGTCGTAGTCGTACCCAAGCCGCAGGTAGGTCGGGCCGGAAACCGGATCGCCCACGGTGAAACTGGCCGAAGGACTGATGCTGACGCCGTAGCTGGCACGCTTGGTCGGTCCCCCGTCCGTGCGCGTGGCCGGCAGCGTCGCGTAGTTGTCGTCGTAGAACCCCCGCACCTTGGCGGAGACACTCCAGGGTTTGTCCGCCGAGACTTCCCCCACAAACTGGGCCTGCACACTCACAGCACCCACCGCCGCTAAACTGGCGCACGTAATTGCTCTTTTCATAAGACTTCGTCTTTCCTAGAAGCCCGAGGCGTTGCCCGGACCCGAACCATGATCGAAAGGTGTCGCCCTTTTACGAGGATTCCAAAAGCTTGTCAAACATAAATCTGGGCAACTCGCGTCAATTCTGTGGTTTAGCGCGCCACCGCGCCCCAAGCCCAGTCCGCACTTGAAAACGCGCAGGTTAGCCCGCCTCGACCTCCACGCCCCGCGCTCCACAAGACTGATCGCCCCCGGCGCGTTACCGCCCCGCCCGCTCATACCCGCGGCGCCCACCCCGCCCGATACTCGCGCCCCCATAACGCCTCGGCCCCAGCGTCCCCCACCGGGCGGCCCGTCCCCGCCTCGCAATCCAACGTACGCCCCGTCCGCCACGCCAAGTTCCCCAAGTGACACAGCAGCGTGCTCCAGTGGCCCTCCTGAATCTCCGCGTTGAGGCGCGCACCATCCCGTATCGCCTCCAAGAAGTTCTCCAGATGCGCCGTATCGCCACCGCTCACCGCCGTCTTCGAGATCTCTTTGTCCTGATCGTCGTACCGGCGGCAATTGGACCCGTCATAGACCAACGTGCCCCGATCGCCATAGAACGCCGCCCCAAACATCGAGCCCTCGATCCCGTGCCGCTGGCAACTGCGGCCTTCCCAGACCAGGGCGCGATCCCCAAAATCGAACGTCACCACCTGCGTGTCCGGTGTCTCCTGGTCGTCGTCATAATGATACCGCCCTCCCCCGGAACTGACCCGGCGCGGCGCCTCGACCCCCAAACCCCAGCGGCACAGATCCAGGCCATGGATCCCATTGTTCCCCAACTCGCCGGTGCCCCAGTGCCAAAACCAATGCCAGTGGTAATGCACAATGTTGTCCCGGTAAGGCCGTTCCGGCGCCGGCCCCTGCCAGAGCGGCCAATCCAGCCAGCTCGGCACCGGCACCGCCCGGCCCTGGCCAATCGACCCGCGCATGTTGTTGTACCAACTGCGAGAAAAACGCACCCGACCGATCGCGCCTGCGCGCACCTGCTCGATCGCCTCGATCATCGCCGGCAGGCTGCGCCGCTGCGTCCCCAGTTGCACCACGCGCCGGTGCTCGCGCGCCGCCGCCACCATCAATTCCCCCTCCCGCGCATTGTGACTCGCCGGCTTCTCGACGTACACATGCTTGCCGGCGCTGCACGCCAAGATCGTCGCCGGCGCGTGCCAGTGATCCGGGGCCGCGATCACCACCCCATCCACCGCCGGGTCCTCGAGCGCCTTGCGGAAGTCGCGCACCGCCTCCGGCCGCTTCTCCTGGCGCGTGCCCACCGCCGCCAACCCCTTGGCCACCGCCCGCTCGTCCACGTCGCAGATATGCGTGATCTGCGCCCGCTCGAGTGCCGCAAA
>VHCO01000120.1 GCA_016871715.1 Verrucomicrobiota bacterium
AACCGACGCGGTCGCCCGGGGCGTTCCCCCTCCCGCAAACCGCTGAATCCTCTGACTTCAAATCGCCGCACCCACCGTTCGACTGTAGTTGGGTGCTGTCCCAACCAGTCGGCCACTTGGTAACAGCAAATACCCTGCGCGGCCAGCAGCACACCGTGGAGACGGTGGTCGTAGCGCGACTCCTCGGAGCGGGCAATCTCGTCTTGCAGGGCAAGGATCATGGTGGGCGCGTCCGCAATCTGTAGGCGTCTCATGCAACACAGCGAAGCATATTTGGCATAGCCACGCAACTACAATATGCTGCATTACTTAAGACGCTCTGTATAGTGGGTTGGTGAAGCACTTGCACTGGGGGCGCGGCCGAGCGCCAGCGCCAAGGGCGACGCCCTGCTCCGGAGTCGCGGTTATCCGGCCGGTCTGCTGTGTCAATGACTAAAAGTCGGATAGAATTTAACAACTTCACCCTCCGGCGACCTCGATCCAATCGCTCTCGCTGAGGATTCGGGAGTGCTCCCATCCCGTGCGCCAAATGGGATTGGGATTGCAGAACGCCGGGGCTTGCCTTACTCTGTGGGTGATCGGCTTACTGATGAACGCGTTAGGCCCTAGACGCCTAGGACGAACAAGGCCGTTGAAGCAGTGCGCATCGCGCCTGGTCCGACTCGGCCTGGCGGCGGCGGTGCTGGCGGGTTGGGCGGCGGCGGACGGGGCGGTGGAACCGCTACCGCCTCGATCGGTAGTCCTTACGTTTGACGATGCGGTCAAGTCGCACGCGACGTTCGTGGCGCCGTTGCTCGAGGAGTTGGGGTTCTCGGCTACGTTCTTCATCACCGAGGGATTCGAGTTCGCCAGTAACAAAACCGACTACCTGACCTGGGAGGAGATTCGCGGCTTACACGACGCGGGGTTCGAGATCGGCAACCACACCCGGGACCACCTCGGCGTCAGCGCTAAGACCCTCGATCAACTCCCGGCCCAGATCGAGGCCATCAACGCCCGGTGCCGCGAGTACGGCATCCCTGCCCCAGTCAGTTTTGCCTACCCAGGCAACGGTTTTGTCGTCGAGGCCCTCCCGCTGCTGAAGGCGGCCGGCTTCAAGTTTGCTCGCCGAGGCGGTTCGCCCGAGTACAGCTACGCGGAGGGTGGCGGCGTGGGGTATGAACCTGGGCGGGACCACCCGTTGCTGATCCCGTCGGTAGGCGATGCCCGACCGCACTGGACGCTGGCGGACTTCCGCGCGGCACTGAACCGTGCGGGACCTGGCAGTCTGGCCGTGCTCCAGTTTCATGGTGTGCCGGACCGACAGCATCCCTGGGTGCACACGTCGCCGGAACGGTTTCGCGAGTTCATGCAGGATCTCAAAGATCACGACTACCGGGTGCTGGCGTTACGGGACCTCGAGCGGTATGTGGATCTGACGGGCGCGCCGGCGGATCCCTGGGCGCCAATCCGCGAGCGGATGGAGCAACTGGCCGCGACCCGGTCGGCCAGCGCGCCGGATCCGCCCGTGCCAGCGGCCTCTGAGCCCTTGACCACGCTGGTATTGGCGAGTGACACGCTGCGCGTCGAGTTGCGCGACAACTCGGACTCGCCCCGGATCCTCAGCGGGTTGGCGTGGCTGTTCCATCGCCGAGAAGCGCCGGACTTCGGGGCGTTCGATCCAGACACCCCGGGTGCATCGGCGGGGCTCAACTTCGAGCATATGATCGCGGGCCACTCCCATCCGGCGAACCGGTTTGCGCCGCGTCATGGGCCGTATCGACTGCGGGCGCTGCCGGGCGGCCCAGGGGGCCAGTTGGTCCGACGTGCCGCCGACGATCCCTGGGCGTTGGACTCGACGTTCCAGTATACGCTGGCGGCGCCGAACGCGGTCGACTTCGAGTTCCAGTGCGTGCCGCGGCAAGCGGAGTTATTCGGCCAGCGCCGGTATGCGGTGTGTTTTTTCGCCAACTACATGAACGACGTCGCGGACGTGGCCCTCCACTTCCGCGGCGTCGAACAGGCCGGCGCTGCCGAGGGTTGGATGCGCGCGTCGGCCCCGGCCGGGCCGCTCGACTACCACGGTGGCGGCACGTACCGCCATGCCGCGGCTGCGCCCCTGACATACGATGAGGATCACAATTTCAAACTGAACCTCTGGAGCTACGACTATCCTCGATTCACCGCTCCCTTCTACTACGGCCGCGCGGCGCACAACATGGTTTGCATCCTCATGTTCGACCGCGCCTACACCGAGCGCGACGAGATCCGGTTCAGCCTTTTCAAGTTCAAACTGCCGCAACACCCACGACCGGCCTGGGATTTCCAGTACGTGATCCATCGGGTCGAGACCGACCAGGACTATGGGTTCAAAGGCCGGTTGGTGTGGAAGCGGTTCGTCAGTGCGGATGACTGCTGGGAGGAGTATCGCCGCTGGCGCGGGTCGGCGTCGCGCTCGAGTCCTTGAATTCAGAAACACGTCGCCGCCAGGTCAAGTGAGGTCGAGTGTGGCGCGCGGACATCGGGCCAGCGGGGTCGCGGGCGAGACGCCCGCGCTGCGTCCTGAGGCGCTGCCTCACTAGGACCCCTGGAACCCATGGTGCCCAATGTATCCTGTCGATAGGTCGAGGTTAGGGGCGCGCACGGGTTGCGCTGGGCATCGGGCCGGACGCTCGAGTTGCCATCCACTCACCGCTCACCCTGGCGAGGGACTGGACCATTCGTCGGCGGTGCTCGTGCTTTTGGGGCTGTGCTTTTGCGGCTTGACTTCGAACGGGACCGGATCCGTAGTGTCTACCCAGACACACAGACACACACCCAGGCTCACACAGGTATCGAGCTCAACTGAAGCTAACGAGCTGCACGGAACCGAAGGAGCGACGTATGCAGACGCAGAACACGGTTCGACGGGCGCACGGGATGGGCGCCCCAGCCGCGGCCACGCTGCTCGCGGCGGTTGGCTGGGTCACCGCCCTGGCCCAACCCGAGCAATGGCTGGCCTACCACTCCGGTCCCGAGCCAAAGGCCTACCGCTGGATCGAGTTGTCCACGGACGCGCCCGAAGGGGTCGCGCTGCCCAAGCTAGGCTCAGGCGCCCACTACGGGCAGTGGGCCAACGGTTTCGAGACCGGCGGCGGCCGGTGGTTCGCCCTGGACCGCACGCGCCGGAGCGGGCCGTGCGACCGGCTCTACTTCGACACGAACGGGGACGGTCGGTTGGACGACGAAACGCCTCGGGAAGCCACCCGGCGGATGGATTCAATGGCCTACTTCGAGCCGATCAAGCTGGTCTTCAAGACCGCAGACGGACCGATCAGCTATCATCTGGTGATGCGCTTCTACCAATCCGAGGAGGAGCGGGCCCGGCTTCTGGCCGGCGCCGCGGGTTGGTACGAAGGCCGCGTCACGCTGGCCGGCAAGAAACGCAGCGTCCAACTCCTGGACAACACGGTTAACGGCACCTTCGACGACACCAGCGAGAGCCCAAGCGAAGCCGACCGGATCACGGTGGACGGCGAGGAGGACGGCTTCACTCGTTATCTGGGCCGATACCTCGAGGTGGACGGCCAGTTGCTGCGCTTGGAGGTGGCCCGCGACGGCGCCTTTATTAAGGTCGCGCCGGCGGAGGGCGTGGTTTTGGGGAGCGTGCAAGTACCTGACACCATCAGTGAGTTCACGGCGGTGGGGCCCAGTGGCCATTTCATTCGCAAGCCGGATGGGGGCGAGTTCAAACTGCCGGTCGGGAAGTACCGTGTCAACGGCTGGGAAGTGAACCGCACCGATGACCGGGGGGCGAAGTGGACCTTGTCGGGTTACAGCTTCGGGCCCACCGCCCAGTTCGAGGTGAGGACCGATCACACGGCCCGAGTGCAGGCCGGCGAGCCGGTGTTTCCGGCGCTACAAATCACCGAAGGTAAGAGCGATCTGGCCTTCAGCCTGCGCCTGGTCGGGCCACTGGGTGAGACGCTCCAAATCTTGCGCGGGACCGAGCGGCCGCGCGCGCCGCAGTTGCAGGTGAGCGGCACGGGATTCAGCGCCACGCGCACCTTCGAGTATGGCTGAGGCGGGCTCTGTTCGCTCTCATGGCGAGAGCCCAAACAGGCGCAGCGTCCCTTGGTCATCAACTTGGATGTGCTTGGCCCGTTTCAAGTACAGCCCACTACCCTCACCCTGCGGCCCAAGGAGGCCACGCGGGCCGGGGCGGATCGGGCCGGGCCCGTCGGGTGGTGGAAGTTTGACGAAGCCAACGGCGCCACGGCGGCCAATGCAGCGGGAGCGCGGTTGACGGGCCAACTCCACGGCTCGCCGCGCTGGGCAACCGATCGAGGACGCCACCAGGGCGCGCTCGAGTTCGACGGTGCGAACACCTGGGTCGAGTGCGCGGACAGCGCCGGTCTCGAGTTGCGCGAGAGTCTTTCGGTGGCGGTATGGGTCAAGGGCCGGGCCCCGGGCAAGGCTGACCACACGTTGCTGGCGAAAGGCGACGCTTGGCGTCTGCAACGGCTCCATGGCAAAGGGGACATCGAGTTCGCGCTCACCGGTCCGCAGACCAGCGGATCGAGCAAGGGTAAGCCGCCTCGAGTTGCCTCGAAGCGGCCGCTCGCCGAGGAGCAGTGGCATCACATCGTGGCGACCTATGACGGCAAACGGATCGCCCTGTATCTGGATGGGGTCGAGGAAGCCGCCGCTACCGCCTCCGGCCCGCTGGCCCTGAACAACCTGCCGGTCACACTGGGCGAAAACGCGGCCAACCGCGGCCGCCTCTGGTCGGGTTGGCTGGATGAAGCTCGCCTTTACGATCGGGGCTTGAGCTCGGACGAAGTAAGCGCCCTGTACCGCGCCGCTGCAGGCCAAGACCTCTGAAGCCCCGCCGCGGACGATTTACTCATGAAAGCGCCGATGAATCGGCGCGCTCGGAACGCTTCGCGAGAGTGGGCATGCGTCCAGGCTCGATGCCGGCGTGCGAGGTCGCCGGGGTGCTCGCGGGCAACTCGCCGAAGATGATGCTATGAAAACAACGTTGGCGCTCGGCCTGGCCGCGGTGTTGGCGCTCGCTCACCCAGCCCAGGCTAACTCAGAGCAGGTTCGAACACTCAGAGGCACGGTCGTGGACGCGGCCGGGCAAGCGGTTGCGGGTGCCATCGTTGAACTCCATGAGCCGAGCAGTAGGCCGGCGCTGGAGGCCGAGTCACTGGAGCTGAAGCACCGCACTGAAACCGATGCCGCCGGAGCCTTCGACATCTCTACCCGCGGGCGCGGCGGGTTGTTGTTGGCGCGCAAGACTGGGCTGGCGCCCGCGTGGATGCAACCGCCGCGATGGCAGGGTGCACAGCCCAGCTTGGTGTTAACCTCGCCGACGACCTTGAGTGGGGTGGTGGTGGACGAAAGGGACCAACCGGTAGGCGGGGTGGAGGTGTTCGTAGCCTATGCGCTGAGTGAGAGGTCTACGGACGGTGGCAGGCGCACCTACAATTACCTCTTCGGTGGGGTGGCCGCGGAGTGTTTCAGCGCCCGAACCGGTGCGGACGGACGCTTCCGCATTGAAGGTTTTCCGCCCAACGCCTCTGCCAGCCTCGCCGCGCGCGCCCCGGGCAAGACGCTGCGCCAAGCCCTCGGGCAGTCCCTCCAACCGGATGCCATGCCGCACCAGGCGGGCCAGGACGACATCCGGTTGGTGGTCGAACCCGCCGGCAGCATCGAAGGGAAGATCGTTGGCGAGGAGGCGACCGCCTTGTTGCCCGTCGCGCGGCTGGTGCTACAACCGGACGGCCCGGGTGTAGCCGGCCTGGCCCAGCACTCACCCACCTGGTCCAATACCGATGGCACGTTTCGCCTAGTGGACGTGCCTGTCGGGTCGTACCGCCTCCGGGCGGTTTTTGGCACCAACGCCCTCCCCGACTGGGTGGCGGAAAGCGCGCCGGTGATGGTCGAGTCTGGGCAAGCGACGCGGGACATCGAGATGACCGCCATCCGCGGCGGTGTGTTGGCCGTGACCGTGCTGAGCAAGGACGAGCGCCAACCGTTGGCCCAGGTGAGCGTCAACGCTTACCGCGAAGGGAGTCAGACCGCGGCGGTATCTGGCGACGACGGCTTAGCGGTGCTGCGTCTGCCGCCGGGCGGCTATCAACTGGCGATCTACCGCGAATACCTATCTTCCGAGAATACCTCGGTCACGGTCGAAGTCGGTCAGACCAACCGGCTCGAATTCGAGTTAGCAGGCCCGGTGAGACTGGCGGGTGTGGTGCGCCAACCCGACGGCCAGGCTGCGGCCGGGTTAACGGTGCAGTTGGTGGGCGGTTTTGTCCCGGGCGAGACGGGTTCCAAGACCGATGCCGAGGGTCGATTCGAGGTGACGTGGAGTCCGCAACAGTTCGGAGGCGGCGACCGGACCGTTTGCGTTCTGATTCGCGATCCGGAACGCAACTTGGCCGCAGCCCAAGACGTTGACGAGGGGAGCGGCCCCCTCGAGTTGCGGCTCGAGCCGGCCCTGACCCTGGTGGGCCGCGCGGAATGCGAGGGTCAGCCGGTCACCAACGCCACGGCGGCCTTGGTGTTCTGGACCGGCAACCGCGGCATGCACCTGCCCGGGCTCGACACCCCCGCGAGTCGACCTGGCCAGTTCGAAATTCGCGCGCTGCCACCGGGCCGGCGCTATGGACTCTATGTTTCGGCGCCGGGTTATGGCCGGCAAACGCTCCAAACGATAGCCGCCGACCAAGCCGAGCGCGTTGAACTGGATCCGGTCGAACTCAAGCTCGCCAACCTCGAACTGTCCGGTCAGGTGTTGGATGCGGACGACCAACCCGTAGCGGGCGCCCATGTGCATCTGTCGGGTGAAGGCCAACCCAATGCCAACGCCCGCTCGGATCGCGCCGGCCGCTTTACGTTTGCCCAAGTCTGCGCCGGCATGGCGCGGCTCTTCGCCAACGCCAGGAACGCCCACGGGAGCGTGTCGGCGGAGGGCGGCGACACCAATGTCGTCATCCGGCTCGGCGAGTCGTCTATGGTCTCGGCCGGTTCCACCCAGCGCAAGCTCCAGGGCGTCGTAACCGACCCCGACGGTCAACCGGTGGCCCGGGCGCAGGTCGCGGTGTTCCCCTTCAGCGAAAGCCGGCGCGCCACCGACGAGAGCGGCGCGTTCAATCTGACCGTGACCATCCAGGAGTGGCAGCTCCAGTCGGGCGGCGATCCCTGCCTGGTGGTGCGCCATCCGGAGCGGAACCTGGCTGCGGCGGAAGACCTGCCGGCGGAGACCACCAATGTGACGATGCAGTTGAAACCCGCCGTGACCCTGACTGGGCGCGTGGAAGGACCCGACGGCGCGCCGCTGCCCAACGCGGAAATCGGGGTCTGGCTCCTGGCTTGCCGCACCTATAGCCAGCTCGACCCGTCATTGGCCAGCACCGATGCGCGTGGCCAGTTCGCGATCAAGACCCTGCCGCACGGGCCCAAGTACATTGTCTTCGCCAAAGCTAAAGACCACGGACGCGAACAGCAGGAGTTCGAGACTGACCCGGAGGCGAACCAGGCCGAGCTCCCGCCGTTCGTGTTGAAGGTGGCTGACCAAGTCGTCGCCGGCCAAGTAGTGGACGAGAAAGACAAACCGGTTTCGGGCGTCCATGTCTCTCTGTCGGGCGGCAGCCAGCCGGACGGTTCGGCCACCACGGACCGCCAGGGCCGCTTTAGTTTCAAGGTGTGCGAGGGTTCGGTTCGGCTCTTTGCCAGCGGCCAAAACAGCTACGGCAGCCTGACGGCCGAGGGCGGCGATACCAACGTGGTGCTGCAGTTGGGCCAGTACGAGTCCTCGATGCGTCCCGCTTCGAGGCGCGCCTCGCTCCGGGCCAAGCCGCTGCCCGAACTCGCCTCGGTCGGCCTCGCCGCTGAGGCAGCGCCCGCCGGCAAACCATTGTTGCTCTGTCTGTTCGATGCGGAACAGCGACCGTCACGTCGGGTCCTGGGCCTGCTGTCCGACCGCCACGCGGCGCTGGTTCAGAGAGGGATCGCGGTCGCGGCGGCGCAGACCGTGGTGACCGCTGCGGCCGGCTTCCAGGAGTGGCGAGAGGCCAACTCGCCGCCCTTCCCCGTCGGCCGCGTTGCCGAGGCAACCGCCCAAGCCAAGTGGGCGACGGACGTCGAATCGTTGCCTTGGCTGATCCTGACCGATGCGGCCGGCGAAGTGGTGGCCGAAGGTTTCGCATTCGAGGACCTGGACGCGAAGCTCGAGACGGTCACTGCGAAGTGAGCGGTCACTTGCTGCGGAGAGCTCGGGATCGACGATAGCTCGATGGCACGGCCCGCAGTCCAAACGCTCCGCGACCTCGCACGCCCGAATCGAGCCCGGACGCGTGCCCACCCTCGCGAAGCGTTTGGGGTGCGCCGATTCATCGGCGCTTTTCGGCGGCAGACAGCGATGGAGACACCCGACGGCTCCCAAGAACAAAGCGGGGCTCCCCGAATTTACGGCAATCACGCGAACAGGAACCGGAAGGGCAAATACCCGGTGCCCACCAGTCGACTTTTGCCGAATCTTTCAACACGTCGATGGCCGCAAGGTCCAGGAAGCCATCCTGGCCACGCAGGAACAAGTGCGAGGCAAGCCGCCCCCGGAAGATCTGATGGTCTTGGATCTGCGACTCCAACGGGATCTGGGTCATGGGGATGTTCCGGCGCCTGGGCAACAGCCTCTTCATGGAATGGCGATCCCCTCAGCGTAAACCCCAACACGAAACCACGACCGATTTCCAGATGGTGATGGCCGAAGAGCATCGGCGAAGAGCCGTGCGCACGGTCTTGTCCAAACAGCCCAGCTTCGACTGAAGCTGAGCCCTCGGGCGACCACCAACCCTCGAAGTTCTCAGCGAACTTGGCGGCGGAGCTTTCCTTGGACGCCGCGAACCCCCCCGGTGAGACGGCATGTTCGCCTCCCTGGGTGCTTCCCCGCCACATCTGGCCGCAGCAGACGCCACCAAGCCAAGGCCCACGCCGATCCTTCTCCCGCCGCCTTGCCGAGCCCAGAACGCTTCGTGCATTGCCCCTGGGAAGGGGTTGGCTGGCGCGGAAATGCGCTGGCCAAACGGGTGCGGCGCTGGGATAGTCCAGTGGTTTTGTGATGAAGCGACTCAGACTGCAATGCGGGCGTTACCGGGCGGATTGGGGCTTGGTGGCGTTGGGGATGTGGTGGGTGCTGGTGAGCGGGATGGCGTGGGGTCAAGGTCCGCGCACGAACCGGTTTGGGTTTACCGGGCCGGAGATCTTCCCGATCGACAACCTGATCAGTCAACTGCGCGTGGCCGATCTAGACGGCGACGGCCTGCAGGATCTGATTGTGGTGAACAATGCGCGGTCGAAGTTGAACCTTCTCCTCAACCAGACCGGTCGCACCAACCGAACTGCGGTGGCTTCGCTCAAGCGGGAGCTGAACGAGTTGCCACCGGACGCCCGATTTCGCATCGAGTCGATCGCGTCCGAGAAACGCATTTCGGCGTTGGTGGTGGCGGATCTCAGTGGGGATGGGCGGCCGGACTTGGCGTATTTCGGCGAGCCGAAGGAGTTGGTGGTCCTGCTCAATCAGGGCACGAATTCCTGGAGTGCGCCTAGGCGTTGGGCGCTGAACGACGGCTTGCTGGACATGAACGCCTTGACCAGTGGCGACCTCAACGGCGACGGCCGCGAGGACCTATTGATGTTGGGCGAGAGCACCCTGTATTTCCTGGCGCAGAAGTCGGATGGCACGTTGGCTGAGCCGGAGCGCGTTGCGTACAGCGGTTCGGTCAAGGCAGTCCAGATCCTCGATATCGACGGGGACGGCCGGTTGGACTTGTTGCTGGTGAACTGGGACCAGGCGAATCCGTTTCGGTTCCGGTTGCAGAACGCGGCGGGGGAACTCGGTCCGGAGATCCATTTTTCGCTCCCGGCCATTCGCTCGTATTGGGCCGACGACTTGGATGGGAACAAGAAGACCGAGGTGATTACGGTGGCCCAGAAGTCGGGCCGCGCTCAGATCTCGAACTTTGTGCAGAAGCCAGCGGACCAGCTCGGCGGGGCGTTGCGGCAGGGGCAATTCCAGGTCTTACCGTTGAACCGGACGACCAAGAGCCGGCGTGGCCTGGTGTGGGCCGATGTGAACGGGGATGGGCGCCAGGATTTGATTGTGGCGGAGCCGGACAGCGGGCAACTGAGTTTGTTTTTGCAGCAGGGGGACGGCGCGCTTGGGGCGCCGAAGACTTTCCCGACGCTCACGGGCATCAGCGAGATCGAGGCGGAGGATTGGGATGGCGATGGGCAGGCGGAGATCTTTCTTTTGAGCGCCGACGAACGGCAGATTGGCGTGACGCGCCTCGACGCCGGGGGTCGGATTGGCTTTCCTACCATTCTCCCACTAGATGGCCGCCCGTTGACGTTAGCCGTCGGCCGCTTGTGGACCAACGCCCCACCCGCCTTGGCGACCATCCTCGACCGGGATGGGAAGCGCGAGTTGGTGGTCCGCACGGCCGAGGGTCAGACCACGCGGCAGAAGCTCAACGAGGCCTTCCGCGCGAATCCCAGCACCCTGGCCCTGCACGACGTCAACCAAGACGGCCTGGTGGACGTGGTGGTGTTGATCCCCTACGAGAAGATCAAGGTGCTCCTGCAGGTGCCTGGCCAACCCTTCGAGGAGTTGGATGTGGCCCCGCCGGGTGGCAGCGCCGAACAACCTTGGGCCGCCACCGCGGACGCCGATGGCGACGGCAAGGAGGAGTTGCTCCTGGCCCAGAAGAATTTCGTGCGCGCCGTGGTGTTGGTGTCGGAGACCTCCGCCTTAGGGGCGGACCAGAAGGCGACGTGGTCGTTCCGCGTTAAGGATCAGATCAATGGGGCTTGGAGCAACTCGCGGATTGTGGGCGCGGCGGCGGTGCGTCACGGTGAGAGTCCTCAGGCCAGCCTGTTATTGTTGGATGCGGAGCGGAAGGGGCTGACCTTATGCGAGCGCGACGCGGCCGGAGTTTGGCAGGTGGTCGGGCACGTGACGCTGCCGGTGAGCGATTTCACCGCCCTCCGGCCGGTGGGGCTCGGCGCGGCGCAGGCCCAAGCGGTAGCCTGCTTGGGGTTGAACACGGTGGCTTGGTTACCCTTCCAGGGCGAAGTGTGGGATTTCCACGAGCTGGACGATTACGAGACTCCGATTAAGGACGGCTTCCTGCACGATGTGGTGTCGGGCGACTTGAACCAGGACGGCCGCAAGGACCTGGTGTTCCTCGAGACGGGCAAGAACTACTTGGACCTCGTCACGTTCGAGCCGCCGCACCAATTGGTCCCGGCGAACCGCTGGCAGGTCTTCGAGGAGCGCACCTTCCGCAGCCGCCGCAGCGAGATCCCCGAGCCTCGCGAAGCCGTCGTGATGGACCTGACCGGGGACGGCAAGAGTGATCTGGCGGTCTTGGTGCACGATCGGATCTTGGTCTATCCGCAGGAGTAACGCGCGGACGCAGGAGCCGTGGGCCTCGCGAATCGCGCGGGTAGAGCGATCACGCCCTGAGCGATCCAACGCAACCTTTTTTCCGCGGTCTGGCGCGCCGGCAGCGGCGCCGGGCGTTCCTCGACTCCGGTGGTCGGTTGGCAGCCTCGGGCGTCGCCTGGACCTGGCTGGCGAGGACGGTGCGAGCGGGGGAACCGGTGCCGCGCGGGACCGGGTCGCCGGGTTCGGCTCCGACGACCTACGCGACGCAGGCTCGGGGACTGCGGATTGTGCCCGGCCAATGGCGCCCTCATTATCCTTGGGAACACATCGCGTGGATTAGCCCAGCGTGGCCGAGCCAGGACTATCTCTGGCCATGCATGCTGATCCCGAGGTGCCCGACCTGGCGCCCGGGGAAGGGGCTACGATTTGGGGTGCGATCACGTTTTTCGAGGGCAAACTCAGCGACTTCGCGTGGCAGGCCGAGCCAGGCGCAGCTCGGGGTGCGTTACGCTGACGTTTGCGGTTGGGGGGGTGCTGCGCTGGCGAGGCGGGGCTTCTGGGCGCTCGACTGGCCGGAGAGGCAGGCATCGACTCAGCTCAAGGCCTGCCGGTCGGCAGGCGCTTGATGCTGCAACCAGCGATTCAAGCGTTTGGGCGGCTAGCTAGGCGGACGCTGAGCCGATAGAGCGGCAAGCCCAGAAGCAGCAGGCCACATGCGCTCAGGGCAATCCAAGGTTTGTAGGTGATCGCGCTGTACATCAGGAACAGGCAAACGGCGGCGAAGACCGCCGGGGTGACCGGGTAGCCGATGACCCGGTACGGCCGCTCGTGCTGCGGCTCCTTGAACCGCAGGACCAGGACCGCGAGAGTCGAGGCCAGGTAGAAGGAGTAGACCGTCGCCGCGGTGTACAGGATGGCGTCGATGAACGACCCCAACACCACGATCAGGAACACGGCGATGGCGCCTTGGGTGGCCAACGCCACCGCCGGCGTGCCTAGGCGCGGGTGCCATTGGCCCAGACCGCGAAAGAGCCGGTGGTCCGCCCCGAGGGCGTAGGAGATCCGCGCGCCGGTGAAGATGAGGCCATTGACCGCGCCGAGTGCCGAGATGCAGATCAGAGCACTGACCAGGCGGCTGCCGGTTTCGGGCAAGACGGTTGCGACCGTATCGGTGGCCACGGCGGTCGACGCGGTCAGGCCGGTGAACCCCAGCGTGTGGAGGAAGGCGCCATTGACCAACAAGTACAGCACGGTCACCGCAGCCGTGCCCAGAAACAGGGCGCGGACGATGTTGCGCCGCGGGTTCTTAACCTCAGCGGCCACGTACGCCATCTCGTTCCAGCCGCCGTAGGTGAACAGGACGAAGATGAGGGCCAGGCTGTAGGGCAACGACCCGGCCGCTTCGGCGGGGGCGGGCCGAGCCGGCGCGGCCAACGCCGCCCCCACGATGAACAACAGGCCGAGGGCCTTAACGGTGGTCAGCGTATTCTGGGTCCACTTACCTTCGCGGACGCCGAGGATGTTGATCAGGGTGAGCGTGACGGCTGCCGCGACGGCGTAAGCCTGCTGGCCGTAGGGAAAAGCGGTGCCTGCCAGGGGATCGTAGATCGCCCGCGCGTAAGTGGCGAAGGCGAACGCCATGACCGCAATGTCCCCCGGCCGGACGATCGCCAGTTGCGCCCAGCCGAACAGGAACCCAGCCCACTTCCCGTAGGCGCGACTGAGATAGACGTAGTCGCCGCCTTCCTGCGGGTAGGCGGTAGCCAACTCCGCATAGCTGAGCGCCCCGCACAAGGACAACAAGCCCCCCAATACCCAGATCCCGACTACGCCCCAAGCGCTGCCCGCGCCTTTGGCGATGTCCGGCGCCATTTGGTAAATGCCCGCCCCGATAATGATCCCGACGATCAGGCAGGTGCTGTCAAAGAGCGTCAGCTCCGGGCGCGGCTTGGCGGGCATGCGGCAGGGGAGGGTTAGCGCTTCTTCACGCTGACACTGATGCCGGAGGTTTGCAGGTTCAGAAATACCGTCTCGAGGTTGGGGTCGGAGGTGATGGCCTTGCAGAAGGCGGGATCGGCTTGGCGGGTATTCATGTTGTGAGCGACCACCAGGCCCCCCGGCCGCAACTTCGGCAACAGCTTCTGCAGATAATCCAGGTAACCTTCCTTGTCCGCATCGAGAAACAGCAGGTCGATCGTTCCGTCGAGTTTCACGACTTCCTGATGCGCGTCGCCTTCTACCAGGGTCACCAACTGCTCGACCCCGGCCCGCTTAAAATTCGCGCGGGCCTGTGCCGCTCGGCCCGCATCGATCTCGTACGTGGTCAGTTTGCCGCCGGTCCGGCGCAGTCCTAGGCAGAACCAGGTGCCCGAGTAACCGACCGAGGTGCCGATCTCGACCACGTGCTGGGCCCCAACTGCCTCGGTCAGCAGGCGCAAGATCCGCCCGTCCTGCTCCGGCACGGTCATGTTCCCGCGCCGTTGGGTCCGGTCCATGTCGCTCAGCACGGCCAAGATGTTCTTCTCGGCGTCGTCTTTGGGCAGAGTGACCGCGTCGAATAGGGCCGGGTCGGCCCCGCCCCCGCGCGTGCCCCCTGGGGGTCGGTCTCGTTGTTGCGCGGCGAGGTTCCAGGCCCAGGCCCCAAGGGACATGGTGATAGCGAGGGTGACGATGCGTTTGTTCATAGGCTGTCGTGTCGGTCAAGACGGGTCAGCGCCAGGCGGCACAGCAGCGGCGACTGGACTCAGCCGGAGCCTAGTCCCGCCCGCCCCCGGCTTGGTGACCGGACTTTACTCACTTTAAGACTGGCCGTGCGCGATTCGGTTTCGGGCAGGGGCGGAGGCGTTTGGGGGGTTACACGCGGTTGGCGGCGGGCACATCGAAGCCCGGGCGGTTGGGGTCTTTCAACAGGCGATTGGCTTCGGCGGCGAACTCGCCCGTGCACCGTTCGGACTTCGGATCGAAGGTGAGCCAGGGCCCGACGATATACTCGGCGCCGTCTTCCGGCACTCCGACGCCGTCGCGCATGACCGCATGGAGTTTCATAAAATGCTCGTAGGCGTCTCGCTGGTCGCCAAACCGGCCGGCCTTGGCGTTGAACGGGACTTTTTTGCCCAGGCGATAGGAGTTATTCATCAAGTGCCCGAGCGTGCAGCCGTAGTGGGCGTCGGCCACGTTGCCGTTAGCCAGCTCCGGCTTGCCCGCCCGGCATGCCGCGATGAAGCTGCCCCACTCGCCCCCGGGGGTCACGTTCCCGGGTGGCACGGAGATCTTCTCGCCTTGGTCGCTGCCCTTGGCGTAGTAGAGCCCGCGCACGATCTTGCCGCCGTCCTCGAAGTAGTACTCGTTTTCGACCTGATGCTGGTAACCTTGGTAGTTCACGTTCCGGACGTTGAAGAAGACGTACTGGCCGTTCGGGTACTCGGCGATGCCGAACAGGGTGTTGGGCGTTTCGCCTTGGTCGTTCCACTGGAAGCGGCCGCCCAGGGCCATGGCGCGGATGGGATGGGTCACCTGCGGGTCGAGCGCCCAATAGGCCATATCGAGTTGGTGGGTGCCTTGGTTGTTGAGCTCGCCGTTGCCCGTCACCCAGAACCAATGCCAATTGTAGTGCACCAGGTTGCCATGGAACTGGTCGATCACCGCCGGGCCGCGCCACAGGTTCCAGTCCAAGTGCGCCGGGGGATCGGCGGGCGCTTTGAACCCGATGCCCGCGCGCGGTTTGCAGGCGTAGCCGTAGGAGATCTTGAGTTTGCCGAACTTGCCCTGCTGAATGGCCGCGTGTAAGCCCGCGTTGCCGGCGCCGCTGCGCCGCTGGGTGCCGTGCTGCACCACCACGCCGTACTTCTTCTGCGCCTCCCACGCCACCCGGCCCTCGACGACGTCGTGGCTGAGCGGTTTCTCGACGTAAACGTGTTTGCCTGCTTGCGCGGCCCAGATGGTCATCAGCGAATGCCAATGGTTCGGCGTCGCGATCGAGAGCGCGTCGAGGCTCTTGTCATCGAGGGCCTGGCGCACATCCGCCACCCCCTTGCAGGCGTACTTCCCTTGCACTTTGGCCTCGATCGCCTTGGCCTTGCCGGCCAGCACCCGTTCGTCCGGGTCAATCAGATACGCGATCTCGACATTCTCTTGGCCCAGCCAGCCGCCGATGTGGCTGCCGCCTCGCCCGTTGACTCCCGCCACCGCGATCCGGAGGCGTTCATTGGCGCCAAACACGCGTGGGGTGGCGGCGGTTCCGCAAATCAGAACCGTGGCGCCGGCCGCAATCGAGGACTTCAAAAAGGTGCGTCGGGTGAGTGGTGACATGGTCGAATCTTCCGGTTCTGTTGATTATGATTTGTGCTGAATGCCCGAGGCTCAATCCATTGGCCCGGCTTGATGGACGCGCATCGTCGCCGGCCAGCGGCCTCGGCGCAAGACCAAATCCAACAGACCAATTCGGGCAGACCGAATCGAGCGACCAAATCGAGCGACCCGCTCTCGAACGCGGCACCGTGCGGTGGATCCTCAGCGAGGGGGCTTGAGGTCTACCATCGCGGGTGAACCGGGGCAGGCTCCTTCTGGGGCGCGGGGCTCCAGACCCGGTGGGCGGACGTGACCGTCCGCGCCCTGACAACCCAGCGGCCAAGGCCAATGAAAGCAATTGCTATGGTAAATAATACTTGACAGCGGCCCCCGTGTTTGAATAAGTGGACTGGTAAATAAAGATTGACAATTTGGTAGCCAGCCGCGAAGGGGCCCAGGCTCCTTCACTCGTAAGTGAAAACTGCGGTGGCGGTGGTGTCTTGGCCGGCGATTAAGCGTACCCAGTAAGCGCCGAAGGCGTCGGGGAAACGGTGTTCGAGGCCGCGGCCCGCAGGAACCTCGAAGTGACGGTAGGTCACCCACTGGCCGGTACCGCTCAGGTCCACGTCGACACGGAACCTCACAGGTGCGGGGGCGTGGTGTGCCAGGCGGAGGTGTTTTGTGTCGTATCCGCTCATCAGGTAGGGGTCCGAAGGCACCCCGGCCTGGACGACGGCGTCGTGCCACGGACCGCCGCGGCCGCGGGGTTTGCCGAGTTGCCAAAGGTCATCCACCGCACCGACCCATAAGGCGCACTGGCCATCGTCGGAGCGGATGATATGGGGGTTGCCGGCCGGCGCGTCCGCGGCGACGCCGCTGAGCACGAGCAGGCCGCGGTAGGAGGCGTAATCCTTGATCCGGCGATTGTGGGTGGCGATGGGGCGAACCTTGGCGAAGCCGCCGGCGTTCTCGGCCGGCAGCTCGTAGAAGGTGCCGTGGGCATTGAAGAGGTCACGCTCGGTGCAGACCTCGCGGCAGACACGCTCTGCGCCCAGAGGACCGTGGGCGTCCAGCGCGGGGTCGCCTTTAGGCAAGCGCCAGCGATTCCCGGCATCGTCCACGTGCAGGACGGAGGCCGCCTCGAGGATCAGCACATCGTCGGGGATTGCGGCGTGTCCCCGGGTCCAGGCCAAGCCTTGTGGGTCTTGGACCGGCCGCAGCGTCAGTGCGCCGTCCAGGTCGTAGCAGCCCAGTTCGCCCGCCTGGTTGCTGGCGATGAACCGCAGCGTGCGGAACTCGGCGCCGCGAGCGTGGAGCAGGCCACCGCTCAACCGCCGGTCGTTGGGCTGTGCCAAGCCGGCGAAGACCTTGGCAGCGCTGGCTGCGCGGGTGTCCGCATTGCGGTAGTGGAAGAAGGCGGTCGCCCGGACACCACCGCGGTCCGGCCGCAGGCGCACCCAGGCGCCGGTCTCGGCGGGGCCGAACTCGGTCCAGGCATAGCCGCGCGCGGGCACGGCGAATTGGCGCAGGGGCCGCCAGTTGCCATCGCCACGGAGGTCGACCTCGAGGTCGAGGGTCAGTGGGGTGTCGGCGTCGTGGGTGACGTGCAGCGAGCGATGAGTGTAGCCGGTGAACAGGAACGCTTCCGAGGGCACATCGGCCACGATGGGGTCGTGGAGCCAAACGGCTCCGCGGCCCAGGGCCGGGCCGAAGTGGTCGAGGCGCGCCGGTTCGACGAACCACAAGTTGGACTGGGACTTGCCGGGGCCCGCGAGGGTGCCCTTGGCTTTGCGTTGGTTGAGAAACTCGCTCTTGGCGGTGTCATCGCAGCCGAACACGACCTGATCGCCCCAGCGGCAGAAATCGCCGACGACCTTAAGGTACGTGCTGCGCGGCGCGAGGCCGGCTGAGCGAACCGCGGAGAAGCTGTTCGGGAAGCGCCAGAACGAGCCATGCATGGTCATGAGCAAGTCGTCCTCGCCGATGTCGCGGATCCTGGGCCACTCGGTGTTCCAACCATGAGCGCCGTCGTAGCAGTGGCTAGCTTTGGGGAGGCGCCAGGCGTGCCAGCGACCGGTGTCGCGGCACATGAGGATCAGCGAGCGATGATCCCAACCGATGGACCAGATGGGGTCACTGGCTGGGTTGGCGTTGCCGTATAGACCGCCGGGTCCGGTGACCTCGGTGAACTGGTTGCGCCGGACGACGGTCCAGTGGTCGGCTTGCCCGTCCCACTCGGCGAGGCAGCCGGAGGGGAGGTCGGGACGCACCTGCGCTTGCTTGCCGTGCTCGCCGTTGTTGGCATAGACCAAGCGACCCTGACCCGAGTAAAGCCCTTTGCCGTGATAGCCCGGCAGACCGGCGTAACGCCCGGCCGGCTCGGCCTCGTCGGTCCACAACTCGGTGACGGCGAGCGTGTGCACGTCGACTTCGTAGAAGCCTTCCTCCATGCTGGCGTAGTAGATCTTCTCGGCGGGCGCCGTGAGGTGCCGGGCATTGCCGGTGGGCCGACCGAACATCTGGTCGTAGGGAATGGCGCGGACGCGGCGTTGCGCATCGATGGCGTAGGGGCCGATGAACAGTTGCTGCGACTCGCGGTGGATCATCCGGTTGGCAGGCGTGCCGCCGATACTCTCCGGCCGGACGATCTGCTCGAGGTCCGGGGTGATCTCGTAGAGCTTGTCACTCGAGCCGGCCGGCTTGTGCGGTGAGTAAGTCAGCATCCAAAGCCGATCCGCCCACGGCACCACCGCGCCAGTGCCGCACTCGCTTTCGTCGCTGAAATAAGCCAGGTGCGGGTAAATGCCCGAAAGCCGGCGGAGCAGCCGGCGCGGCAGGTACTCCGCCAATCGCCCGACGTACCCCTCGACATGCCCGCGGCCGCGCGGTTGGGGATCGCGGAGAGTCGGAAGGGCCGGTTGGGCAGCGGGGCCGAGCCGATCCAGGCTGTTAAGCGCAGCGAGCTGGATGAACGGACTCTGGTCGCGCAGCGCGCTGGCGAGGATGGCCAACGCTGGATCGACTTGACCGAGCTTGGCCAGCGCTTCGGCGGCGGCGACGCGCACGTCGGGGGACGAGTCGTGCGTAGCGACGTGCAGCAGCGCGGCTTGCGCGGGGGTCGCGTTGGCGCCCAGGGCGACCAAGCCGAGAGCGCCCCACCAGCGGAGCGCGGCATCTTGGTGTTCGAGCAACGCCCTGAGTTCCGGGAGGTGAGCGGAGTCGCGGGCGTTGGCCAGGTTCGCCGCGCGCAGCAGGTCGTCCAGCGGGTTGAGCTTCGGATCCAGCGCGATGTCGTAGGGGGTGCTGGCGCGGGCGCGTTCGTGGAGTTCACGCTCGGGCAGCAGGCCGAGGTCGCCGCTGGCGCGCATCCAGGTCAGGCAAGCGTCGCGCAAGCGGGCCAAGTCCGCGGTGTGGCGCGGATCGCCGGCGAGGTTATCCAGGCACCAAGGATCGGTTTGAATGTCGTAGAGTTCCTCGGCTGGCTTGGGATCGAAATACCGCGCGGGCGGGCCGCTGAGCTGCCCGGCCTCATGCCAGGCACGCCACGATTTCATCGATTCCATCTGCTCGGTGTAGCTGATGTACTGTCCCCGGGGCAGGTGGGGCAGGAAGTTGCGCAAGTACAGGAAACGCGGGTCGCGCGCGTAGCGGACGAGGTCATAACGTTCCGCCTGACGGTCCTTGCCGCCGAACAGGTAGTCCCGGGCAGGGCCGGCCCGGGCACCGAGAAAGGGGACGCCCTGCATCTGCGGTGGGATGTCGAGGTCGCATAGGCTTAAGACGGTGGGTGCAAAGTCGAGGAAGCACACCAAGCGATCGGTGACCGCCCCGGCGGGGAGCTGGGCCCGAGACCGCCACTTCTGAGGAAGACGAATCAGGAGCGGGACGCGGTTGCTCATTTCATAGGCGAACATCTTGACGGCTGGCATGCCGGTGCCGTTGTCGCCGAAGAAGAAGACCATGGTCTCCTCGGCTAGACCATCCGCGTCCAGCTCGGCCAGGAGATCGCCCACCTGGTAGTCCAGGGCGGTCAAGTTGTCGTAATGACGCGCCCAGTCGCGCCGCACTTCTGGGGTGTCCGGGTGGATGGGGGGCAAGGGTAGTTGAGCTGGATCGTGCCGCTGGGCTGGGGTGAGACGGGCGGTGTTTTGGCGGGTGCGGGCTGGGGTGGCGAAGATCTGGCTTTGGTGGGTTACCCCTAGGTTGAACACGCTGAAAAAGGGTTGGCCGGGCCGACGCTGTCGCCAATGCGCCTGGCCATGAGACTGGTCCCAGGCGCCTTTGGGCGTGGCGAAGTTGTAGTCTTCTTTGGCGTTGTTCGAGCAGAAGTAGCCCGCGGCGCGCAGCCGTTCGGTGAAGCACCGCACCGATTCCGGCAGCCGAGTCGTGCTGCGCATGTGATGGCTGCCCAGGCGGGGGGGATTGACGCCCGTGATCAGACAAGAGCGGCTGGGCGCGCAGACGCCGGTGTAGGCGAAGGCGTTGCGGTAAAGGATGGCTTGCTGGGCAAAACGATCTAGGCTCGGCGTGGTGGCGTACGGGTCCCCGTAGCAGCCGAGGTGGGGACTGGTGTCTTCGCACGTGATCCAGAGAATATTGGGCCGGTCGGCGGCGGCCTGGACGAAGAGCGCTGCCGAGGCGAGGAGAACTAGGCCGCCGGCCGCTGCCCACGGGATGGCTCGCCGGGGCTCCTTGAACTGGGTATGGGTCTGCATGGGCTCTGGTTTACCGTGGTTCGGGAGACCCTGCCAACACCCGAGTCGCGCTCGGATAGCAGCCCGGAGCCTTGGCGAGGTGGAGCGCGGACGGTCACGTGCACCCAGCGGAGCTGGCCGCCCGCGCCCCACAAGGAGCCTGCCAGGTTTCGCCCGCGCTGGCAGACCGCAGGCGCCTCGCGGAGGATTCGGGGGCCAGTCGTGCCCAGGCTGAGAAGGGACTTACTGCCGGTGCGCTGCGCTGAGCTCAGGCCTGTCGGTTCAACTCTGCAAGCGCGCTCCGCATCTCTGGGAAGGCGAATTCAAAGCCCGTCTCCAGAAGCCGACCCGGTACCACGCGCCGGCTCTTGAGGATGAGCTCCGTCTCCGTGCGGAGGACGAACGCGCCCAACTCGAGCATCCACGCTGTGGCCGGCAGGCCGAAGGGCGCGCCGCAGGCTTGTCGGAACAGGCGCATCATCTCCGCGTTGGGTAGGGGATGGGGCGCGCAGATGTTCACGGGCCCGATCAGTTCGGTGTGGTCGATTACCCACTCGAGCGCGCGGCAGAAGTCGGTTTGGTGAATCCAAGAGACATACTGCCGGCCATCGCCCTGGCGGCCACCCAAACCCAGCCGCGTCAGCCGGCGTAACACGGGAAAGACGCTGTTGGCGCCATGGCCGAGGACCATCGAGGTGCGCAACGCCACCTTGTGGGTGTGCGGGGTGTGCGCCTCGGCCAAAGCCCGTTCCCAGGCTTGAGCTACCTCGACCGAGAAGGCGTCCTTCGCTTCGCTGGCCGAATCCATGTCCTGGCTCGACTCGTCATGCGGCGGCCCGTAGGTGTGTCGGTAAAGCGTCGCGGTGCTGGCGTTGAGCCAGGCCTGCGGCGATGTTTGGCAGCGCGCGATGGCTTCCCCCACGACTCGCGTCGAATGGACACGCGACTCGAGAATCTCACGTCGGTTACGCGCGGTGTAACGGCAATCCACCGAGCGTCCAGCGAGGTTGATCACGGCGCGGGCGCCCTCGAACTCCTCTGCCCAAACCCCCAAGCGCCTTCCATCCCAGACGACCGAGCGCGCCCGATCGAGGGGGCGAGCCGAGCGCGAAAGGATCACGACTTCGTTTCCCCGCGCGGCGAAATGGGCGGCTAGCTGGTGTCCCAAGAAACCGCTACCGCCCGCCAGGATGATGCGTCGAGTGGTCATGGCAGTTCAACGAAGGGGATCGTGCGGTGCCGCCGTTTCTCCGCGGGGCGCCGAGCGCAACTCCCGCCCAGGCAGTGCCGGCGCCGGGCGATCCAATGGTAACCGGCGTCGCTCAATCGGTTTAGCCCGGGGACAGCCATCAGCGCCCCCAGGGGCCACAACCACCACACTGAGCGCAGCAGGAACGCCCACACCTTCGCGCCGCCCAGCACTCGGCCCTCGGGCAGCAGCAGTCTCATCTCCTCGCCCAACGCAGCCTCGCTCACCCCAAGGCGCGTCGCCGCTTCGGGCGATTGCAGCGGCAACCAACGGAAGCCGCGCTGGGCCCAAAGCCCACCCCAGCGGGCCACGCCGGCGGCACAGATCCGGCAGGCGGCGTCGAAGTAAATCCAGCCGCGGGTGGATGGGGGCTCTGGCTCTGAACAGCCTCGGTTCATGGGTTCAGCGAGATCTTGGAGAGTGCGGATCGGGGGGGAGGTGAGGCTCAGGGCTTAGGGACTCAGCATCTTGAGGGCTCGATCGCCCAGCTTGACGCACTTGCGCACGGCGGCGAGCGGCCAAGCTCGCAATTGATCGTACCAAGCGGCGGCCGTGACAAAGAAGTCCTGCAGCTGGCGGAGTTGTTCCTCGGTATAACGGTCGGTGGCCGGGTCTCGCGCGGCATCGGCGAGGCACTCCTCCAGCAACCGGAGCGTAGGATCCATCTCGCGCTTCTTCCGCTCGTCGACAACCACGCGGAACATCTCCCAGACGTCTTTGAGGCACTCGAAGTGGTCGCGTTTGTCGTCCAGGACATGGACGCGTCTCACGACGCCCCAGCCTTGCAGGTCCTTGAGGCTGGCGCTGACGTTCGAACGCGCCACATCGAGGGTCTCGGCGATGTCTTCCGCCGGCAACGGCTGCGGGGACAAGTAGAGCAGAGCGTGGATCTGGGCCACGGTGCGATTGAGGCCCCAGCGACTGCCCATCTCGCCCCAGTGGAGGACGAACTTCTGCTGGATCGCACTGAGCTTCGGCATAGTCGTTTATTTCTGTCGCAACTGAAAATACCGTATCGAACGGAAAAAGCAAGGCAGACCCTTTGCCGAGCCTGCGCATACGCAACCGGATGGGCCTTGGTCTTTGAGCCTGACGACTCGGCGAGTCGCCTTTGACCCGCAACTCTAGAGCCCCTCGCGCTCGCGGGGTGGGAGGATCAGGTGATGGTAAAGAAGACATTGACATCGACACCTTGACACCGACCACTTGTGTCGAGCCGTCTCACCCTCTTTCGAGGTCGGTTCGATGAGATGAGAGTCGAGAGGCGGACGCTCATCATGCCCAGGTGCTGTCGCCGGCGGAGACGAACGAAGGAGACGGGTGCTCATGGCGCACGACGAGACGATGCTATGCTATGCGCTGTTCTCCGATGCGATGCCGCGTCAATTTCATTAGGTCCGGTCTAATCTTTTGTCGCGCGTCGACACCCACGCCGCCTGGCCGATTGCTGTGGCTATACGGAATATGAGTATACGGAACGGAACGGAGCGAAGAATGAGGTTGGGTCGGGTTGAGGTTGGTGGCTTGGTTTGCCAAAACCAGAGCTAAATGATCTAAATGACAGAATTATTGCACTTGACAAAGCGAGTGCCATAGGTAACGTGGCCGCGAACGTTCAGTCCGATATGAAGACCTCTCGCATTCGCATCAAAGTCAAAGGGCGACCGGCCGTTTACCACTGCGTCTCGCGCATCGTCGGCGCCCAACGGCTCCTGGATGACCTCGGTAAAGAAACCTTGGTCCGGCTCCTCCGGCGCCTGGCCACCTTCTGCGGGCTCGAGGTCATCACCTACTGCATCATGTCCAATCACTTCCATATCCTGGTCAGGGTTCCGGCCGAGCAGAACCCGACCGACG
>VHCO01000121.1 GCA_016871715.1 Verrucomicrobiota bacterium
AACCGGCAGACACCACCGCGGTGGAGGGCGGCAGTGCGCGGTTCAGTGTGAGGCTTGCCTCGGTGGGGGTGTACGGCTTCCAGTGGCGGCGCAACGGGGCGCCGTTGTCGGGCGCTACGGGTCCGGACTACGAGTACGGTCCGGTGCGGATGAGCGATCAGGGGGCGAGGTTTAGCTGTTACATCACCAACAACCTGGGGACGGTGACGAGTCGCGAGGCGGTGCTCACGGTGACTCCGGACACGGTGCGGCCGCGCTTGGTCGAGGCGCGTAATCTCGGGTTGAACCAGGTCGAGGTTACGTTTTCGGAGCCGGTGTCGGCCCCGAGCGCGACGACCGCGGCCAATTACCGTCTGGATGGAGGCGTGGGGGTGACAGGGGCGGCGTACGGTGGCAGCGCGGCGGTGGTGATTCTGACGACGTCGACCTTGTCATTGGGGACGCTCTATACGCTCACGGTGGACGGGGTGCTGGACCAGGCCCAGGTGGGGAACCCGATCGCGCCTGGAAGCACCGTGAGTTTCGTCGCGGTCGAGTACGCGACAGTGGACTTGGGCAACCCGCCCTTGGCGGGGGTGACCACGCCGGTGGTGGGCGGGATGGACCTTGCTGGGAGCGGCGAGTTAGGCGGCACGGCGGACACGGGTGCATTCGCGTGGAAGCGTGTGAGTGGGGATTTTGACGAGCGGGGCCGGTTGGCTGCTTTCGACCCGACGGATCCGTTTGCGCAGGGTGGGCTGATGGTGCGGGAGACGCTGGAGGCGAATGCGCGGTTTGCGGCTGCCCTGGCGACGCCGGCGACGGTGGGATGTTATCTGCTGAGCCGGTCGAACCCTGGTGCGACCGCGAACCGGGCGGGTTTTTTCCCGGCAAACTATCCGGATACCTGGCTGCGCTTGCGGCGGGTGGGTAACCAATTCACCGGCTACGCCAGCTACGATGGTCAACGGTGGACGCAGCTTGGCAGTGCGGCGTTGAGCATGCCGAGCACGGTGTACTTGGGGTGGGCAGTGGGGAGCCGGGACAACGCCCGGCGGGCGACGGTGTCGATTCGGGAGGTTGGGCGGGTGACCGGTGGGAGCGTGGTGGCTTATACGCCGCGCGGGGAGACGCTGGGGCCGTCGAGTCGGCTGACGCCGCTGGTCATCAGTGAGGTGATGTATCATCCGGCGGAACGGATGGACGGGCGCAAAGGCGAGTTCATCGAGTTGTACAACGCGGACCTGATTGCGCAGGACCTGACGGGGCATCGCCTGAGCGGGAGTGTGGATTTCGGGTTTCCGGACGGGTACCGTCTGCCGGCGGGCGGTTTTGCGGTGGTGGCGCGGGATCCGGCGGATTTGGGGGCCATTTACGGACTGACGGGCGTGTTGGGTCCGTTTGCCAGTACGAATAACCTACCCAACGATCAGGGCACGATCCGGCTGCGGAATCCGCAGGGAGCGGTCTTGCTCGAGGTCGAGTACGGGTCGCGGGCGCCCTGGCCGGTGGCGGCGGATGGGACGGGGCATTCGTTAGTGCTGGCGCGGCCATCGTATGGCGAGGGGGACGTGCGGGCGTGGGGGGCGAGCGACCGGATGGGTGGTTCGCCGGGTCGGATGGAGAGTGTGAGGGCGAATCCGTTCGGGGCGGTGCTGATCAACGAGTGGCTGGCCCACACGGACTTGCCGCAACTGGATTTTGTCGAGTTGTATAATCGCAGCAACGAGCCTGTGGACCTGGCCGATTGCGTGTTGACGGATGACCCGGGCACCAATCGCTTCCGGATTCCGGCGGGAACGGTGCTGACACCGCGCGGTTTTGTGGCGTTCGACGAGGTGCAACTGGGATTTCGCCTGAACGCGGCGGGCGAGACGATCTACTTGTTCGATCCGAGCCGGACGCGGGTGGTGGATGCGGTGCGGTTTGGCGCGCAGGAGAACGGGGTTGCGAGCGGCCGTTCGCCGGACGGGACGCCGGAGACACGCCGGTTAGGTTGGCCAACGCCCGCGGCGGAGAACGCTCCGTGGCGGGTGAGCGAGGTGGCGATCAACGAGATCATGTACCATCCGCTGTCGGGGGACAACGCCGATGAGTACGTGGAGCTGTACAACCGGACGGCGCAGGCGATCGACCTGGCGGGTTGGGAGTTCACGGACGGCATCAGCTACCGGTTTTCGGCCGGGGCAGTCCTTGGGCCGGGCGGTTATGCGGTGGTGGCTCGGGATCGGGTGCGGCTTTTGGCGAATCACCCGACGGTGAGCAGCACCGCGGTTTTTGGCGACTTCGGCGGCACGCTGGCCAACGGGGGCGAGCGTTTGGCTTTGGCGAAGCCGGACGTCATCTTATCGACGAACGAGTTTGGTGTGGTGCGGACCAACCGCATTGCGATCGAAGTGGACGAAGTGACGTATGGCACGGGAGGCCGATGGGGGCGGTGGAGCGATGGGTTAGGGAGCAGTCTGGAACTGATCGATCCGCACAGCGATCATCGCCAGGCGTCGAATTGGGCGGACTCGGACGAAAGCGCCAAGGCGCCTTGGAGCACGATCGAGTTCACGGGCCGGCTCGACCACGGCGATGGCGGGTCCGCGAACCGGTTGCAGATCATGCTGCAGGGGCCGGGGGAGTGTCTGGTGGACGATGTTGAGGTCATCCCTAGCGGGGGCGCGAATCGGCTGAGCAATTCGGCCTTCGAGTCGGGGGCGGCGGGTTGGACGATCCAGGGCAACCACCGCGCGAGCGCGCTCGAGGCGGGCACGGGCGTGGGGGGGACCGCCTGCTTGCACGTGCGGGCGACGGGCCGCGGGGATACCGCCGTGAACCGCATTTTCACGGCGATCAATCCTGCGTTGGCCAACAACTCGACGGCGACGCTCCGCGCGCGGGTGCGTTGGCTCAAGGGTTGGCCTGAGTTCATGTTGCGGATCCGGGGCAGCTATCTCGAGGCGGCCGACCGGATGCTGGTGCCTGCGAATCTCGGCACGCCGGGCGCTCGCAACAGTCGGGCGGTGCTCAACGCGGGTCCGGCCATATTCGACGTGACGCATGCGCCGGTGTTGCCGGCGAGCGGGCAGGCGGTGCTGGTCACCGCGCGGTTGACCGACCCGGACGGGGTGGGCAGCGCGCGGTTGCGGTACCGGGTGGACCCCGGGAGCAGTTTGGCGACGGTGCTGCTGCGGGACGACGGGACCAGCGGGGACGATGTGGCTGGGGACGGTGTGTACTCGGCGCGGATTCCGGGTCAATCGGCAGGCACGCTGGTCGCTTTTCATGTCGAAGCCACCGACGCGCCGGTGAGCGGGGCGGCGACCGCGCGATTTCCGGCTGAGGCGCCGACGCGCGAGTGCCTGGTGCGCTGGGGGGAGAGCCAGCCGGTGGGGAACCTCGGGGTGTATCGGTTGTGGCAACGGCGGGCGGATTACGACTGGCTACGCCAGCGGGAGCCGTTGGCCAACGACAACTTGGACGCGACGTTCGTCTACAACGATGCTCGGGTCATCTACAACTTCGAGATGCGCGCCAAGGGCAGTCCTTGGCACAGCGGCAGTGTGGGGTCCGACTACGTGTTCGCTTTTCCCGACGATGACCGGTTTCTCGGGGCGCGCGACTTGGCGTTGGTGACGGTAGGGAACTTGGGCAACGACGACAGCGCGCAGCGGGAGCAGGCGGCGTTTTGGATTGGGCGTCAGATGGGGATACCGACGCTGAACCGGCGGCACGTGTTTTTCTTCGAGAACGGCGCGCAGAAGCAGAAGGTGTACGAGGATGCGGAGGAGCCGAACGGCTACTACGCGGACCGTTGGTGGCCGGAGGGTCCCGACGGGGACTTGTACAAGATCGAGGACTGGTTCGAGTTCCCGGACGATCCGCGGGGGCGGTTTACGTTTAGCCGGGACGCCACGTTGCAGTCGTTCACGACGACGGGTGGGGCGTACAAACTGGCGCGCTATCGGTGGGCATGGCGGAAGCGGGCGGTGGTGTATTCGGCGAACGACTACACCCATTTCTTCAACCTGGTGACGGCGGTCAATCAGAGCGCGGCGAATCTGGTGGCGCAGGTGGAGAACCTGGTGGATGTCGAGGTGTGGATGCGGAACTTTGCGCTGCAGCACTCGGTGGGCAACTGGGACGCCTACGGGTATAATCGGGGCAAGAACGCGTACATTTACAGGCCCATCAACGGCCGGTTCCAGATGATTCCTTGGGACATCGATTTTGTGTTGGGATCGGGCAGCGACGGGCCGAGCACGGACATCTTTGGGGCGAACGATCCGACGGTTTCGCGGCTGTGGAACACGCCGGCTTTCCAGCGGGTGTATTTGCGGGCGTATCTAGACGCGATTGCTGGGCCGCTGCAAAACGCGAATTTCGATCCCATTGTGGAGGGGCGATATGCGGCGCTGAGGGCCAACGGGGTGAGTGTGGCGCAGCCGAACCCGATCAAGAGTTGGGTGGCGCAGCGGCGGAATTACTTAGCGAACCGGGTGGCATCGTTCGACACGCCGGCGCTAGCCATAACCAGCAACAACGGCAACAACTTCAGCACCAGTCAGGCGGTCGTCAACCTCACCGGTCGCGCGCCGATTGCGCTTCGGACACTCACGGTGAACGGCGTGCCGGTGCCGGTGACGTGGAGCACGACGGTGAACTGGACGCTCCCGCTGGCGCTGGCGAGTCGGCAGAACGTGTTGAATGTGGGTGGACTCGACACTTGGGGGCGGCCGATTCCGGGGATGGCGGCCCGCATTACGATCGACTACACGGGCGCCCAACTGCCTTCGCCCGCGGGGCAGATTGTCATCAACGAGATCATGTATCATCCGGCAGTGCGGGACGCGGAGTTCATCGAGCTGTGGAACACCTCGACGACGGCGACGTTTGACCTGGCGAATTGGCGGCTCGAGGGCGCGGGCTTCACCTTCCCACCCGGGGCGGTCTTAGGTCCTGGGGCCTATGCGGTCATCACCCAGAACCGCGACGCCTTTGCGGCGGCGCATGGGTTCGCTGTGCTCCCCATGGGCGAGTTTCCTGGGGCCCTGCAGAACGATGGCGAACGGTTGCGCTTGGTCCGACCCGGGGCGAGCCCGAGCGAGGACTTGATGGTGGACGAGGTGCGTTACGACAGCGAGGCGCCGTGGCCGGCGCAGGCCAATGGGGGTGGGCCCTCGCTGCAACTGATCGATCCGCTGGTGGACAACTGGTCGGTGGGCAACTGGGCAGCCGCCCGCACGAATGACACGGTGCAGGCCACGCCCGGCCGGGCCAATTCAGTGGCCAATTCGCTGCCGGCGTTTCCCCTGGTTTACCTCAACGAGGTCCAGGCAGTGAACGTCAATGGCCCGCGCGATCGGTGGGGCGATCGGGATCCTTGGCTCGAGCTGCACAACCCGGGCGCGACGGCGGTCGACTTGGGTGGGCTCTACCTCACGTCAGACTACAACCATCTGACGCAGTGGGCCTTCCCTGCGGGCACGACCATCGGCTCGGGCGAATTCCTGCGGCTCTGGGTGGACGGCGAACCGGCGGAATCCGTGCCGAGCGAACTGCACACGAGCTTTCGGCTGGCACCGGGGAGCGGGGCGATTGCCCTGGTGCGCCTGCAGCGGGGCGCGCCGGTCGTGTTCGATTATCTCAATTACAAGTCGTTGCCTGACGGACTTTCGTTCGGTTCTTACCCGGATGGCCAACCGCGGGAGCGGCGCTTGTTTCACCTGCCGACGCCTGGGGCGGCCAACAATCCGGCCGCACCTCAGGTCCAGGTGTTCGTGAACGAATGGCTGGCCAGCAACACGGGCGTGATCCTCGACCCCGCGGATCAAGACCCCGACGATTGGTTCGAGTTGTACAATGCCGGAACGGCGCCGGTGGATCTGTCAGCCTACACGCTAACCGACACGCTGACGGACCGAACCAAGTCGGTCATCCCGAATGGCACGGTCATTCCGCCGGGCGGTTTCCTCTTGGTTTGGGCCGATGAAGAGACCGGACAAACGACCGCCACTCAGCTCCATGTCAACTTCAGGTTGGCCGCCGCAGGCGAAGCGATCGGCCTCTTCGCCCCCGACGGCACACCGGTGGACCAAGTCACCTTCGGTCCGCAGGCCGACAACATCAGCCAAGGCCGCTTTCCGGACGGTTCCGCCGAGCCGTTCTGGTTTATGGACGTGCCGAGTCCGGGCCGGCCGAACGTTTTCGCCGCGGCTAACCAACCGCCGGTGCTTGCGCCCATCGGCAACCGCCTCGTCGATGAGGGGCAACGGGTGACCTTCACCGCCGGCGCGACCGATCCGGATGCGGGCCAGACCCTGACGTTCTCCTTGGCGGGCGCGCCCGCGGGGGCGGCGATCGATCCGGTCACCGGGGTGTTTAGCTGGTCCACCGCCGAGGCCGATGGGCCCGGCGAGCACACTTTTACGGTGCGGGCGACGGACAACGGCAGCCCGCCGCGGTGGGCCGCCCAGAGCGTCACCATCACGGTTCGCGAAGTCAACCAGGCCCCCGTGCTCGAGTCCATCGTCGACCGCGTGGTCGACGAGCGAACGTTGCTGGTCTTCACCGTCCGTGCGTCGGACCCGGATCTGCCGCGCCAGCAGTTGCAGTTCAGTCTAGCTGCCGGCGGTCCGGCCGGGGCGGCCATCCACCCGCTCAGCGGCGAGTTCGCTTGGAGGCCGACGGAGGAGCAAGGGCCGGGCGAGTACACGCTGACGGCGATCGTGACGGACGACGGCGCGCCGGCGTTGAGTGCGAGCCAAGCGTTCCGCGTGACAGTGACCGAGGTCGACGACCCGCCGGAGTTTGGGGCTGTGGACCTCCAGACGGTCGAGGAGTTGGCGCTCTTCAGCTTGGCGTTGCAGGCGCGGGACCCCGACACGCCGCCGCGGTCGGTGCGGTACACGATCGAGGCTGGGCCTTCCGGGCTGGCGGTCGACGCGCTGACGGGTTTGGTGACCTGGACGCCGACGGAGGATCAGGGGCCCAACTCGTACAACGTGGTCGTGCGCGCCACCGAGAGCGGCGGGGGCGGTTTATCGACCTCGTTCGCGTTTTCGATCGTGGTCAGTGAGAAGAACGAACCGCCGCAGTTGGCGCCCATACCGGATGTCACGGTCGGCGAGGGGGCGGTCTTGACCTTCACGAGTGTGGCGACGGATGCCGACCGACCGGCTCAACAGCTCAGTTTCAGCCTCGAGCCTGGCGCGCCGCCGGGGGCGAGTGTGGACCCGCAAAGCGGGGTGTTCAACTGGCCCATCGGCGTGGATGTTCCGCCGAGCACCAACCGCATCACGATTCGGGTCACCGACGATGCGATCGAGGCGCGGAGCGCAAGCCAGACGTTCACGGTGGTGGTGGTTGCCCAGGTGCGAATTGTGATTAACGAGATCATGTACCGCCCAGACGCCAGCGGGGCGGAGTTCGTCGAACTGCACAACGGGTCGGCGAGCACGGCCTGGTCGCTCGAGGGTTGGCGGCTAGCTGGCTACGACTTTGCATTCCCGGCGGGAACGGTGCTCGCGCCTGGCGCGTACTTGGCGGTGGCGAAAAACGTGGTGCGGTTCCGGACGGTCTATGGCACAGCGGTGCCGGTGGTTGGTGACTATGTCGACCGCTTGGGGTCGCTGGGAGGGTGGCTGGGCCTGTGGCGGCCGGCGACGGGCGGTGAAGAGTTGGTAGACTGGGTCAGCTTCAGTGCGCGGGCGCCCTGGCCGGCTGCGGCCAACGGGGGTGGTCCGTCGCTCCAGTTGCTGGATCCGAGCCAGGACAATGCCCGGGTGGCCAACTGGGCCGCTGTGAGCGGAGTGAGCACCAACGCGCCGCGCAACGTGATCCCGGCCAGCGCGGTCTGGCGGTATTGGCAGGAGGCCGCCAATCCGGCGTCGGGCTGGACGAACCTGGGTTATGACGATTCGGCCTGGCCCAGTGGCGGAGCGCTGTTGTACGTGGAAGACGCGGCGCTGCCTTGGCCCAAGACCACACCGCTGACGCTCGGCCAGATGAGCTACTATTTCCGGACGCGCTTCCAATTTGCGGGCAATCCAGAGGGCGCCTCGCTACAGCTCCTCACGGTCATTGACGATGGGGCGGTGTTCTACCTCAACGGCAAGGAACTGCCCCTGCGGTTGGGGATGGCTCAGGGCGTTACTGTCGAGCGCAGCACCCCCGCCAACCGCACCGTCAACAACGCGATCGCGGAAGGGCCGTTGGTCGTGCCGGTGGACAACTTGCTGGTAGGCGAGAACGTGTTGGCGGTCGAGGTGCACCAGACCAATCCGGGCAGCAGCGACATTGCTTTTGGTCTGAGCGCCGAGGCGATCGAAGTGCGCCGCGAGTCGGCTACCCCGGGGCGGGCCAACTCGGTGCGGGCGAGCCTGGAGCCGTTTCCGGAGGTGTGGCTGAACGAAGTCCTGGCGCAAAACACGACCGGGCTGCGGGATCGCGTTGGAGACCGCGATCCGTGGATCGAGTTGCACAACGCCGGTGCGGCCGCCGCATCGCTCCAGGGCTGGTTCCTGTCCGATAGCTACGGCAATCTGACGCGCTGGCCCTTCCCCGAAGGAGCGAGCCTTGCGGCTGGCCAATACCGCGTGGTGTGGACTGACGGTGAGCCGGCTGAATCCACAGCGAGCGAGTGGCACACCAACTTCCGGCTGGCGCCGGCTTCGGGGGTGGTGGTGCTCGCGCGGTTACAAAACGGCCAGCCGGCGGTGGTGGATTATCTCGAGTACTTCGACCTGGGAGACGACGAAGCGTTTGGCTATCCGTCGTCGCGGTGGCTGAATGCGGCGCCTGCCTTATTGCCCGCGCCCACGCCCGGTGCGGCGAACAACGGCGCGCCTGCAGCGCCTCCACACATCGCGACCTTGACGCTCGAGTTGAATGGCGGCATCACCTTGCGGTGGAGTGCGATAACCGGTCGGCGGTACCGCCTCGAAGCCACCTCGAGCCTTGGGGAACTGAGTTGGCAACCGGTGGGTGAGGTGACCGCAGCGGGCGTCGAGGCCGCGCTCACGGATACCGTTCCCGGCCCGGCGCCGCAGCGTTACTACCGCGTGGTCATGCTGCCCTAAGAGCTCGAGTGCCGGTAGGGCGAGGCTCTTGCCTCGCCCTACCAGGAGGAGAGTTATCCGACCGGGACCGGCTCGGAGGAGAGAAAAAGCGCTCGACACCTTGGCTGGGGCGGCTAGGCTGCAATTATGATCTCACCTAAGGGCGCCAACCAGGCTGCCGGGGTTAACGGCGGCAGCCACCAGCGAGAAAGGAATCTGCATGAGCGAGCACAGTAAGACTGAGTGTTGTCCTCCGTTCACCCCCGCACCTTGGGATGGGCAGGAACTGCAGTGGGCGCAGCGGAAATTCGTGAAGGATCGCGTCACAAGTTTCCTCCATATCCCGCTCAACTTCGGCGCGGTGATGAAGCGGAACATGGAACGGATCGAGGCCGCTGGGGCGAAGGCGGACGAGCAAGTGATTCTGGCGGATGAGAACTCGCTCTGGGGCGCCGATGTATACATCGGGGTGACCAAGGAAGTGCCCAACGCGGCCAATGTGACCCTCTCCGGAACGTTCCTCTCGAAGGTGTTCGAGGGTCCCTACAAGAACGTGCGCAACTGGGTCGAGGAGATGAAGGGGTACGTCGTCGCCAAACAGCAGAAGCTTAAGAAGCTCTACGTTTTCTACACGACCTGCCCAAAGTGCGCCAAGAAGTACGGCAAGAACTACGTCGTGCTCCTGGCCCAAGTCTGAGTGAGGTCTGAGCGGCCGATCGCCTGGTAGTCAACTCCCCATCGTACTCCCCACCGTACGGTCGGCCGGCCCGGCCTCGAGCTCTAGTCCCCAAACAGCTTGCGGAACTGCGCCCGGGCCTGCGCGGTCCGGTCGGGCTCGCCGGTTGGCACATAGGTCCGGCGGGCGAAGTCGAACCACTCACAGAAGTTGGCGCGGTCTTTGTCGGCCACGGGATCGGCGCGAGTCTCGCGGCATTGGTGCGCCGCCCGGGCATCGTAGCGAACGCAGTTGAGGCACACCCGCAGCTCGAAACCGCAGCGCTCGCACGTGTCACTGCGGCCCGGCAGGCCGCTGTAGGTCCATTCCCAACCGCAATGATGGCAATGCCGTGTCACGGGGTGCAGAGTACTGCGGCAGATGAGGGGAAGCCACGCTAATCACGGGCTAAGGTTCGCCTCTGATGCGATAGAAGCGGCTCCCGCTTGGGATGGGGCCCCGCGGCCCATCCTCGTAGTGCTCCTCGCGGGCCGTTGCGGCACGGGGAAACACGTGCGAGTCGATGTTGCGGAACGGTTGGCCCAAGGCATCGGTCTGCTCGAGGGTGTACGCGCGCCCGATGACCGCAGACCACCCCAGCCACAGCGCACCGTTGGGCCGCCGCTCCGCGCGTAACTCGAGCGGTGGACCGCCTAGCCCAACGACGATCCCTTCAAGCACCGCGGTTTGCTCGCCCGAGTGTTCGAGGCGGTAACCGAGAAAGGCGCGGTCGAGGGCGCGTCCGGCCGTGATCGGACGCCCCGGCATGGGGCCGTTGCCGACGACGGCACCGAGCTTGAGGCGATCCGAATCCGTCAGGCGCAACTCGGCCAGGGGCAGGGCAAGTTCGATGAAGTTGGCATTCTGTTCCGTGGGTACGGGAGCCGACTGAGGCGAGCGATTGTACTGTTGGAGACGCGCGCCGGGCAGACTGGTGAGTTCTGCATCCAGGCGGAAGACCCCTTGGCCGCCCGCCAACGGCGCCTGGGTGGGCACGCCGGGCAGCGGCAGGCGCCCGTCATAGGACGCCAGCACGTTGGTGCGGCGGAAAGCGCGCGACGTGGCATCGGCGAACTCGTCGCCCAGGATGCAGGCCACGTTCGGCGTGAAATTGGCAAAGGCGAGGTTTTCGAGGAAATCCAGGGCATCGGCGCCCAGGCCGTCGGGGTCCAGGAGGCCATTGCCTAGGCCGACGAGGTTGGTGACGCCCGGCAGGCCCGGTGACTCGATGAACAGGAACAAGTCCTGGCCCGAGTACAGCTTGACCTGCTCGAACCCGACGTACAGATGGGTCGCATCGTAATTGACATACACCCGGCCGAGGTTGGCGAAGTCGCCCGACACGGTTGGGATGGGATCGCCGCGGAAGTCGAAGCGTTGGTCAAGGATGTTGCCGTCGCCGTCGTTGGCTGACATGGCTTCCACCACGGGGGTATGGTGGGTGGCGGCGTAGCGCTGGGTGGGTGGCGGCGGGATGCGCTGGATGAACATCGAGTCGAACACTTGCCCCTGCTCGTCCACGGCCTCGAGCACGAGCTCCTCCGCTCGCACGCGGACGTGCGTCACATGGTAGCGGCTCTGGAATTGGGCGCTGGCAGGGTGCGGTTGGGTAAGGTAGTAGAGGTTGCCGCCGCCACCGCCCGTGACGATCGGGTAGACGCCCCAGGTGGGGTTGAAGCGCTCGTAGTTGTGGTCGTGGCCGGAGAAGATCGCCTGCACCCCGTACCGTTGCGCCAGCGGGAGGAGAAGGCGCGCTAGGTCGACCGTGTCCGGGACGCCGTTGCCGGAGTAATCATCCCCGCCGTGCGGTCCCGAGCTCATGACCGGGTGATGGAGGAAGAGGAATTTCCAGGGCTTCATGGACGCAGCCAAGTCGCGCTCGAGCCAGCGGAGTTGGGCGGAGCCCTCCTTGAGCTCGTGCTGCAGCCACATCAAGGGCACATAGAGCGCCACGAAATGGGCGTCGCCGTGGTCGAACGAGTAGTAATGCTCCGGGCCTGTGCCGGCGGCTTGGTGTTCGTCCATCGCAACGGAGTTGGTGGGCATGAAAAAGGCCTCGAAGAAGTCCGTCCCGGCAATGTGCACGGTGTCGTGGTTGCCCGCCGCCACGTAGTACGGCACCCGCGCCATGTGCGGCCGGTAGACGCTGAAGAACCGGAAATCCGCCAGCCCCGCTCGAAACCGGCTGTAGACCGCGTCGCCGGCCAACAGCACCAGGTCCGGCTCGAGCCTGCCCATCACGTGGGCGAGGTTGTACTGCGCGACCGAGCCTAACCCAACGTCCGCGGTCACCGCAAAACTCAGCGGCCCCGCCGCCGCGAACGTACGAAACGCGAGGGGGGGCGACCATGCCGCCGGGCTGTCCTCGCCGGCGCGGCTGCCGACTCGGTAGTGATAGACCGTGTTCGGGCGCAGGCCGCCTTCACCGTCGAGCGTGGCCAGGTGGGTGGTCACGCGGTTCGTGTCCGAGTAGCGCCAGCCCAACGCCGCTGTGGGGCCGTACTCGACCTGGGTATCGGCCGGGACGGGCGTTTTCCAGACGATCTGGACGCTGTGCGGGGTGAGGTTCTGGACCACGGGTCCGCGGGTGAAGTTGGCGAGCAACTCCGGCACCAGCCCCACGCCACCGTACAGCGGAACCGAATTGTGCCACTGAATCGCCAGGGTGTTTCGGCCGGCCCGCAGCAACGGGATCGCGCTCGAAAGGTCAATCTCCTCCGTGCTGCCGCGGAACCGGAACTCGGCCGCGGCATCGAAGGCAACTTCCACGCCTGGTTGCCCTAGGCCGCGCCGCACGACCTCGAAGCCGTTGAGGTACGCCACAAAGCCGCCGTCCCAATCGATGCGCAACACCAGCCAACGCACCTGACTCGGCTCAGCGACGGTGAATTGCCGGCGGAAGTACACCGAGCTGTAATCGCGAATCGGCTCGATGAACGTCGTGGCCTCGTAGCCCCAGGCGTCGAACGTGAACCCCGACGGGCTGCTGGGCCAGGCGGAGTCCTCGAAGTCGGGCGCGCGCCAAGCGGTCGGGGGCGTCGAGGGCTCGCTGCGCCCCTTGAACCAGCGCCAGGCATCCCCCACGCGCACTAGGCTGAGGTCCGCGGCGCGGGTGGCGCATGCGGCCAACAGCAGCGGCAGCAGCGGTGGCAACCAGAGGCGTGACATGCCCGGTACGGTAGCGGCTCGGGCGGCCGAGTCAAACGGCGAAAGCCTTGAATTGCCCGATCCCCTTGCCTTTAATCGGGCGCGTGCTTACGAAAGTCATCGCCGTCGCCAACCAAAAGGGGGGAGTCGGCAAGACCACGACCTCAGTCAACCTCGCGGCGTGCTTGGCGGAGTCGGGTGTGCGGGTCTTACTGTTGGACTTGGACCCGCAGGCCAACGCGACCAGCGGGTTGGGGGTCGAGAAGCTCGAAGGCGGCAGTTGTTATGGGGCCTTGCTCGGCGAGGAGCGCCTAGTCGACAAGATCAAACCCACCGCCTTCCCCCGGCTCGAGCTGATCCCCAGCGAGCTCGACATGTGCGGTGCGGAGGTGGAATTGCCCCGGCTCGAGCAGCACCTGCGGCGATTAGCGCTGGCGCTCGAACCGCTGCGCCAAGATCCTGAGCGCGACCTGATCCTGGTCGATTGCCCTCCCTCACTAGGCACGCTCACCCTCAACGCTTTCACGGCCGCCGATTACCTGCTGGTTCCGCTCCAGTGCGAGTATTACTCGCTGGAGGGGATCTCGATGATCACGCGGTTGCTGGATCAACTCAGCGGGTCCGGCGCTAACCCGAACCTCAAACTGCTGGGGGTCGTGATGACCATGTTCGACGGGCGGACGCGCCTCTCCCAGCACGTCGTCGGCGAGGTGCGCGAGTACTTTAAGGACAAGGTCTTCGATACCGTGATCCCCCGCACCACGCGCCTAGCCGAGGCCCCGAGCTACGGCAAACCCATCATTCACTACGACAAGTACAGCGCGGGTGCCGCAGCTTACGAGGTCCTCGCGCAAGAGGTCCTCGCCCGCCTACGCCAGGAACCGGGTCTTGGCGCCAGCGCGGAACCGCCCGGCTAATCCGGCGGTCTGGGACAGCCCGCCCTACCTCGAGGTCGCCGCGGGCGTCCTCTTTGGGAATCAGGAGCCAAGCACAGCTTGCCTGTGAGTGAGTGACTGCGTAAGTTGCGACAGCGACCAAAGGCCTGAAGCATGGAAGGCACCGCAAGACTGAGACGATCGCGGATCGAGCAGGCTCTCGCCGTCACGGCACTGGCCCTGCTCTTGATGGGCAGTTTTGTGGTCATGAAGCCGTTCCTTTCGTCGGCCATGTGGGCGGTCGTGCTCTGCTTCTCGCTGTGGCCGGTGCATCGGCGTTTGACAAGCTGGATGGGAAACCGGCGTACCCTTGCGGCCGCCCTCACGACCTTCACGATCACGGTCGTGTTGTTGATTCCGTTTGTCGTGATTGGCTTCAGTCTGGCCGATAATGCGCGGGCCTTGGGCGTAGCCACGCGCAAATGGATCGAAGCCGGGCCGCCGGCCGCGCCGGGCTGGCTGCACAAGGTGCCGATCGTGGGCGAAGAGGCCCGGAGCTATTGGATCGAATTCGCCGATGAGACTGCCAAGTGGCTACGGCAGGTCGGGCGGGCGGCGGTCGAGGAATCGCCGGACAGTAGGCCAGAAACCTCGCAGGCCACGCCGCCGGCCATGACCACGGAGGTGCCCTCCAGTGGGGATGAGTCTCGACTGGTCGACGCCCTGAAGCGGTTGATCACATGGACTCGTTCTTGGCTGCCACGAGTCGGGTTGGCCATCGGACGAGGCGCCACAGAGGTGGCCCTGAGCGTCTTCATTGCCTTCTTCATTCTGCGCGACGGGGCGACCGCTGCCGATCGTCTCACCCACGGTGTCGGCCGAATTGCAGGCGAGCGCGGCAAGCGCCTGCTCGAGGTGGCTGGCAAGACCGTTCGCGGCGTGGTCTATGGGATCCTCGGCACTGCGTTGGTGCAGGGAGGGGTAGCTGGCATTGGCTTTTGGATTGCCGGCGTGCCCGGTGCCGCTTTGCTGGCGCTCGCTACGTTCTTCCTTTCGATGGTACCGGTCGGACCGCCGATGGTCTGGATTCCCGCGGTCATTTGGCTGTTCAATCAGGGATCGACCGGTTGGGCGATCTTCATGATCGTCTGGGGCTTGGGCGTGAGCAGCGTGGACAACCTCGTCAAGCCCTGGCTGATCAGCCAGGGCAGCACGATGCCCTTCGTCCTCATATTCTTCGGGGTGCTGGGCGGCGCCCTGGCCTTTGGGGTGATCGGCGTGTTTCTGGGGCCCACGCTGCTTGCGGTTGTGTACCGGCTCATCGAGGAGTGGTCAGCCGGAGGCCAAGCCAGCGCGCGCACGCCGCCGGTTCCACCCCAGGGTGCCATCCCGAAGCAGCGTGAGTTGGCCGCCTGACCTGTGGCAGTGGCGTGGCCCAGGGGCACTACAGTCAACGATGACAAACCTGGTCAATACAGCAGGACCTCGCGACCGGTATCTTAACCCAAGCCTGTTGGGTTGGGGCTAGGAGGGCAGGCGAAACTCAAGGCGACTCTGGCGGTTGCGCTGTCCTGTCAACTACATTAAGACTGGCGAATAATGTTTAATCCGCTGGAGGGTCCACGTCCGCGAGTCGGCTTAGGTTCAGGCTGGGGTATAGACCTCGCTTCCCTTGGCGGTGAACTCGCGGGCCTTATCGGCGAGGCCCTGGTGGAGGGCTTCTTGCTCGGAAAGGCCGCGCGCGGCCGCGTAGGCTCGGACTTCTTCGGTGATCTTCATGGCGCAGAAGTGGGGGCCGCACATCGAGCAGAAATGGGCGGTCTTGGCGCTGTCCTGGGGCAAGGTTTGGTCGTGGAAGGCGCGCGCGGTTTCCGGGTCGAGGCTGAGGTTGAACTGGTCCTCCCAGCGGAACTCGAAGCGGGCCTTGCTGAGCGCGTCATCGCGGTACTGGGCGCCGGGGTGGCCTTTGGCGAGGTCAGCGGCGTGGGCGGCGATTTTGTAGGCGAGGACGCCGGCCTTGACGTCCTCGCGGTTGGGCAGGCCGAGGTGTTCTTTGGGGGTGACGTAGCAGAGCATGGCCGTGCCGAACCAGCCGATCATGGCGGCGCCGATGGCGCTGGTGAGGTGATCGTAGCCAGGGGCGATGTCGGTGGTGAGCGGGCCGAGGGTGTAGAAGGGCGCTTCATGGCACCATTCGAGTTGTCGGGCCATGTTCTCCTCGATCAGGTGGAGGGGCACGTGGCCTGGGCCTTCGTTCATGACCTGGCAGTCCTGCGCCCAGGCCCGCCGGGTCAGGTCGCCCTGAAGTTCGAGTTCGGCGAACTGGGCTGGGTCGTTGGCATCGGCAATCGAGCCAGGGCGCAGGCCGTCGCCGATGCTGAAGGCGACGTCGTATGCGGCCAGGATCTCGCAAATCTCGTCCCAGTGCGTGTACAGGAAGTTCTCCTGGTGATGGGCTAGGCACCATTTGGCCAGGATACTTCCGCCCCGACTCACGATGCCGGTACGGCGCCGGGCTGTCAGCGGGATGAACCGTAGGAGCACTCCGGCATGGATGGTAAAGTAGTCCACGCCCTGTTCGCATTGCTCCAGGAGGGTGTCACGGTAGATCTCCCAGGTAAGTTCTTCGGCCCGGCCGCCGACCTTCTCGAGCGCCTGGTAGATCGGCACGGTGCCGATCGGCACGGGCGCGTTGCGCAGGATCCACTCGCGGGTGGCATGGATGTTCTTCCCGGTCGAGAGGTCCATCACGGTATCGGCTCCCCATCGGGTGGCCCAGCGCATCTTGTCGACTTCTTCCTCGATGCTCGAGGCGACGGCCGAGTTGCCGATGTTAGCGTTGATCTTCACCAGGAAGTTCCGCCCGATGATCATCGGTTCGGATTCGGGATGGTTGACGTTGGCCGGGATGATCGCCCGGCCGGCGGCCACCTCAGCCCGGACGAACTCGGGCGTGATCACTGCGGGCAGGCGCTGGGGGAATCGCCGGAAGACTCCAGGGGCGAACGCGCCGGCTGGATCGGTACCCGCGGCGCTGCTCCCGGTTGGGGGTTGGCGCCCTGTGCCGGCGGGTATGCCGGACGGATGAAGGTCGCCCTGGGACGCAAGCCATTGGCGGCCTTGATTCTCGCGGATGGCGATGAACTCCATTTCGGGGGTGATGATGCCGTGGCGGGCATAGGCGCGTTGCGTGGGCCGCTGACCTGGCTTGGCACGGAGCGGGCGGCGGGGTGGAACGGGAGAGGGATCGATTGCGGACCGCGGATCCGAGCTCGGGAGCCTGCCGTGGAGCTCGCGATGGACTGAGGACAAGTAACCGTCGTCGATCGGTTGGACGGGCCGCCCGTCGTACTCCTCGACATCGCCGCGGGCCAGGATCCAGGGGTGGCGCAGGGCTGGTAAGCCGCGCACCACCTCGTCCGTGAAGTCGGGGTCACCCCAGGGCCCTGAGCAGTCGTAAAGGCGGACGGGAGGATTGACTTCCACCCCGCCGTCGGCGCGGGGGGTGGCGGCTAGGGCAATCTCGCGCATGGGGACGCGCAGTTGGGGGTAGAGTTGGCCGGGCACATAGACGCGCCGCGAGTGGGGCAGGTTCTCCCCGCGCGGCGGTTGGTTTCCGTTCTCGAGACTAGCGTTCATCGGTTCCGTATCCGTAGGGTTGGGCCTGCCCGGAGATGCCTGGCGGTCGGTCGAACCGGCCACTGTGCAGCGGGGGAGGGAGGTCGCGGGCTCCCTTCGCCAGCATTACCTGGATCAGGTTCATCGGGTCGGCGGAGGCGCTCTCCGCCCTCTCAGCCTGCGCGTTGCTTGGACTCGCCGCAACGCGGATCGGCTCCCCGTTTGGTGTGACATTTAGACGCTGGCCCGGTGCTGGTCAAGTGTCGGCTTTGGCCCTGCAGCTTCGGTTCTGTCGGAGTTACGGGCTATGGGGCGGGTGAGGGGCGATGGAGGAGTGGGGCAAGACGCGGCGTCAGGCCAACGAGTACGGGGGGCATCTGCTGTCGCTGTGGTGTCAACTATAACAAACCGGTCAAAGAATTTGTCTGGTCGGGGTAGGGGTGGAGATGGAGAGGGACGGAAGTGACGGAAGAGGGACAACGGGGACAAAAGGACGAAAGGGAGGTGGCGGGGGGCGATCGAGACATAAAGGAGAGAGGGAAAAGGGAACGGTTGGGGTTGGTGGTCTGGCGGGGATCGGGTTAGAGTGGGGGCATGGGAATGGGAATGGATTGGCAGCAGATCGCGGCGCTGGGGGTGGTGGGCGCGACGGGTGGGATCATGCTATGGAGTTGGTGGCGCCGGCGGCGGCGGTCGGGCGGGGCGGGGTGTGGCTGTGCCGGTTGCGGTGCAGCGGGCGGGTTGGGGCCCCAGGCGGGGTTGCGCTGGCGAGAGGCGGGGGGCAAAGCCGACTTGAAAGCCCTGCCAGGTTGCACTAGGTTGCGGGCGAAATGGCGTTGAACAAGATTTCCTCGAATGCGCATTACACGATGCGACCACAATTGGCGGGTGGTCGCGAGAGTTCCTCGGAGGCTTCCTGGACGCCAAACACCGACGTGTATGTGACCGAGAGCGGCTTGGTCATCAAGGTGGAGTTGGCGGGCATGCGCAAGGAGGATCTCGAGTTGACCGTCGACGGCAACCAACTTCGGATCAGCGGCGTGCGGCGGGATTGTTGTCGGGCACCGCAGTGCAAGTTTGTGGTAATGGAGATCAACTACGGGCAGTTCGAGAGTTTGATCGAGCTTCCGCCGGGTTACGATTTGGGCCATGCCAAAGCGGCGTATCAGAACGGATTTCTGCGCATTGACGTACCGGGGTTGACGGCGAGTCAAGGTCTCCCCGGTCCGGTGCCGGTGGCGACGGCGGAGAGCTGATTTCGCGTGAACTTTTTGGGCTGCGGGTGCATCTAACCACCAACGAGCGCCCGAATATGAGCACGCCCGACACCGAGTTCATCAGCATCCTGGGCACGCCTGCGACCGGCGGCGAGACAGCTCCTGTGCGGCCGAGTGCGCGGTCATTGCCCGAGGTGTTGCCGGTCTTGGGGCTATCGGACATTGTTATTTTTCCGGGCATGGTGGTACCGCTGGTGGTCGAGTCGGCGGCGAGCATTCGACTCATTGACGACGTGGTGGCAGGGGATCGGTTTGTGGGTTTGATCCTGCAGAAGCGGGCGGATGTCGACAATCCCGGACCGGAGGATTTGTGGGAGGTGGGTTGTGCGGGGCGGGTGCTACGGATGCTCAAGATCCCGGACAACACGGTGCGGGTGTTGGTGGAGGGATTAAGGCGGTTGCGGGTGGTGGCTTTCGAGACGCGGGAGCCGTACCTGCGTGCGCGGCACGAGATTTTGAAGGATTTGGAGGAGGAGTCGGTCGAGACGACGGCGCTGGCGCGGAATGTGCGGGAGCGTTTCGAGGAGGTCATCGAGTTGTCCCCGGCGCTCAATGAGCAGGTCAAGGTTGCCGCCCTAAACGTGGAGGACCCTGGGCGGTTGGGGGACTTGGTAGCGCCGAACCTGAACCTGAATCTGGCCGAGCGCCAGCACCTGCTAACGCTGGTCGAGGTGAAGGAGCGGTTGCGGACGCTTCTGCCGCTGTTGGCGCGGGAGTTGGAGGTGCTCAAGCTGGGCTCGAAGATCCAGAAGGACGTGTCCAGCTCGATGTCGAAGACCCAACGGGACTATTTTTTGCGAGAGCAGATGCGGGCCATTCAGCGCGAGCTGGGTGAGGGCGAGGAGGGGAACCCGGAGTGGGAGAGCCTGAGGGCGCAGGTCGAGCAGGCCGCGCTGCCGGACGACGCCCGTCAGGTGGCGGTGAAGGAACTGGATCGACTGCGCCAGATTCCGCCGGCGGTGGCCGAATACACCGTGGCGCGGAACTACCTGGATTGGATCATCAACCTGCCTTGGGGGAAAGTGACGGAGGACAAGCTGGACCTGGAGGCGGCGGAGCGGATATTGGACGAGCAGCATTATGGTTTGGCGAAGGTGAAGGACCGCCTACTTGAGTTCCTGGCGGTGATCAAGCTCAGCCAACGGATCAAGGGGCCGATCCTTTGTCTGGTGGGTCCCCCCGGCGTGGGGAAGACGTCGCTTGGGCGCAGCGTGGCGGACGCCCTGGGTCGGAAGTTTGTGCGCTTGGCGCTGGGTGGGATGCGGGACGAGGCCGAGATTCGGGGGCATCGGCGCACATATGTGGGGGCGATGCCGGGGCGACTCCTGCAGAGTTTGCGCCGCATCGAGAGCAAGAACCCTGTGGTGTTGCTCGATGAGCTGGACAAGGTGGGTGCGGACTTTCGTGGCGATCCGGCGGCGGCGCTGCTCGAGGTGCTGGATCCGCAGCAGAACCACGCGTTTGTGGATCATTACCTGGATTTGCCGTTCGATCTCTCGCGTGTGCTGTTCATCACCACGGCCAACTGGCTCGATCCGGTGCATCCTGCGCTGCGCGATCGGCTCGAGATTATCGAGCTGCCCAGCTACACCGCCGAGGAGAAGCTCCAAATCGCCCGCCGCCACCTTGTGCCTCGGCAGATGGAAGAGCACGGTTTGAAGCCGAAATTGGTGCGTCTGCCCGACGCCACGCTGCGCCATCTGATCCGACACTACACCCGCGAGGCTGGGGTGCGGCAGTTGGACCGGGAGATTGCGGCATTGGCTCGCAAGGCGGCGCGTCGGTTTGTGCGCCAGCGGGGTGTGCTCGAGCCCATGACCATCCAACCCGGGGAGCTCGAGACCTACCTGGGGCCGGTCCGGTTCGTGCCGGAACGGGCGGGCGCGATTACCGAGTGCGGGATTGCGACGGGGCTGGCCTGGACGCCGGTGGGGGGCGACATTCTGTATGTGGAGGCCACGCGGATGCCGGGCACGGGCAAGCTGCTCTTGACCGGCTCGCTGGGCGAAGTGATGAAGGAGAGCGCGCAAGCGGCTTTGAGTTATCTACGCGGTCAAGCGCGCGCCCTGTCGCTCAGTTTCAGTGAGTTCGACAAGCAAGACCTCCACATTCATGTCCCGGCCGGGGCGACCCCGAAGGATGGGCCCAGTGCCGGCCTGACCATTGTGCTCGCGCTGGTGTCCCTCTACTCCCAGCACCGGATCCGTTCGGACGTGGCAATGACGGGCGAGATCAGCCTACGCGGGCGCGTTTTGCCCGTGGGCGGGATTAAAGAGAAAGCGCTTGCCGCGGTGCGCTCGGGGATTCGCCAGCTCATTCTTCCGGAGCAGAACCGGAAGGACTGGAGCGATGTGCCGCCGGAGGTGCGCGAGCGTGTTCAGGTCCACTTTGTGAGCCACATCGCCGAGGCGTTGCCCCAGGCGCTGCGCGGCTGGCCCTCGGGCGATGGGGCCCGGTTGGCGGTGGCCGAGCCGAGGCATCGCAGGGCGCGCGCCGCCGTTGCCGGCTGAGCGGGGGCCCGCTCGGCGGCGGGGATGGGCGATGGGATGCGGAGTAAGAGCCTTCGAGTTGCGATGAAGATGCCAACCGCCGGGTCCCTCATGGTGGGTGTACAGGTTTGGGCGAGGCGAACCTGGGCGCAGATTGCCCGGGGGTGGCTCGTAGTCTGCGTGATCGTTGGCGGGTCGGGTGCCGCGGCACCCTATCCGAGCCGGTTGGCCGAGGCGGATGGCCAAGCCCTAGCGGTCGAGTTGCGCGGCCAGGTGCCGGTCCATGAATCCAGGTCCAGCGGGCTGTTGCGGCTGCGGGACGGCCGCGGCAAGTGGCAGGAGTCGATTCCGGTCACCCTCGATGTGCGGATTGGGGAAAGCTCTTGGCAGACTCTGTACCAAGCTCTGAACCCGGACCGGACGCCGCGGGAGACGCTGATTGTGACACGGTCCGACGGGAGTCCCAATCGGTACGACTACATCCGCAGCGGCGAGGGAGATCCGCGGGCGGGCACAGCGGTCACGGTGTACGGGGAGGCAGCGGCCACCCCTTTTGCGGGCTCCGAGTTTTGGCTATCGGATTTGGGTCTGGAGTTTCTGCATTGGCCGGAGCAACGGTTGGTGAAGAGCGAGATGCGCAAGGGCCGGTCATGTCGGGTGCTGGAGAGCCTGAACCCGGCGGCTGGGGCGCAGGGCTACGCTCGGGTGTGGTCCTGGATCGACCTGGAGCATCGCGCTCTGTTGCGCGCTGAGGCTTACGACGCGGCGGGCCGGCTGAAGAAGGAATTCTCGATTGGGAGTTTCCGCAAGGTCGACGGCCGCTGGCAACTGAAGAGCATGGAGATTCGCAACGAGCAGACCGACGCCCGCACTCGGCTCGAGTTCGATGTGGCGGTCGATTAGCTGGGTCCACCGCGTTCTGGCGGGGGAGGCTGGGTCGGTGGTTGACGACGGGGGTTGGCGCCACCGAGGCGGTCAGACGTCGCAGATGGCCACGCCTTGTTGGAGGGAGGCCAGGGCATCGGGGCGTTTGGGGATGAATTCCTGGGCGACGAAGCCCTTGAAGCCGGTGGCGACGATGGCCTGCATGATGGCCGGGTAGTAGAGTTCTTGGGTTTGGTCGATCTCGTTGCGGCCGGGGACACCGCCGGTGTGGTAATGGGCGATGTAGGGGGCGGCGGGTTCGATTCCCTTGGCGTCGTCGCCGCGGATGGTGCGGATGACGTCGCCCTCCATGATTTGCATGTGGTAGATGTCGTACAGGAGTTTGAAGTGGGGGGAGCCGACGCGCTTGCAGAGGTCGACGCCCCAGGCGGTGCGGTCGCACATGTAATCGCGGTGATCGATTTTGCTGTTGAGCAACTCCATGACGGCGACGACGTTGTGCCGCTCGCAGATGGGCATGATGCGGCGGAGGCCAAGCGCGCAGTTCTTGAGGCCCGTCTCGTCGTCCATCCCAGCCCGGTTGCCCGAGAAGCAGATGATGTTCTGGAAGCCGGCCTCGGCAACGCGGGGCGCGGTCTCCTCGTAGAAGCGCACGATGGCGTCGTGGTGTTCGAGCCGGTTGAGGCCTTTGGCGATGCCTCCGGGGACGCCGCTGACCATGGCGCAGACCAGGTCATATTTCTTGAGGAGGGCGAAGTCGCTGACCGTGAGCAACTCGACGGACTTGAGCCCGATGCGCTTGGCCGCCTGGCACATCTCCTCGAGCGAGAGCTTGCCGTAACACCATTTGCAGACCGAGTGTTGGACTCGGCCCTTGAGCAGGGCGCCGGCGGGCGGGTCGGCGGCGGACGACCGGGGGCAAAGGGCCGACGTGCTGGCGGCGGCGGCCGAGGCGGCGGTGAGGGTTTTGAGGGCGGAACGTCGAGAGAGGGTGGTCTTCATGAGGTGGCTTAGCGGTTCGACCGGTCGCGGCCGGGTCGGTTTAGTTTCTGTCGGGCCGAATACAGCGTATCGTTGGCCGGCCGTCAAACGGGAATCGCTGGCGAGGTCTGCCGCGGGTTGCAGGCGGGGGTGGAGTTGGTGGCCGCGGGCCGGGGTTCCGGGCGCGGCGCCGGGAAGGAAAAGCGGTTGCCGGAGGCAAGGCGGCGTCATACTTTTCATCACCATGACTGACAAGAACCTGACTCGGTCGGCGCGCGCGGGCTGGGCGGTCCGCGCGAGGCGGCTAGGGTGTTTGGGGCTCTCGCTATTGTGCCTGGCGCGGGCGTGGTCGGCCGAGGACGGGTCGCGGTTGGCGGCGGGCGAGCCGGAGGTATCGGAGCGGGGCGGGTTGGGCCGGGAGGGGGAGGCGGTGCGAGGGTTGTTGGGGCAGTACTGTCTGGGCTGTCACG